>JAZKFA010000113.1:0-19817 GCA_040386655.1 Pseudomonadota bacterium | reverse complement strand
CTGATGAAGGCGCGCGGCAGCCTGCAGGGCGTGGCCGACGAGGGCGGCTGGTGGCCCGCCTTTGCCACGAACGAGGAAGCGATCGAGACCCTGGTCCGCGCCATCGAATCGGCCGGCTTCAAGCCCGGCGACGATGTCGCCATCGCGCTCGACATCGCGGCCAGCGAGTTCGGGAAGGGCGGGCGCTACACGCTCGGCCTGGAATCGCGCGCGCTGGATACGGGCGGGATGATCGACATGCTCACCAGCTGGCTGCGGGACTATCCCATCGCCTCCATCGAGGACCCGCTGGCGGAGGACGACGCGGAGGGATTCGCGGCCTTCACCCGCGCGGTCGGTGCGCGCATGCAGGTGGTGGGCGATGACTTCCTGGTGACCGAGGCCGCGCGCATCCATGCCGCCGCCGCTGCCGGCGCGGCCAACACCGTGCTGATCAAGCCGAACCAGCGCGGCACGCTGACCGAGACTCGCGCGGCGTGGGAGGCGGCGAAGCAGGTCGGCTATGCAGGCATCGTCTCGGCGCGCTCGGGTGAGACGGAGGATGTGACCATTGTCCATCTCGCCATCGGCTGGGGGGTGGGGCAGCTCAAGGTCGGCTCCTTCGCGCGGTCGGAGCGCATGGCCAAGTGGAACGAGGCGCTGCGGATCGAGGAGGTGCTGGGTCCCCGCGCGCGCTTCGCGGGCGGGACCATGATGGGGCGCTCTCTGCCATGAAGGTTCTCTTCCGCTTCGCCGCGGGGCCTGCGTTGCAAGCGCAGATCGCCGCACTCGACGGGGTGGAGGTCGCCACCTGCGCGGAAGCCGATGATGTTGCCTACGCTGCCCTGCTGCCGGAGACGGAGGCGCTGTGGCATGTGCTCAAGCCCGTCACCGCCGCCGACATGGATGCCGCCCCGAAGCTGCGCCTGATCCAGAAGATTGGCGTGGGTGTGAACACCATCGATGTGCCGGCCGCCGTCGCGCGCGGTATCGCGGTGTGCAACCTGCCGGGGACCAATGCGCCCGCGGTTGCCGAGATGACGCTGCTTCTCATGCTCGGGGCGCTGCGCCAGGCGGCGCGATTCGATGCAGCGACCCGTGCGGGGGCAGGGTGGTCGCAGCCCTCGGCGGTGCAGGACCAGCTTCGCGAGCTCGGAGGGTTGACCGTGGGGCTGGTCGGCGCAGGGGCGGTGCCCCGTGCGCTGGCACCGGTGCTCGCAGCCCTTGGATGCCGGGTGTTCTACACCGCGACGGCGGCCAAGCCCGATTTCCCCGGCGAGTATCGCACCCTTCCCGCGCTGCTTGGCGACTCCGACATCGTCTCGCTGCACGCGCCGCTCACGCCCGCGACGGCGCACATGATCGATGCCGGCGCCATCGCGCGGATGAAGCCGGGCGCGGTGCTGGTCAACACTGCGCGGGGCGGGCTGGTGGATACCGCCCCCCTCGCTGCAGCCCTGACGGATGGGCGCCTGTCCGCCGCCGGCATCGATGTGTTCGAGGAGGAGCCGGTGGCGGCCGCCAACCCCTTGCTTCGGCTGGAGAACGTCCTGCTGACGCCTCATGTCGCCTGGCTGACCACGGGCACTTTCGCCCGCAGCTTCGCGCTTGCGGCCGAGAATTGCCGCCGCCTGCGTGACGGGGCACCGCTGCTGCACCGCGTCGCCTGAGGCGACCGCGCCGAGACGGACCAACAATCCCCTTGCGCGGCATGTCAGGCGGGGGCATCTCCCCGTCCTCAATGACCTTCGCCCGCGCCCTTCTCCTGGTCGGCTTCGTCCTTTTCGCGCAGCGGGCGCAGGCGAACCTGATCTATGTGTTGAATTCCGGCGACGCGACCATCTCGCTGATAGACAGCGTGACGCGGACCGAGATCCGCCGCATCCCCGCCCTGCGCGAACCGCACCACCTGACGCTGACGCCGGACGGGCGCGACCTGCTGATCGCGGATTCCGGGGGCAACGAGCTGTACGTGATGGACCCCGCGACCGCCGAGGTGCGGCGCCGCGTGCGCGTGTCCAACCCCTACCACCTCGCCTATACGCCGGACGGGAAGTACCTGGTCGTCGCATCCCTCCGCCGCGACCAGGTGGATATCTACGATGCGCGCGACCTGAGCCTGCTGCAGCGGCTTCGTGTGGGCGACAAGCCGAGCCACATCGCCTTCGACCCCGACAGCCGCTTCGCCTACGTGACGCTGCAGGGCGTGCGTAGCGTGATCGCCATCGACCTCGCGACCCGGCAGCCGGCCTGGCAGGCGGAGGTGGGGCGCGAGCCTGCGGGCATCACCTGGAATCGGGGCCGGCTGATCGTGGGCGTGATGGGCGAGAGCCATTTCGCCGTGCTGAACCCCGAGACGCGGCAGGTGGAACGCCAGATCCCGATCGGGCGCGGCGCGCATACCGTGTTTCCCTCGCCCGATGGCTCCGTGATCTACGGCACCAGCCGGGTCGACAGCCGCATCATCGCGATCAACCCCGAGACGCTGGAGATCATGCGCAGCTACGAGATCCCCGGCGGTCCCGACTGCATCGCCTTCGACCCCGAGGGACGCATCTGGGTGACGCTGCGCTGGGTTCAGCGCGTGGGTATTCTCGACCCCCGCACCGGCGATTTCGACACCATCCGCGTGGGCCGCTCGCCCCATGGCGTGTTCGTGCAGCCGGTGCGCGGTGACTAGGCGCGGGCTGCTCGCGGGTGCCGCGCTGACCCTTGCCGCGCCGGCGATCGCCCAGTCGCGGGGACGCGTGTTCCTGACCATCGATACCGGCTGGGGGCGCGAAGCGGAGCAGATCGCCGCGATCCTGCTCCGTCAGGATGTGCGGGCGACGCTGTTCGTCGCCGACGAGCCAACGCACACAGGCGAACGCAGCCTCTCCGATGCCTGGGCGCCGTTCTGGCGGGCGCGCGTCGCCGAGGGCCACGCCTTCGCCTCCCACACCTGGCGGCACTGGTACTTCCGCGGCGACCTGGCGCCGGGGCAGCTGCGCTACGCCGAACGCGGTGGGCCAGGGGTGGAGATTCTCGATGCGCGCGGCCTCTGCGCGGAGCTGGAGCGACCCATCGCCCGGCTGCGCGTCCTCGCCCCCGGCGCGCAGGTGCTGCCGCTGTGGCGCGCGCCGGGGGGGATCACCACGCCTGGCGCGCTGGCGATGGCACGGGGGTGCGGGCTGGCGCACCAGGGCTGGACTCGTTCGGGCTTCTTGGGGGACGAGCTGGATTCCACGGCATCACCCAATGACGCGTTGCTGGCGCGTGGCCTGCGCACCATCCGCGATGGCGAGGTGCTGGTCATGCATTGGGGCGTCGCGCGCCGGCGGGACCCGTATGCGCGCGTGCTGGAGCCGCTGATCGAGGGCCTGAAGGCACGCGGTCTGGGCTTCGCGCTGCTGCCGCCCGGAGGCATCGCATGAGCGAGCCCGGGGGCGTCGTATGAACCAGCCTGGGGGCAACGCGTGATCGAGCGGTGGTATTCCGCCTTTGCCGGCTGGGTGTTCGAACACGGTCTGCAGCCGCTGCTCTATGCGCTGGGCCTGATGGACTACGCCGACGACCTGTTCCAGTGGCTGGACTTCGCGATCCTGGGCCTGCTCGGGATAGCGATTTCGTGGGTGGTCTGCCGCCCGCTTGAGGCAGCGATGCCGGTCGAACCCGTGACCAATCCGGCCGCGGTGCGCACGGACATTCTCTACACCGTGCTCGGGCGGCTCGGCATTCTCCCGCTACTAGCTTTCGTCATGCTCAACAGCGCGAGTGCCTGGTTCGCCGGCACGCTCGCCGATACGGGCTTCGTGCCGCCCACCATTGAGGAAATGTGGCCGTGGCTGCGCGAGCAGCCACTCGTTGCACTCGCCGTCTACGTGGTGGTGATCGATTTCTTCGAGTACTGGCGGCATCGGTTTCAGCATCGATTCCACTGGTGGTGGGCGCTGCATTCCATTCATCACGCACAAAGACAGATGACGTTCTGGACCGACGATCGCAACCATGTTCTGGACGATGTGTTGGCGGCGGTGTGGTTCGGCGCGATCGCGTTGATGATTGGGGTTCCACCGGGTCAATTCCCGGTGATCTTGCTGATACTGCGCTTGGCAGAAAGTCTCAGCCACGCCAATGCGCGGTTGTCGTACGGGCGGGTGGGGGAGCGACTTGTGGTCTCGCCCCGCTTTCATCGTCTCCATCACGGGCTGTTGTCTGCCGGACAGACGGGAAAGAACTACGCGGTCCTTCTTCCGGTCTGGGACTGGGTGTTCGGCACCGCCGATTTCGAGCGCCACGTCTTCCCGCCAACGGGCGTACCCGATGGGCCGGAGGCGCTCGCGACTGGCGGATGGTTCCGCCAGCAGGTGCTGGGCGTGCGCCGCCTGGCGCAAGCGTTGGCGGGGCGGAGTTAGTCGGGGCGGGGCGATGATCCCTGCCGGAAAAGGAGATGCCTCTTGGCTGACGGCTCGACGATCATCCACAACGCTGCCAGGTCCGACGTGGCGGGAGTGACGGCGTTCGTCATCAATCTCGACAAGGATCACGAGCGGTTCGATTGGGTGGCGGGCCAGCTGCGCCGCGTCGGCATTGATATGCGCCGCGTCCCCGCGGCCTTGGGCGCGGACCTGCCCGAGCCGGTCCTCGCGCGGCACCGCCGAGATGGAGAGAGGGTGCTCTCGCCCGCCGAGGTCGGCTGCATCGAGAGCCACATCCTCGCCGCCAAGACGCTGATCGAATCCGGCCTGCCCTATGCGCTGATCGTCGAGGATGACGTGCATGTCTCCGCCGGCGCGGCGGAGATGGTGCGCGAGCTTGCGACCCATCTCGACACATTCCCCATCATCAAGCTCGAGGCGACGCCGATGGGAATCGATGTCGACACGCGCTGCATCGAGGTCGGGCGCTACTGTCTGGCGGCATTGCGCAGCGCGCAGCTCGGCACCGCTGCCTACCTGGTGAGCCGCGCGGGAGCGGAGATCATCGCCGCGCGCCTGTCCCACACAGCGATGCCCGCCGATTTTGCGCTGTTCTCCCCACCCTATGACGAGTTCCGCGTGGGTCAGGTGATGCCGGGGCTGTTCCAGCAGGATGGCTTCACCGAGAACCCGACGTTCCCGAGCCTGATGGGCGAGCGCGAGACGGGCATGCGCGGCGACCGCGGCATGCTGTTCCGGATGATCTATCCGTTGCTGGTGGCCGGCTACAATTTCCTGAACCTGCCCAAGGGCCGCAAGCGGGTGAAGATCCAGTTCCAGCCCTAGCGGGCACGGCGCAGCGTGAACGCCTCGTGGATGGCGGACCGCACCGCGCCGTGACGGCGGGAGGCCAGGGCGGCGGGCGCGATCTCGCCAGGCCCGGCGATGCGCCCGCGACCGCGTAGCTACTCCGCCAGGCGCTGCGCGTATTCCTCACGCAGGCGCAGCCACGTGCTCCAGAAGGGTGGCAAGACGCGATCGTTGGCGACGGCCACCAGCAGGTCCAGATGGGCGTGCCAGCCGGCGGCGACCTTGAGCAGCATGTCGCGGCTGGGCAGCCGGCGATGCGTGACGGTCAGGCGCACCTGGGTGCCGACGGGCTCCAGCTCGAAGGTCACCTCGGCCGTCTCGCCCCAGCCGAAAGCCAGCAGGCGCGGGGCGTCGAGGCGGGTGATGACGTTGGTCATCCGGTGTTCGGCATCGGCGCCTTCGGGGCGGGTCTCGGCGTGGTCGGTGAGCTCGTCGTTGCGCCAGATCAGCTCGACACGGCCGCCGACGCGCAGCTCCATCTCGCCGGCGGCGAGCCAGCGGCGGCGGAGGTCGCTGACGGTCAGGTAGGCCCAGGCGCGCTCGATCGGGCCGGGCAGCATGCGTTCGATGCGCACAACCATGGGCTCGGTGAGCACGGCATAGGCGTTCAGCGTTGCGGCGTCCGACATCAGCGGTCTCCTTCGGGGGGTGTGTTGGCTTCGTCCTGGCGCAGCAGGTCCTCGAGCGTGTCGAGGCGGTCGCTCCAGAAGCGTTGGTAGAAGGCGGTCCAGGCGTAGGCCGTCGCGAGCGGCCGGGCCTCCAGCCGGCAGAGGTGGGTGCGGCCGCGGATGGTGCGGCGGACGAGGCCCGCGCGTTCCAGCGCCTTGATGTGCTTGGACGCGGCGGCGAGCGACATCGCAAAGGGCGCGGCGAGTTCGCCCACGCTGCGCTCGCCTTCGGAGAGGTCGCGCAGCATGTGCCGCCGGGTGGCGTCGCCCAAGGCGTGGAAGACGGCGTCGAGCTTTGGGGCGTCTAATTCAACCATAAGGTTGAGAATGCCGAATCAGCGGAAATGAGTCAACCGAATGGTTGAATGAACGCTGTCGGACGAACACCCGCCACGCTTCGGATGGTGGGTCGCACGCTCGTGCCCGAGAACGCCTCCCGAATGCTGAAGCTTGCGATGGAACGCGCGGGAGGGGCGGGGTTCAGTGGCCTCAATGCACTGGCGGCTGTTCCGCGACATCGCCGGCGCCGGCTCCAACCGCTGCAGCCCGGGTCGCAGGCGCTCTACGCAGGCTCGGTCACGCTGGGGCAGCCAGTCGGTCGCGTGTTCTGATCAGCGCGCCAGGCAGCGCCGGATCGCTTCCATCAATTGTCCGGGGCGCAGCGGCTTGACCAGCAGTGGCGCGTCGCGAAGACCCGCGGGCTGCTGCTGGCGCGAGTAGCCGCTCACGGAGATGAAGGGCACCCCGCGCGCGCGGAGCGCGGCGGCGATGGGTTCGGCCGTCTCCTCGCCGAGATTGGTGTCGAGCACGGCCGCGTCGCACATCTGGGCCGACAGCAGCGCGAGGCCATCGGCGACCGAGCGGGCCGGCCCCAGCACCGCATAGCCCGCCTGTTCCAGGGTGGTGGCGATCTCGATCGCGATCACCGGATCGTCCTCGACGACCAGCACGCGCGCCGCCGTCGCCGGCGCGCCGGCGGGCGGCGGTTCCATCGGACGCGCGCTTGCAATTTCCCGTCCGAGCACCGCCTCGGCCGGGCAGTCCACGCGCCAGGTGAAGCCCTCGGGTGCGAAATCCATCTCCGCCTGGCCGCCGAAGGTCAGGCGCACAGCCTGCACGATCACGGTGGTCCCGAAGCCCCGACCCTCGGGTCGCGTGACCGGCGGGCCGCCGCTCTCTGTCCAGCTGAGGGCGAAGCGCTGCCGGCCCTGGTCGTTGGTGTAAAGGTCCCACCGGATATCAACCCTGCCTCGGTCATTCGAAAGCGACCCATACTTGGCCGCGTTGGTCGCGAGCTCATGCAGCGCCATTGCGAGCGTCTGCGAGGCGGGCGCGCTCACCTTCACCGGTGGGCCGGACATTCCGATGCGCGTGTCCAGAAGGTCCCCGAAATGCGCGAGCTGGGAGCGCACCATCTCCTCCAGCGGAACCGCGTGCCAGTCGCTTTTCACAAGCAGGTCCTGGTTGGCCGCAAGCGACTGGATGCGTCGCGCGAAGTTTTCCACGAATTCCTGCGGGCGCGTCGCGGCCGTGCGCCGGGCAACGGTCTCGACAAGGTGCAGCATGTTCTTCGCGCGGTGGTTCAGCTCGCGCAGCAGCAGCTGCACGTGCTCCTCATGGCGCTTCCGTTCGGTGAGGTCGTAGAAATGGCACACCACGCCGGGCAGCCCGTCGGGCATGGCGATGCGGTCGACACGCCAGTCATAGGTCTCGACCCGGTCGAGGTCGGCGCGCCGTTGGGTGCTCTGCTCGGCATGCGGCTCCCCGGTCGCGAGCGTGTGGCGGACCATGGCGAAGGAGTCGGAGGCGAAGGGTTCGGGCCAGAGCACCCGCTGCACGTCGCCCAGGTAGCGCCCGACCACCGGCTGCACGCTCTCGAACAGCTTCTGCGCGCCCTCGCTGACCTGGACGATGCGGTATTCATGGTCGACCACGAAGACTCCGAAAGGCGAGTGGTCAATCAGCTTGCGGAAGGTGTCGCGCGCCGCGCGCAGGTCGTCATCGGCGCGCCGGCGCTCCGTGATGTCGCGCACGATGCTCAGGAAGCGCCCGTCCGGCAGCTGGCGGCCGACCAGCTCGCCCAGGAAGAGCGAGCGGTCCCTTCGCATGAAGCGCCATTCGCTGGTGACGACCGAGCCCCCGGCCAGGCTCTCGATCTTGGACGGGATACGGGGGTGTTCCTCGGATGCGAGCACATCGGCGAAGGTCATCCCCATCAGCTCTTCGCAGCCATAGCCGAGCATCTGGCAGGCGGCCGGGTTCGCGTCGATGTAATGCCCCGAGGAATCAGCCACGAAGATGCCGTCGGCCGATTGCTCGAAGAGCTGGCGGAAGCGTTCCTCGCTCGTTCGCAGGGCCGCCTCGGCCTGCTTGCGCTCGGTGATGTTCACCGCCGCACCCATGATCCCGATGATGTCGCCCGAGGAGGCGCGGAGCGGTTCGACCGAAAGGTCGAAATATTCGGGCGGGCACCTGGGTGCGTGCGCCACGACCTCATCGCGCTGCGGCTCGCCGCTTTCAAGGGCGCGGCGCTTGAGCGCACCGATGGACGCGGCCGCCCCCGGGTCCATGAGCTCATCATCCGTGTGGTCGACGAGGTTCGTCGCCTGGAAGCCGGGCGCGGGATTGTGGACCCAGGTGTAGCGCAGCTCCGTGTCCTGCTCGAACAGGGTGATCGGCGAGTTCTCCAACGCGAGTTCGAAGCGCCGGCGGGTGCGGAGCAGTTCGTTCTGCACCGCACGTGCCTCGGTGACGTCGGTCATCATCGACACCCACTTCGAGACGCTTCCCTGCTCGTCGCGCATCGGTGCGAGGGTCACGCGCATCCAGCGCCATTCGCCATCCGCGCGGCGGAAGCGGAACTCGTTTTGGCTGGGGCGGGGGTCGAGCATGCCGGATTTCCATCCGGCGATGGCCCGGGCCTGGTCGTCGGGATGGACGGCATCCGTCCAGCGAAGGCCGGTCGCATTGTCGGGCGCCTGACCCGTGAATGTGCACCAGGGGTCAAGGTCCCCGGTCAGCTCGCCCTGTGTATTCGTTTCGAACAGGACAGCCGAGGTGGCGGCGCATAGAATTTTGTAGCGTTCCTCACTTTCGCGAAGCGCGCTCAAGTTTTTGCTCGATACAGGACCAGTGCCGGGCATGTGATCGCCGCGCCGTTACAGGTCGCCTTTAGGATTTTGCCCCGGCACTGGTCAAGAAGTGTCTCGTGTTTCTACACCAGGGCACGTTCAACGAAATCGAGCCGGTCTTGCCCCCAGAAGAGCTGGGCGTCGATGACGTAGGTCGGCGCGCCGAAGACGCCGCGAGCCAGGGCTGCCTCACTGTCGGCACGGCGGCGTTCCGCCCAGCGCGGCTCCGCCGCCAGCGCGAGCAGCGGCCCCGCCTCGAGCCCGCATTCGGTAATGAGCGTCGCAAGCGTGCTCGGCAGGCCCGGGTCGCGCTCCTCCGCCCACACCGCGCGCATGATGCGGTGCGCGAGGCGGACCGCGGCGGCATCGTCGCCGCCTTCGCGCAGGGCGATGACGGCCTGGGCGGCCAGCGGTTCGGCGAAGGGCGAGGCGGCCGGGCGCAGCGTCAGCGGCACGCCCAGGTGGTCGCGCCAGCGCGCCAATTCCTGCATGCGGTAGGCTTGGCGCTGGGGGGAGCGCCGGGGCAGGGGCAGGCCCCCGGAGGCTGGAAAGATGATGGAGAAATCCACGGGCCAGATGCGCAGGCTGGCACCGTGGCGCGCGGCAATCGCTTCGATCCGCCCTGAGCCGAGATAGGCCCAGGGGCTGTTGAGCGAGGCGTAGTAGTCGATATGCGCCACGGGTGCCTCCTTTTCGGCTGATTGTCCTCAGCGTTCGGCGGTGCGGATCGCGGCCGGGCCGCCGCCGACCGCGATGCGCTGGCGCGTATCGACCAGGCGCTGGCCGTCGAAGCGGAACACGGCGAGGTTCCGGTCGGCCATGTTCTGCACCACGATGGTGCGCCCATCGCGGGAGAAGGCGACGCCCTGCGCCCAGGCTCCGATCGGCGCCTGCGCGATGCGGCGAAGGCGCCCGTTCTCGATGCGGAGGATTACCAGCTGCGACACGCCCAGCAGCGGGTGCCCCGGCGGCCGGGCTGAACCATTGTGGATGGTCACCGCGACGTGGCGATTGTCAGGGCTCACCTGGATGCCCTCCGGCGTCGGACCGACGCTGATGGTGTCGGCGGTGAGATAAATGTCGCGGCGGAGGTCGATCAGGCTGACCGTGTCGGCGTCGCCGGTGCCGCGGCCGATATTGGCGACGGCGGCCCATTGCCCGTTCGGCGTGATGCCCATGCCATAGGGACGTACGCCCACGGTGAGGTCGCGGTCGGTCTTGGTCACCGTCTCACCGTCGATGGCGAGGATGGAGACGCGGCTGTCGGTATCGCCATCGCGCGTGACCAGGGCGCGCCTGCCATCGGCGGTGAATTGCACGTGCGAGGGGCCGGAATTGGCCGGGCCCACGGTGACGGTGGAAACGGGTGCGAGCTGGCCGCCGGTGAGGCGGAAGACGCTGACGGAGCCGGCGTTGCGGTTGGCGACCAGCACCAGATTGCCGGCGCGGTTGACGGACACGCCCGAGGGTCCGGCGCCGGCCTCCACCGTCTGGACCACGCGCGGCGGGGATGAGCGCAGGTCGACCAGGGTGACGCGGTTGTCGGGGACGGTCTTGGTCGGGTCGGCGGGGTCGATGCGCACCGCCGAGGTGACGATGGCGAAGCGCTCATCGGGGGTGATGGCGACGGATGTCGGTGGTCCCACCACCGAATGCGGCACCGCGAGTTCCGCAATGGCGCGCGGCGCGCGGCCGCCGAGATCAAGGATGGTGATGGTGTCTGGCGGCGGGTTTGCCACAACCGTGTTCACGCCATTGACCAGGCGCTGCTTGTTGTCATTGCCCGAGACGGCGATCTGGGCCGAGGCTGTGCCGGCGGCCAGCAGCAGCGCCAGGGTGGCGCTGGCGCGTGCGGTGGTTTTCATGGATGTCCCTCCGACCGGACTTGCCGCCGGTATGGGCGTAGTCTGCGGCGCCGTGCACCCGACGCGCAAGGGATGCAGGGGCGACAGAGGAAGGCGAAGGCAATGATCGGCATCGACTGGGGCAGCAGCAACCTGCGGGCCTGGCGCTTCGACCGGAACGGCCACGTGACCGGTGCGCGCGACGCCGCCTATGGCGTGATGCGCCTGCCGGCTGGTGGCTTCGACGCCGCTTTCGCCGAGGTGGTCGGCGAATGGATTGCGGATGGCGAGAAGGACGTGCTGATCGCGGGTATGGCGGGCAGCCGGCAGGGCTGGCTGGAGGTGCCCTACCTCGACTGCCCCGCAGGCGTGGAGCAGATCGCGGCCGCGACGCGGCTGATGCCGATCGCGCCGGCGACGGTGCGCATCATTCCCGGCCTGCGCTGCCGCGACGGTGATGGTGTGCCCGAGGTAATGCGAGGCGAGGAGACGAAGCTGATCGCGCTGCTCGCGCGGCGCGGCGAGCGGGAGGCGACCATCTGCCTGCCCGGCACCCACACGAAATGGTCCCATGTCGGGGAGGGGCGGATCCTGGGCTTCACCACGGCGATGACGGGCGATGCCTTCGCGGCCCTCTCGCAGCACACCATCCTGCGCCATTGCTGCGCGCCGCCGCCGGCGGGCGCGGTGCTTGCACCCGGCTTCATGGCGGGCATCGCGCAGGCCAAGCGGGCGGGCGGGCTGCTTCACCAGATGTTCGGCCTGCGCGCGCGCTGGCTGATGGGCGAGATGGCGCAGGCCGAGGGTGCGGGATTTCTCTCGGGCCTTCTGATCGGCCATGATGTTGCGGCCGCGCTCGAGATGGGCGTGACGCCGCCGATCATCCTCGCTGGCGCGGATGAGCTGGTGCGGCTCTACGCAACCGCGCTCGAGGCCTGGGGCGTCCCGCATGAGATCGCGCATGGCGACCCGGCGGCCGAGGGCCTGGTCCTCGTGGGGCGCAACCTGGGCATGGTGGACTGAGCGACGATTTCGAGTTGCGCATGATCCGCCCGGATACTGCCAAGGCGTTTCCGCGTTTGCAGAAGACGGTCTAGGCTCCCCCGGCTTTCGGGAAAGAGTCGACCAATGCAGACGCGTGCCGCCATCGCCTGGGCCGCCGGCCAGCCCCTGAGCGTGGAGACCATCACCATCGGCGGCCCTCGCGCAGGCGAGGTGCTGGTCGAGATCATGGCCACGGGCATCTGCCACACGGACCAGTACACGCTCTCGGGCAAGGACCCGGAGGGGCTGTTCCCCGCCATCCTCGGCCATGAGGGCGCGGGCATCGTCCGCGAGGTCGGGCAGGGCGTGACGTCGCTCAAGCCAGGCGACCACGTGATCCCGCTCTACACGCCGGAATGCCGGCAATGCAAAACCTGCCTGAGCCAGCGGTCGAACCTGTGCACCGCCATCCGCGCGACGCAGGGCAAGGGCGTGATGCCCGATGGGTCCAGCCGGTTCAGCTGCGATCAGGGGACCGTGTTCCACTACATGGGGTGCAGCACCTTCGCGAACTTCACGGTGCTGCCGGAGATCGCGTTGGCGAAGGTCCGTGAGGACGCGCCGTTCGACAAGATCTGCTACATCGGCTGCGGCGTGACGACCGGCATCGGCGCGGTGATCAACACCGCAAAGGTCTGGCCAGGCGCGAATGTCGCGGTGTTCGGGTTGGGCGGCATCGGGCTGAACGTGGTGCAGGCGGCGCGCATGGTCGGCGCGGACAAGATCATCGGCATCGACCTGAACCCCGCGCGCGAGGCGATGGCGCGCAAGTTCGGCATGACCGACTTCATCAACCCCGACGATGTCGGCACGGACAAGGTGGTGCAGGCGATCACCGACCTGACCGGCGGCGGTGCGGATTTTTCCTTCGAGTGCATCGGCAACGTGAACGTCATGCGCCAGGCGCTGGAATGCACGCATCGCGGCTGGGGCACGTCGATCATCGTGGGCGTGGCGGCGGCTGGGCAGGAGATTTCCACCCGGCCGTTTCAGCTGGTCACCGGGCGCAACTGGCGCGGCACGGCCTTCGGCGGCGCGCGCGGGCGGACCGACGTGCCGCAGATCGTGGACTGGTATATGCAGGGCAAGATCGAGATCGACAGCCTCATCACGCACACCATGCCGCTGGAGGATATCAACCGCGGCTTCGAGCTGATGGAAAAGGGCGAGAGCATCCGCTCCGTGGTGGTCTACTGAGATGAGCGTGAACCCGGCCGACCAGACCGTCTTCGGCGCCCTGTATGGCACCGATGCCATGCGCGCGGTCTTCGCGGAGCGCGCGTACCTGCAGCGCATGCTGGATGTGGAAGCAGCCCTTGCCCGCGCGCAGGCGAAGCTGGGCATCGTGCCGGACGAGGCCGCGGCCACCATCACCGCGGCCGCGGATGCTGCGCGGCTTGACCTGCCCGCCCTCGCCGCGGCGACGCGCAACACGGGCTATCCCGTGGTGGGGCTGGTGCGCCAGCTCTCTGCGTTGTCCGGCGCCGAAGCGGGGCGCTGGACGCATTGGGGTGCGACAACCCAGGACATCATGGACACCGCGACGGTGCTGCAGATGCGCGACGGCCTCGACCTGATCGAGGCCGAGCTGCGCGGGCTGTGTGCCGCACTGACCAAGCGCGTCGCGGAGCATCGGGACACGGTGATGGCCGGGCGTACCCATCTGCAGCACGCGCTGCCGGTGACGCTCGGCTATAAATGCGCGGTGTGGCTCGCGCCGCTGCTGACCATGCTGGAGCGGCTGGACCAGCTGCGCCCGCGTGCGCTGCGGCTGCAATTCGGCGGTGCGGCGGGCACGCTCGCCTCGCTCGGCGACCAGGGGCTGGCGGTGAGTGCGGCCCTGGCCGAGGAGCTGGGCCTGCCTGAGGCGGAGATCCCCTGGCACGTCGCGCGCGATGGGCTCGCTGAAGCCGTGTGCTGGCTGGGCCTCGTGAGCGGTGCGCTGACAAAGCTCGCGACCGACGTGATGCTGCTGATGCAGTCCGAGGTGGCCGAGCTGTCGGAGCCGCACGTGGCCGGGCGCGGCGGGTCCTCGACCATGCCGCAGAAGCGCAACCCCATCGCCTGCGAATACACGCTCGCGCAGGCGCGCGGCGTGCACGCGCTGGTGCCCCAGATGCTGGCGGCGATGGCGCAGGACCAGGAGCGCGGCACCGGCCCATGGCAGGCGGAGGCGCTTGCCATCGGGCAGGCCTTCCTGCTGACGCATGGTGCCGTCTCCCACGCGCGCTTCATCGCCGAGGGCATGGTCGTGGACACCGCGCGCATGCGGCGCAACATCGACGCAACCGGCGGGCTGATCATGAGCGAGGCCGTGATGATGGGCCTGGCGCCGCAGATCGGGCGGGGCGAGGCGCATCACGCCGTCAATCACGCCTGCGACGTGGCGCTGGCGACCGGGGTGACACTCGCCGAGGCGCTGCGTGCGGAGCCGGTGCTCGCCGCGCGCATCGACAATGCGATGATCGCAACGCTGACCGAGCCCGCCGGCTACCTGGGTGCCGCGGGTGCCTTCTGCGACCGCGTCGTGGCGCGGAGCGCGGTGGTCCTGGGGTGAGCGCGACGGGGCGCGTTCACGCGGCATTCACCTCTGGCGGTTAAGACTTGCGTCACCGCGCCAGGACGGCGCGCAAGGATGCCCGCCCTTGAAGACGAACCCACGCAGCGTTCCCACCCCCGCCGCCGCGAAGGCGCCCCCCAAGGCAAGCGCCGCGCCGCGTCCCCCTGGTGCGATGGCGCGCATCCTGGCCAGCCTGCGCTGGAAGCGGCGTCCGCCGCCCCCCACCCTTGCCAGCCCGGCCGAGACGCTCGCGCTGATGCTGCACACATTGGCCGAAGAAATGCAGCGGCTGCGGCGCGACGGTGCGGAGGTGAGCCGCACCCTGACCGAGGCCGCCGCCGCCAGCCGCCAGATGCATGACGCGGTCACCGAGGCCAATGCGCGCCTGGCCGAGAGCGCGCGCCTGAACACCGCCACCGCGGAGGCGCTCTGCCTGCTGCCGGGCATCGTGAACCGCCAAGCCGGCCGCATCGACGCCTTGTCGGACAAGGCGGAGGCGATGCTGTCCCAGCCCGCGCCCGACCCCCATGCGGGCCTTGCCGCTACCATCGCTCGCCTGGAGGCTGCCCGCCCGGACCCATCCCTCGCCCATGGCGTGATCGCGGCGACGGAGCGGCTTGAGGCGCTGATCGCCGCGCAGGATCAGCGCGCCCCTGCATCGGACTCCGCGCTTGCCAAGGGTGTGATTGGTGCGACCGAGCGGCTGGAGGCGCTTGTCGCCGCGCTTGAGCAGTATGGCCCTGCGCCGGACGCCGTGCGCCTCGCTGAAGTGGCCGAGCGCATCGACGCGGCCGCAGGGCGGATCGACGCGCTGCCCGCCTCCGTCGAGGGCCGGCTCGACATCGCCGCCGCCGCGACGATGGGTGAGGTGGAGGCCAAGGTCGCGCGAGTCGTGGCGAAGCTCAGCCGTCTCGCGACCACCGCGCAGGGCAGCCTCGATGCGCGGCTCGGCACCGGGCCCACCTGGCCGCCGGAAGCGGCCACACCCATCCGCCGGGTATCCTGACGCGTCCAAGCCTTGCCGGCCGGGCAACGCCACGCCACCTTACGCGGCATGGCGCTGACCCTATCCATCCTCGACCAATCGACCATCGCCGCCGGGCGTGACGCCGGCGCCGCGATCGCGGAAACCATTGCGCTTGCGCAGAAGGCGGATGGCTGGGGCTATGCGCGCTACTGGCTCGCGGAGCACCATAACTCCCAGGCGCATGCCGGCAGCGCGCCGGAGATCCTGATCGCGGCCATCGCGGCGACGACGCGGCGCATCCGGGTGGGTTCGGCCGGCATCATGCTGCCGCACTACGCCTCGTTGAAGGTGGCCGAGCAGTTCCGCGCGCTGGAGGCAATCGCGCCTGGTCGCATCGACCTCGGCGTCGGGCGCGCGCCGGGTTCGGATGGGCGCACGGCGACGGCGCTGAACCCCATCGCGATGCGCCAGGTGGAGGACCGCTTCCCCTCCCAGGTGATGGAGCTGCTGGGCTGGACGGGCGAGGGGCTGCCGGTAAACCACCCGCACGCCGCCATCACCGCGCAGCCCGCGGTATCCACGCGCCCGCAGGTCTGGGTGCTGGGGTCCAGCGACTACGGCGCGCAGCTCGCGGCCTATCTTGGGCTGCCCTATTGCTACGCATACTTCATCACGGATGGCGCCGGCTGCGCGGAGGCGATGGCGCTGTACTACGCGCAGTTCCGCGCCGACGCCGGCAACCTCGATGCACCGCTGGGGGCGCTGGGCGTCTTCGCGCTTGCCGCCGAGACGGAGGCCGAGGCTGAGCGGCTGTTCGCCTCGCGCGCGCTGTCGCGTTTGCTGCGCGACCGCGGCCGTTTCATCCCGCTGCCCGCGCCGGAGGAGGCGCAGGCCTATCCCTACACCTCAGCGGAGCTCGCCCATGTCGCGGCCAGCCGCGAGCAGGCGATCATCGGCACGCCGGCGCAGGTGCTGGCGAAGCTGGAGGCGCTGGCGGGTTCGGTGAAGGCCGCCGAGGTGGCGATCCTGTCGCCCTGCCATGACCCCGTGGCCCGCGCCCGCAGCTATGAGCTGATCGCGCGCGAGGCGGGGCTGGCGCGTGCGCTGCCCATCGCGGCGTAGGATTCTGCTGGGATTTCCGGCTAGTTTGTTCTAGTATCGTTCTCGTCAGCGGCGGCGTCACAGCTAGGGTGCCACTGGCCCAGTAAGAAATTCGGATATTCCGAAATTCCGCACCGAGCATCAATGATTTCAGATGCGTGGCACGTAATTCGGCAGGCCGCCGAAAGTAAGAATTTCTTACTTCCCGACCTGATGGTCCTTCACCATCTCCCGAATCTTCGTCTTCAGCAGCTTGCCCGTCGCCGTGTGCGGCAGGCTCTCCACCACCACCACATCATCGGGCATCCAGAACTTCGCAATCTTGTCCGAGAGGTAGTCCAGCACGCTCGCCTTCGTCGGCGTCGTGCCGGGCTTCGGAACCACCAGTAGCAGCGGCCGCTCATCCCATTTGGGGTGCGGGATCGCGACCACGGCGGCTTCCGCCACATCGGGGTGCCCGACGGCGAGATTCTCGATGGCGATGGAGCTGATCCACTCGCCGCCGGACTTGATCACGTCTTTGGAGCGGTCGGTGATCTGCATATAGCCATTGGCGTCGATGGTGGCGACGTCGCCGGTGTCGAAAAAGCCCTCGGCGTCGAGGATGCCCGCGGGGTCCACCTTGTAGTAGGCCGCCGTGATCGCTGGCCCCTTCACCTTGAGGCGGCCGAACACCTCGCCATCCCAGGGCAGGCGGGTGTCAGCGTCGTCGGTGATCTTGATTTCCACGCCGAAGGGCGCCGGCCCCTGTGTCGATTGCAGGTCGAGCAATGCCTGACCTTCGAGATGCGCGACCTCGGGCTTGGCGTAGCAGAGCGTGCCGACGGGGGAGCACTCCGTCATCCCCCAGGCATGCAGCACGCGCACGCCGTATTCGCGCTGGTAGGTGTCGATCAGCGCCGGCGGGCAGGAGGAGCCGCCGATCGCGACGCGCGTCATCGTCGACAGCTTGCCGCCATTGGCGCGCAGGTGCTGCAGCAGCATCATCCAGATGGTCGGCACCGCGGCGGAGAAGGTGACGCCTTCGCTCTCCGCCAACTCGTGCACGGAGGCGCCGTCGAGCTTCGCACCGGGCAGCACGAGCGACGCCCCGGCCATGGGGGCGGCGAAGGGTAGGATCCAACTATTCGCGTGGAACATCGGCACGACAGGCATGACCACGTCGCGCGCGGTGAGCGCGAACATGTCCGCGGCGTTCATTGTCATCGCGTGCAGCACGTTGGAGCGGTGCGAATACAGCACGCCCTTGGGATCGCCTGTGGTGCCGGAGGTGTAGCAGAGCCCCGCCGCGGTGCGCTCGTCGAAGCTGTGCCAAGCGTAGTCGGCATCGGCCTCCGCGAGCCAGGTCTCGTAGGGGACCGCGCCCTTCAGCGTGGTCTCGGGCATATTCGCTGCGTCGGTCAGCACGACGAAACGCTGCACGTGCGTAAGCTGCGGCGCGAGCTTTTCCAGTAAGGGGACGAAGGTCAGGTCGACCAGCACCAGACGACTTTCGGCGTGGTTCAGGATCCAGGCGATCTGCTCGGGGAACAGGCGTGGGTTCACGGTGTGATAGATCGCGCCGATGCCGCTGATCGCGTACCAGGCCTCGACATGGCGCCAGGTGTTCCAGGCCAGCGTCGCGACGCGGTCGCCTTCGGTGACGCCTTCCATGCTCAGGCGCCTGGCGAGCTGCAGGGCACGGGTGCGGAGCGTCGCGTAGTCCGTCCGGTGGATGGGGCCCTCGACGGAGCGGCTGACGATGGCGCGGTGCGGATGCTGGACCGCGGCGTGGTCGATCAGCCGATGGATCAACAATGGCCAATCCTGCATCAATCCGAGCATGACGTTCTCCCTCTGGCCTCTTTGAGGCCATTCCATTCCCAACGCTTTACATAGTGGCACAGACGCGCTCCGGATGCCGCCATCGGCGCAGATCGCGCGCCGGAAGGAGACAGAATCATGAGCATTCAACTCGGTCAGATCGCACCGGATTTCGAGGCGGAGACCACCCAGGGGACCCTTCGCTTCCATGAATGGCTGGGCAATTCCTGGGGCGTGCTGTTCAGCCACCCGAAGGATTTCACCCCCGTCTGCACGACGGAGCTCGGCGAGACGGCGCGCCTCAAGCCGGAATTCGACAAGCGCAACGTGAAGGTCATCGGCCTGTCCGTGGACCCCATCACGAGCCACGGATTGTGGGCAGCCGACATCGAGGAGACCCAGGGCCACGCCGTGAACTTCCCGATGATCGCGGATCCCGAGCGCAAGATCGCGGCGCTGTACGACATGGTCCACCCGGAGGCCGACCCCTCCATCACCGTGCGGACCGTCTTCGTCATCGACCCGAACAAGAAGGTCCGCCTGTTCCTGGTCTACCCGCCGAGCACGGGGCGCAATTTCGACGAGATTCTCCGGGTGATCGACAGCCTCCAACTCACCGACCGGGCCAAGGTGGCGACGCCGGTGAACTGGCGCCCGGGCGAGCGCGGCATCATTCCACCCTCCATTCCCGATGCGCAGGCTCGTGATCTGTTCCCGCAAGGGTGGGAAGCCAAGAAGCCGTATCTGCGCTATGTGGAGGTGAAGTAGCCGGGGCAGACCTCGCATCCGGCCCATGACCCTGGGAGTATCCCATGAGCAGTGTTCCGGATGTGAGTGCCACCGAAGCCTGGGCGGCGCTGGCGAGCGATGCCGATGCCGCCCTCGTCGATGTGCGCACCGACGCCGAATGGAACTTCGTCGGCCTGCCGGATCTGGCGCCGGCTGGGAAAGAGCCAGTGCTGATACCCTGGCAGGTCTACCCGTCCATGCAGGTCAACGGCGCCTTTGCCGAGCACCTGCGCAAGGCGGGGCTGACGCCGCTCAAGAAGATCTATTTCCTCTGCCGGTCGGGCGCGCGTTCGCTCGCGGCCGGGCAGGCGGCGCAGGCGGCGGGCTTCCCGCACGCCTTCAACATCGCCGCCGGCTTCGAAGGTCCGGTGGATGCGGAAGGTCATCGCGGCACCGTTTCCGGCTGGAAGGCTGAGGGCCTGCCCTGGCGCCAGCGCTGAGGCCCTGATGCGCCGCTGGATGATGGCCTGAACGACGCCATGGAGATCGCCGAACTGCCACGCGAGGGGCTGCTGCGCCGCTTCCGCGTGGCGCTGCCGCCGGCGCCCATTGCCGAGGAATGCGCCCGGCGGTTGTCCGAGCTCACGACCGGGCTGGATCGCACCGGGGCGATGGAGCAGGCGCAGCGAGAGACGATGCTCACCCGGTCCGAGGCGGCGATCCA
>JAZKFA010000112.1:0-10835 GCA_040386655.1 Pseudomonadota bacterium | reverse complement strand
GTCTCGGGGCGGGCGCCGCGCACCAGGCGCAGGATCGCGTCGAGCACCTGCTCCCCCACGGGCATGCGACGGATCAGCGCCTGCGCCTCGATCAACTCGTGCGCGGTCATGGCGGCGACGGGCTTGGCCTCCCGCGCGCCGGTGGTGGCCAGCAGCATCGCACGCTCCGCCGCCTCGTCGGGATACCCGACCTCGACTTCGAGGAGGAAACGATCGAGCTGCGCCTCGGGCAGCGGGTAGGTGCCCTCCTGCTCGATCGGGTTCTGCGTCGCCAGCACGTGGAAGGGGGCGGGCAGGGGGTGGATCTCGCCGCCGACGGCCACGCGCTGCTCCTGCATGGATTGCAGCAGGGCGGACTGAGTGCGCGGGGATGCGCGGTTGATCTCGTCGGCCATCAGCAACTGGCAGAAGACCGGGCCCTTGATGAAGCGGAAGGCACGGCGGCCATCGGCACCTTCTTCAAGGACTTCGGAGCCCAGGATATCGGCCGGCATCAGGTCCGGTGTGAACTGCACGCGGCGCGCATCGAGGCCCATCACCGCGCCCAGCGTCTCGACCAACTTGGTCTTGCCGAGGCCCGGGACGCCCACCAGCAGCACATGCCCGCCCGAGAGCAGGGTGATGAGCGTCTGCTCCACGACCTCCTCCTGGCCGAAGATCACGCGTCCGATCGCGCGGCGCGCCTGGGCCAGCTTTTCGCCCAGCGCCTCGACCCCAGTGACGAGACTTGTCGCATCCGTCATGTCCGCCACTTCAACCATGCCATCCCGCTTCCCATACTAACGTCCGGAGCCTATCGCCATTCCGCGCCGGGTTCCGAGCAAAAGCGCTGCCACCCCGGTGGCGCCTCTCGCGGACATCGTCCCGAGGGCGCCCGCCGCAAGAGCGAAGTAGAATGCTATGACCGGAATCCGCGCGGACAAAGCGAAGATCGGGCCCGATGCCCATCCCGTGACAGGCCGTCCTTTGGCCGAGCGACCGCCGCGCATCGATTGCGGCGACTACGCCATCCGCATCGCGCGGGACGGCACCTGGCATTATCGCGGCAGTCCGATCGGGCGGAAGCCGCTCGTCTCTCTCTTTGCCTCCGTCCTCAAGCGCGAAGCGGATGGCAGCTACGTGCTGGAAACGCCGGTTGAGCGTGGCCGCATTGAGGTCGAGGACGCGCCCTTCGTCGCGGTCGAATTGTTTTGGCGCGACTGCGCGTGCCCGGATACCGGCAAGCCACGGCAATGCCTGACCTTCCGCACCAACCTTGATGAAATGGTCACCGCGAATGAGGCGCACCCGATCCGCGTAGCCCTCTGCCCCGCCACGCGGGAGCCGCGGCCCTACGTGATGGTGCGCCCCGGCCTTGAGGCGCGGATCTCGCGTCCGGTCTTCTACGAACTTGTCGCGCTCGCGCAGCCCGAGACGATCGATGGCCGCGAGGTGCTGGGCATCTGGAGCGAGGGCGCCTTCTTCCCCATCGACGACCTGCCCGCCGAGGAAGATGCCGAGGGCGACCTGATTTCCGCCGCGTGACCGAGGCGGAACTGCGCGCCCGCATCGCCGACCCGGCGCGGCTGGCGCGGCTCGCTCCCACCGGCTCCGATGACGCGCAGGATCTGATGCCGGAGCGCCGCATCGACGCCGCCGTCCTGGTGCCGATCATCCTGCGCGCCGAGCCCGCCATCCTTCTGACCCTCCGCTCGGCGACCCTGTCTTCCCATGCGGGCCAGGTGAGCTTCCCGGGCGGGCGCATCGAGGCGGGTGAAACCCCGGAACAGGCTGCGCTGCGCGAGGCGGCGGAGGAGGTGGGTCTGGACCCCCGCCTGCCGAGCCTGCTCGGGATGTTGCCCGAACACCGCACCGGCACGGGCTATCACGTGACCCCGGTGATGGCGCTGCTGACGCCCCCCTTCACGCTCACGCCGGACCCATCCGAAGTCGCCGAGATCTTCGAATACCCGCTCGCCTCGCTGCTGGGGCCCGGCGGCGTGCAGCGGCACCGCGCGGAGTTCCGCGGCCGCATGCGGGAGTACTGGGTCTGGCCGCATGAGCGCCATCACATCTGGGGCGCGACGGCCGCGATGCTGCGCAACCTCTCGATCCTGCTGCGCGACTGAACCCACGGGCCCGCACCCCCTCAGGGAACAGTCGACGAGCGTTCGATTGCGGCCATGATCAATGTGCCCGCGAGGGAGCACAGCGCCGCCAGGCCGAACCGGCGCCAGGCTGAACGGACATGGGCGCGCGCGGCGGGTGGCTGCAGACCTGCGTTGAACCAGACCATACCCCCCGACCACCAAGGGATGCCGTTGACCCAGGCGCGGAAGACCGCAACCGCAGCCGCGAGGGCCAGCACCACCCCCGCCATCATCAGCGCGCCACTGAGCCAAGCCAGGATCGTCGGCATCGCACTCTGCCCCTCAGCCGAGTGCGCCGCTGTTCAGCACGACGATGACGCCGAGGAACATCACCACCGCCCCGCTAAGGATCCATTTCTCGCCCGAGCCATCGCCGCGCCGCTTGAGCGCGAAGCCCCGGCCGACCAACCCAAGCGCCACGGCCACGATGATTGCGCCCGGCACCCACATCACATCGTCGCTCCAATGGTCCATGGCGCGAATTCGGATGCACCGAAGCCCAGCGCCTCGCTTTTTGTGGGCGTCCCGCTCGCAACCTTGAGCATCAAGTCGAAGATGCGCTCGCCGCATTCGGCGACACTTTCCTCGCCGCTCAGCACCGTGCCGCAGTTCACATCCATGTCGTCGCTCATCCGCTCGTACATCGCCGTGTTGGTCGCGAGCTTGATGGACGGCGCCGGCTTCATGCCGAAGACGCTGCCGCGGCCCGTGGTGAAGCACATCAGATTGGCGCCCCCCGCGACTTGTCCAGTCGCGCCAACGGGGTCATAGCCAGGCGTGTCCATGAAGACGAAGCCCTTCTGCGTCACCGCCTCGGCGTAGCGATAGACCTCCATCAGGTTCGTCGTCCCCGCCTTCGCCATGGCGCCGAGCGATTTTTCTAGGATGGTGGTCAGCCCACCCGCCTTGTTGCCGGGCGAGGGGTTGGCGTTCATCTCCGCTTCCTCGCGCTCGGTGTAGCGTTCCCACCAGCGCATGAGCTCGACCAGCTTCTCCCCCACTTCACGCGAGGTGGCGCGGCGGGTGAGCAGATGCTCCGCACCGTAGGTCTCGGGCGTCTCGGACAGGATGACAGTGCCGCCGTGTCGGACAACATTGTCCGAGGCCGCACCCAGCGCGGGGTTCGCGGAAATGCCGGAATAGCCATCCGAACCGCCGCATTGCAGCGCGACGCACAGTTCGGAGGCGGGCACCGTCTCCCGCCGCGCCGTGTTGCTCTCGGCCAGGACCTCGCGGACGAAGGCGATGCCCTTCTCGACCGTCTTCCGCGCCCCGCCATTCTCCTGAATTTCCATGCTGCGCAGTCGCCCGGCGAGGCGCTGTTCTTCCAGCATGGGGGCGAGTTGGTTCACCTCGCAGCCCAGGCCGATGGCGATCACGTGCGAAAAATTCGCATGCCGCGCGAAGCCGCCGAGGGTTCGGCGCAGCAGTGTCAGCGGCTCGCCCATCGTCATGCCGCAGCCAGTCTTATGAGTGAGGGCGACGACGCCATCGACGTGGGGCCAGTCGGCCAGCGGGTTGGTCCCCGCAATCGGGTTGGGTTCGAACTGCCGCGCGATCAGGTCGGCCACATGGGCCGAGCAGTTCACCGAGGTGATGATGCCGATGTAGTTGCGCGTGGCCACCCGGCCATCGGCGCGGCGGATGCCCTCGAAGGTGGCGGGCGTATTGGCGGGCAGGGTGGGGCGGGCATCCACGCCCCAGGCATAGTCCTTGGCGAAATCGCCCATGGCGCAGTTATGCGTGTGCACCCAGGTGCCGGGTGCCACCGCCTCGGTCGCGAAGCCGATGATCTGGCCGTAGCGGCGGATCGGCTCGCCCTTCGCGTGCGGGCGGATCGCCACCTTGTGGCCGGGCGGGATGCGGCGTTCGCCGACGGTGACGCCGGGGGCGACCAGGGTGCCGGGGGCCAGCGCGATGCGGGCGATGAGGACGCCGTCATCGGGGTGCAGGCGGATGGTGTTGTCCATGCGGCGTTTCCTTTTCCCAGACGAGCGGGGGAAATGAATTTCCCGTCGAACGTATACGTTCGACCCCCCAATCTTTTGTTTTTATCAATGGGGCAGTCGCGCGGACAGGGGCAGCCCTCGCATTGTGTGGCCACCCTGCCATCGGGTACCAAGAAGCCAAAAATAAAAGAAAGGGGTCCGGGGAAATTCCTTTCCCCGGCGCTTGTTTAAATCACCCGGTTCGCCCGCGCCAGGATCGCCTGGAACAGCACCTGCGTCCCCGCCTCCGCCTCCTCCGGCTCGATGCTTTCCGCCTCGTTGTGCGAAAGCCCGTCCTTGCAGGGCGTGAAGATCATCGCCGTCGGCACGCTGCGCGCGACATAGACCGCGTCATGCCCGGCACCCGAGATGATGTCGCGCGTGGTGTAGCCCAGCCGCGCCGAGGCCTCGCGCACGATCTGCACGCAGCTGGCGTCGAAGGGCTGGTGCGGCAGCAGGAACAGCTGCTTGAGGTCGAGGGGCGTGCGGTTCGCCGCCGCGAGCTCGCTCGCGCGCTTGGGGAATTCGGCGGCCATCGCCTCGATCACGGCGGTGTCGGGGTGGCGAAACTCGACGGAGAATCTCACCTCGCCGGGCACCACGTTGCGGCTGGCATTGACGACCTGCAGCCAGCCGACGGTGCCGCGGCCGTCATCGCCATAGCCACGCATCATCTCGTCGACCAGCGTGATGATGCGCGCCGCTGTCAGTAGTGCGTCGCGCCGCGCCGAGGGCGGTGTGGTGCCGGCATGGGCGTCCTGGCCCGTGACCACCGCGTCCCACCAGACCTGCGCCTGGGCGCCGGTGACCACACCCACCTGCTTGCCCTCGCGCTCCAGGATCGGGCCCTGCTCGATGTGCAGCTCGAAATAGGCATCGGCGGGGAAGGGCTTGGCGGCGTGCTCGCCCTTCGCGCCGATCCCGTCGAGCGCGTCGGAGACGGTCACGCCCTCCGCATCCTGCCAGCCATAGGCGGCATCCTGTGGGTATATCCCGGCCCAGACGCCGCTGCCCATGAGCGAGCGCCCGAAGCGGCTGCCCTCCTCATCGGTCCAGTTGATCAGCTCGACCGGCGCCTCGGTGACGATGCCGTGGTCGTTGAGCGATCGCATGACCTCCAGCCCCGCGATCACGCCGAGGGCCCCGTCGAACTTGCCACCTGTCGGCTGGCTGTCGAGGTGGCTGCCGAACAGCACCGGCAGCCGCGTCGGGTCGCGGCCCTCACGGCGGGCGAACATGTTGCCCATGGCGTCGACGCGGACCGTGAGCCCCAGCTCCTCGCACCAGCCGCGGAAGCGTGCGCGGCCGGCCTTGTCGACATCGGTCAGCGTCAGGCGCCGCACGCCGCCCTTCGGCGTAGCGCCAATCTCGGCCATGGCCATCAGGCTGTCCCACAGCCGCTTGCCGTCGATCCGCTGGTTGGTGCCGCTCATGCTCGCCAAGCTCCGCATTGTCGCAATAGGATCATCGTCGATCCAGAAACCCCTAGCACAGCCGGACGGGGCATCAAGCGAGAGGCCGACCATTCGCCCTGACACCGACTTCGCGACGCGGCTGCTCATCATCGGCAATAGCGGCTCGGGCAAGACAACACTGGCGGCCGGCGTCGCGGCGCGCACCGGGCAGGCGCATCGCGACCTCGACGAGATCCACTGGCTCGCCGATGGGCGCGTGCGGGACCGGCAGGAAGCCCTGGACGCGGTGGCGGCCGCGGCGGCGGAGCCGCGCTGGATTATCGAGGGCGTGTATGGCTGGCTCGCCGCCGCGGCACTGCCGCGCGCGACAGGGCTGCTGTGGCTCGAACTGCCATGGCCCGAGTGCCGGGCTTCCCTTGTCGGGCGCGGACCCAAGCCGGGGATGGGGGATGCGGCCCACGCGGCGCTCATCGACTGGGCGTCCGCCTACGATAGCCGCCCGACCAGCACCTCCGCCGCCGGTCACAGGGCAATGTTCGAGTCCTTCGGCGGCGCGCGGATGCGCCTTCAGTCCCGGCACGCGGTCGCGGCATTGCTGGCCCGCTCGCCGGGCTGGCCACTCGGCTAGCGGGCCGGGCCGCGCGATGCCAGACTGACGGTACATTCCGGAGACCGCGCCCATGGCCCACGCCCTCGGCAACACGCCCGCCCCCGCCATCCTGCGCAATTCCGACCTCGGCACCGATGCCGTGCGGCAGGCGCGTATCGACCTCGCCGCCTGCTTCCGCATGGCCGCGCGCCTGGGGATGCATGAGGGCATCTGCAACCACTTCTCGGCCATGGTCCCCGGTCGGGACGACCTGTTCCTGGTCAACCCCTACGGCTGGGCCTTCGCGGAGATGACGGCCTCCCGCCTGCTTATCTGCGACTTCAAGGGCAATGTCGTCGCCGGCGAAGGCGTGCCTGAGGCCACCGCATTCTTCATCCATGGCCGGTTGCACCTGAAGAACCCGCGCGCCAAGGCGGCCTTCCACACGCATATGCCCAACGCAACCGCGCTCGCCATGCTCGAGGGTCCGCCGCTGGTCTGGGCCGGGCAGTCGGCGCTGAAATTCTACGGCCGTACCGTGGTCGACGAGGATTACGGCGGCCTGGCATTGGATGAGGCAGAAGGCGACCGCATCGCCGCCTCGATGGGCGATGCCGACGTGGTCTTCATGCGCAACCACGGCGTCATGGTCACGGGCCCGACGATCGCCGAGGCCTGGGACGATCTCTACTACCTCGAACGCGCGGCCGAGGCGCAGCGTCTGGCCATGTCCACCGGCCGCGCGCTGAAGCCGGTGCCACCCGAGCTCGCGCGCAAGACCTATGAGCAGATGCGCGAGGGCGACCGCGAGAGCGCGCGGCTCCATCTGGAAAGCATCAAGCGCATCCTGACGCGCGAGGCGCCCGAATTCGCGCATTGAGGCTTCGGTCATGAAAGATGACCGAAGCGGACTGTTCTGCCCTCCAGCGCCGGGCGCGCGCTCGTCACGCCGGAGGCGTGCCTTCGTCACGACGCACTTGGCTCGCCGCATTAGCGGCGACGCGCGGTCGCGCTTGCGGCCCGAGCGGCGGGCCGAAGCACTTCGACCTCGGACGCTAGCGGAGTTCGGCGTTTGGCTTCCGGTGAAGACAGGCGCTTCGGCGTTGCCTTGCGCATGACGCCTCGGACTACCGGCTTCCTTCTGCTCATCTTCACCGCCTGCGGCTGGGGCTTCGCCTGGCCGGCGATGAAGATGCTGGTGAGCGAGATGCCGCCGCTCTCGATGCGCGCCTGGCCCGCGATGGTTGGCGCCGGCATCCTGGCCAGCATCGCGCTCGCGGCGGGCGAGAGTCTTGCGATCACGCGCGCCATCTTCCCGCGCCTGGCACTCGCGGCCTTTCTCAACGTCGCGTGCTGGATGGGATTCTCCACCTTCGCGCTGCTCTGGCTCTCGGCCAGTGAGGCGGCGATCACCTGCTACACCATGCCGATCTGGACCGCGCTACTCGCCTGGCCGGTGCTGGGCGAGCGGCCGACCGCGCGGCGGATCCTCGCCCTTCTGATCGGCTTCGCCGGCGTCGCCGTGCTGATGCTGGGGCAGGGCGTGTCCCTGGGCTTGGCCAAGCTGCCGGGCGTGCTGCTCACTACCGGCGCTGCGGTCACCTTCGCGATTGGAACCGTGGTGACCAAGCGCTGGCCCCTGGCGCTGCCGCCGCTGACCAGTGCGGCTTGGCAGGTCGGACTCGGCGGGCTGCCGATGCTGCTGGCCTCCCTCGCGTTCGAGCGGCTGGACCCCGGCGCCATCTCGAACACCGCATGGGCGCTGCTCGCCTATTCGGCCGTGATCCCGCTTTGCCTCTGCTACGCGGGCTGGTTCGCAGCACTGCGCCGGCTGCCGGCCTCCGCGGCCTCGATCGGCACGCTGCTGGCGCCCGTGATCGGCGTGTGCGTCGCCGCCCTCACGCTCGGCGAGCCATTCGGCGCGCGCGAGGTGATCGCCCTGAGCCTTACGCTGGCTGGCGTGGTGCTGGCGGTGCGCGGCTGAGGGAGCGGCGTGACGGCCTCGGCTGTTCCTGTACGAGGCTGGTGTAGGTCTCGCCGCTTTGCCGGTTCCGGGCGATCTCGGTGCCTGGGGAGCAGGTTCCGTACCAGGGATCGACGACGACGCAACGTGGACACCAGCGCGCCGTGCCGAACCCGCCCCTGGAAGGCACCCGATCAGCGTGTCGTTGTGGTCGGCGTCGTTGACCTTGATCCTGGTCGACCGGCGCCATCGCATTGTCCCACAGTGAAATGTAGGCGCCAGCGCGGCGGTGATGGAGGTGGTGGATCCGATCCGATATGGACCGCCGCGCCTGGTGAGCGGGAAGGGCGTGCCCCTCCCGCATGGGCTCAGCTCACGGTGATGTTGAACTGGCGCGCCACGGCGGTCCATTCGGTGATCTGCTCGCGCATGATGCCGACGAAACCCGCGCCCATCGGCGGCGGATCGCGCGGCAGGGTCTGCAGGTCCTCGAAGCGGGCCTTCAGCTCGGGCCGGGTCAGCAGGGCGGGGATTAGCGCGGAAACACGCTCCGCGATCGGTGCGGGCAGGTTCTTGGGGGCGGACAGGCCCAGCCACTGCGCCGAGGTCAGGCGCGGGAAGCCCTGTTCGGCGAAGGTCGGGATGTTCGGGAAGGCGGGCAGGCGCTGCGGGGTGGAGACGCCGAGGCAGCGCAGCACCCCGTCGCGCAGCAGCTGGACGTTGGTGGTGATGGGATCGATGAAGCTCTCGATCTGGTTCGCCATCAGGTCCTGCATCGCGGGCGCGCTGCCGCGATAGGGCACGTGGTCGAGGTTGGGCGCGCGCGCCTCGCTCGACAGCATCGCGCCCAGCAGATGCGGGGCGGAGCCGATGCCGGAGGAGCCGAAGCGCACCGGCCGCGTCTTCGCCGCGTCGAGATACTGGTCGAGCGTGCGGAACGGCGATTCCGCGCGCACCAGCAACACGTTCGAGGCCTCGACCAGCATCCCCAGGTGGGTGAAGTCGGCGACGGGATCGAAGGGCA
This sequence comes from Pseudomonadota bacterium, assembly GCA_040386655.1. GTDB lineage: Bacteria > Pseudomonadota > Alphaproteobacteria > Acetobacterales > Acetobacteraceae > Plastoroseomonas. The sequence goes on along the minus strand of JAZKFA010000112.1, from coordinate 1,727 downwards.
GGTTGGGCATCGTCGCGGTCGAGAAGACATGCACCGAGGCGTGGCTGACCAGCAGCGTGTAGCCATCCGCCGGCTGCTTGGCGACGAAATCGGTGCCGATCACGCCGCCGGCGCCGGCGCGGTTTTCCACCACCACCGTCTGGCCGAGAGCTTGGCCGAGGCCTGGGGCCATCAGGCGGCTGATGGTGTCGACCAGGCCGCCTGGCGGGAACTGGGCGACGAGCCGGATGGAGCCGCGAGCCGGCCAGGCGGCGCCTTGGGCACGCAGTATGCCGGGGGCGGCGAGCACGCCGGCGGCGCCGGCGAGGAGATTGCGGCGGTTTAACATGGATGCCTCCAATTTCAGCAGATTGGCGTCGAAGAGATCGGCGTGAGAGCGTCCAGCGGCGGGTGCTCGCGTTCTGCGCTGGTGTGCGCCGTGCTGAGCAAGCGTCGGGCCACACGGAGCCCCTGACCAAAACCAGCCCTGGCTACGACGAGCTCCGGGTCCCGGACCGCCAAAGGGCGTGGGGATCGGCATGGTCCCGGCGGGGAAGCCGGGATTGCCGCATCGCGTCACCAGAGCTTCACCGGCGGTCATCGCCGCGCCTGCAGCCGGCGGCATGCGAGCGCCCCTGGCCTTGCTCCGCTGCCGCGCCTATCCAGCGCGGATGAGCATTCCGATCATTCGTCTGCTGCCCGGTCGAGACCGGCGCGCCAAGGCCGGCCACCCCTGGGTGTTCTCCAACGAGATCGCAATGGTGCCGGCGACGAAGGCCCTGCCGCCGGGGTCCATGGTTCGCATCGAGGGCGATGACGGCTGGCGCTACGGCGTGTGGCACTTCAATCCGCACAGCCTGATCGGCGCGCGCCTTCTGGACCGGAACCCTGACCTGGTGGTGGGGGAGGGCTGGTTCCGCGCGCGCATTGCGGCGGCGCTGGCGCTGCGCGAGCGACTGTTTGCGGCGCCGTTCTACCGCCTGGTGCATGCGGAGGCCGATGGCCTGCCGGGCCTGGTGATCGACCGCTACGGCGACACGGTCGTCTTGCAGGCGAACACCGCGGGGATGGAGGCGGCGACGCCCTGGATCGTTGCGGCGCTGCATGAGCTGGTGAAGCCCACGACTATCGTGGCGCGCAATGATTCCGGTGTGCGCGCGCTGGAAATGCTGCCGCTTGAGACTGTGCGGCTGCACGGCGATGCCTCGCGCGCCTGGGCGGAGGAGGGCGGGCTGCGCTTCCCGATCGACCTTGATGCCGGGCAGAAGACAGGCTGGTTCCATGACCAGCGGGAGCATCGGGCGCGCGTCGCAGGCCTCGCGCAGGGCGCGACGGTGCTGGACGCCTTCTGCCACACCGGCGGGTTCGGCCTGCAGGCGGCGGCGAGGGGTGCCTCCGCTGTCACGCTTCTCGATGCCAGCCAGCACGCGCTGGACCTTGCGATAGAGGCGGCAGCCGCGGCGGGCCTCGCCGACCGGGTCACGCCCCGCAAGGCCGATGCAATGGAGGACCTGCCGCGCATCGAGGGCCAGTTCGACATCGTCATCGTGGACCCTCCGGCGTTTGCCAAGGCGCGCAAGGACAATCCGGCCGCGCTGCGGGCCTATGGCAAGCTCGCGCGCATCGCGGCGGAGCGCGTGGCCAAGGGTGGGTTCCTGTTCATCGCCTCCTGCTCGCACCACGTCGCGCCTGGCGAGTTTGCCGATGCGGTGCTGTGGGGCGCGCTTCGGTCGAAGCGGGATGCGCGC
>JAZKFA010000111.1:0-8719 GCA_040386655.1 Pseudomonadota bacterium | reverse complement strand
TCTCCGACCCCGCGGCCGCACCGGTTTACGTCTACGGCTACCTCAACGGCGCCGAGGGGCCGCAGGTCACCACCGGCCCGGTCTCTGGCGTCGACGGCATCGAGGTTAGCGTGATCTTCGACTTCGGCGTCGGCGCCATCGACTGGCGGGGTGCCTGGTTCAACCCGGGCGTCTGATCCCGCCTTACCTCTCCCATCGTGAGTCTGTGCAGAGGGCGCCCTTTTGGGCGCCTTCTGCGTTTCAGGAGGCATCATTCCATGCGGAATTTCATCCAGCCGGGCGACAGCCTGGCGGTCTCGGTCCCCTATGTCGGCGGCGTCACCTCCGGCCAGGGTGTGATGGTCGGTGCGCTGTTCGGCATCGCTGCCGTCGACGGTGCGCAGAATGCCACGATCGAGGCGCAGACCCAGGGCGTGTTCGACATCACCAAGGAACCCGCACTCGCCATTGCGGCCGGCTCGCGCGTCTTTTGGGACAATACCAACCGCCGCGTCACCACCACCGCAACCGGCAACTACCAGGTCGGCTTGGCGGTGTTGGCAGCACTTGCCGCCGATGCCAACGCCCGCGTCGTGCTCCAGCGCGTCCCGGCGTCGGGCGCATGAGCGCGGTGCAGCGGGCCGTCGCCCCGAATGCGACGCGCGGCTATCGCAACTGCAACCCCGGCAATATCGACCATGTACCAGCGAACAAGTGGCAAGGGTTGGCGGACCCGCCGTCGGATGGGCGGTTTTGCCGCTTCACCAGCCATGAGTTCGGCATCCGGGCGCTCGCATCGCTGCTGATCACCTATCAGGACCGGCACAAGCTCAACACGGTGCGCGGCATCATCTCCCGCTGGGCACCAAGCAACGAGAACAATACCAGCGCCTATATCGCGGCGGTGGCGCGGCGTGTGGGCATGGGCGCCGACGATCCCGTCGACCTGCACCGGTATGCGCATCTCCGCCCGCTGGTCGAGGCGATCATCGCCCATGAATGCGCGGGCCTCGCCTATCCGGACGAGACGACCCGCCGGGCGCTGACGCTGGCCGGTGTGCCGCCGTCGCCGCCCGTGACCCTGGCAGCGGTGGCAGCGGCGACCGACACCGGGCGGGGGGCCCTGGTGGTCGGCGTGGCAGGCGTCGCGGCGACGGTGGCGCAGGTGACGCCAGTGCTGCAGGCCCTGGGCTCCTTGGCGCCCATGGTGGCCGTGGCGGTGATCCTGGCGGCCATGGCGGGGGTGCTGGTGTGGCGGCTGCGGAGGTCGGCATGAGCGCCTTCGCCCAGGCCGCCGAGGCAATCTTCGCCGATCCCAACATGGCGCTGGAGGCGAGCTACCAGCCCGTGGCGGGCGGTGCCGCCATCCCGCTCCGCGTCATCCTCAGCCGCCCGGTGGCGGTGGCGCTCGGCCTGGGTGGCGCGGTCGCGCCGCAGGTCGAGGCGTCAATCCTCGCGGCGGCGCTCCCTGCACCGCCGCGGCGTGGCGACCTCCTCACCGTTGCCGGTACCACCTATCGGGTGGAGCGCGCCGAGCGGGAGGGCGCCGAGACCAGCTGGCGCCTGACCCTGGCCACGACCTGACGTGCCCACTCCGATCCGCGAGGCCGTGCTGGTCGCTGTCGCCAGTCGGCTGGCTGCCATCATCGCCGATGTGCCGATCGAGCGGGCGCAGCGGGCCGAGCCTGCCGTCGAGGCCATGCCCTGCCTGATCATCCAGGCCGGCGACATGATCGCCGACGAGGAGCAATCCCCTGGCGAATGCTTCTGGCGGATTGAGTTCACCGTCCAGGGTTATGCGGCGGGGGCGAGCGACCTCGCCTGCGAGCAGGCGCTCAGCCTCCTCCACACCCGCGTTGTGTCGGCCCTCCAAGCCTGGGACCCGCCCGCGCCACTGGTGCAGTTCACAACCCTAGACGCCTCGTTTGAAAGCTTCGGCGTTGGGGAGTCCGCCCAGCCGGCCGGCGTCTTCGCCGCGCGCTTCCATGCTCAGGCCGTCACCCTTTCGGGCAACCCCTACGCGCCCTGATCGGCGCATCCATCCCCTTTGAGCGGAGACCGCGCCATGTCCGGCAGCCTCAACCTGGTGCGCATGCGCTATGCCGCCATCGCGGCCAAGGTGGAAACCACCCCCGGCACCGACGCCATCGCCGGCACGCCCGCCGCGAGCGACTGGCTCGAGGGCGATGTGACCATCAACTTCGAGCAGAACTTGATCCCCAACCCGGTGATGACCGGCAGCTTGGACCGCGCCCCGGCCATCCCCGGCGCGCTCCGCCCCGCCATCAAGATCACCGTGCCGCTGCGCGGCTCCGGCACGCCCGCCACACCGCCGGAGTGGGGCAAGCTACTGCGCTTCTCCACGATGCAGGAGACGGTCACTGCGGCTGCGATAGGGGCGCCCACCGCCGCCTCGGCCGGCACCACCACCTCTGCCACGCTGCAGACGCCATTCGGCACCGTGGCGCAGGCGTACCGCGGCATGCCCATGGCGCTCACGGTAGATCCCGTGGGGACAACCGGAATTCTCGACTACACCTCCGGCCGGATCGCTACCTTGGGCGAAACGCTGGCCAGCGCGGTCGCTGCCACCACGCTGTGCCAGATCCCCGCCAACGTGCTCTACAGCCCGACCTCGGATGAGAGCGTGTTCAAAACCGGCACCGTATACTTCTTTGCCGACGGACTACGCTGGCGCTTTGCCGGCTTCACCGGCACCTGGTCGCTCAACATCACCTCGGGCGGACTCGGCTTCCTGGTCTTCGACGGGCGCGCCATCTTCATCGACTTCACGGCGACCGCGATTCCCATCGGGTGGAACACGATCACCCGCCCCACTGCACCGCGCTGGGTGGGCGGCAAGTGCCAGCTCAACCGCAACACCGCCCGCGTGCGCAGCCTCAGTATCCAGGGGGGTGTGACCACCGTGCTGCCTGACAATCCAGAGCAGTCGGAGGGCTATGACCCTGCCGTGCCGACCGAGCGCGATGTGGGCGGCACGCTGGATCCGCTGACCGACACCGCCCTGTCCGTCGCACGCTTCGACGCCTTTCGCTTCGGCACAAACGTGCCGCTGATGGTGATCATCGGCAGCACACCGGGCAACCGCTTCCTCATCACCCTACCGTCGATCCGCAAGACGTCGATGAACCCGCAGGACCGCGATGGGCTGGGCGTGGATGCGATCAGCTTCCAGGGCGACGGCAACGATGCCGCCGCCTTCATCTGCGCCTTCTGAGAATACCGGAAACCCTTGGCCAGCGGCCATTAGCAACGGCCGCCTAGGCTCCCAGGACCCGGTCGGCCCGCGCGCGCAAGACTGCGGATACCTCAAGCCCGAGGCGCTGGGCGGTGTCGAGGTTGATCGTGAGCACCATGCGCGCTGGCAGTGTGATCGGCAGCTCCCCCGGTGACGCGCCTCGGAGGATAGCTGCGACGTGGCGCGCGGAGGCGCGCCAGAGCGCGATAATGGGCGGGTGGAGGGCAGCCAGTCCGCCGGCCTCAGCGTAGCCCTCCTCGGCCAGCACGGCCGGCAGGCCTTGGCGCAGCGCGGCCTCGGCGATCACTCGCCGCATGCCGAAGATGTCCGGACCCGGCACGGCCAGCATCGCCTGCGCGCCCGCCGCTTTAGCTGCGGCAAAGACGGCGTCGGCCTCGGCGCCCGGAGGGCGCAGCTCGATGGCCGAGCTCTCCAGCCCCGCGGCCCGCGCCGCAGCCACTGCCTCGGCCACGAGAGGGGCGGCGACGGCGTTGTCGGGGTTGCTCATGACAGCCAAGCGGGCCAGGCCAGGCACCAGCTCGCGCAGCAGGCGCACGCGCTGGGCTGCCGCGTCGGGCACGAACGCCATCGCGCCGGTGAATGTACCGCCGGGGCGCTCGAGGCTGGTGGCGAGCCCGGCCCGCACAGGGTCGAGCGCGCCAGCGGCCATCACGACCGGGATGCCGCTGAACTCGGCTACGGGCTGAATTGCTAGTATCCCGGGGTTGCCACCCGCCACGAGGACGGCGGGGCGGCTATCGACGAGTTCGCGGGCCAAGACAGGCAGCCGCCGGACATCGCCACCGCTGAAGCGGAGGTCGAGCTCGACATCGCGCCCGGGCTCAAGGCCGGCTTCGCGCAGTCCTTCAATCAGGGCGCGGACGCTGGGAGGCGCGTCGTCTATGCCGGTCCCCGCCAGCGATAAGATACCGATGCGTGGCCTGGCTCCCAGCGGTTGTGCCGGCGCTCCGCGGTCGCGGAGCCCGATTATGATGACAGCCGCGCCAACTCCAACCTGCCGACGATTGAAGGATCTGACCATGTGCGCCACTCACACTTTACGCGCAAAGCATGCGCCCACATCTGAGCTCGATCCATTCATTCAGCAGACCTGTCCAACATATGTAGAGCCAGCGGCTCATCTTGATGCAGATTAGCTTTGTTCACGCGCAGCAGGGCACGGCATCGCGCCCGGCCCCGAAGTGAACGTGCGCTGAGCCTCGGGGCTCATGAGTCGCGGCATGCAGCGGCCTTCTTCTCGAACTTCGAATTTTCCTAGGCGACGGCGAAAGGATACTCATGACTATTGAAGCCTCAGCGGCGATCGACGCCCCCGTCTTTTCCCGCCACCAGCGCGAGGAAGTCCCCGGCAGGGATGGCCGCCGCTACACCATCGCGCCGCTCACCTACCGCGAGAAACAGGCCTTCAGCGCGGACATGACCCGCGCCGGATATTTCCACCCGGGCCAGCTGCGCATCTTCGCCGCCATGCGGGAGGCGCTGCGCCAGATCGCTCCCGACAACCTGCCCGACCTGCTGCTGGTGGTGGATGAGTACGAGGCCAATCCGCCAGGCCAGGCCCTGTCGCCTGCCGTTCAGATGCAGGTGGACGTGATCGAGGCCGCGGTGCGCGCCGTGCCGGGCTTTGCCGTGCTTGTGTCGCAGAGGGATGAATGGTGGGGCGCCATGCCGCTATTTCTGCTGTCGCACGCGCTACGTGGCTGGGAGGGCGATGGCCTTCCGCTCTTCACCCGCAAAAACGGTAGGGTGCCGCTGGACCTCGTTGATGCCATGGACGGGGACATCGAGCTTGTGGGCTTCCGCGCCTGGGCCCTGACGCACCCGACCCCGAGTGCGGAAAAAAACTCCGCGGCGCCCTCGCCTGTAGCCGAGACCGAGGGGCTTTCGCCGGCGGCCTAACGCCGGAGGATGGCAGCGCCTGGTTGGTGGGCGAGGAGGAATGGCCCGAGAACCCGCGCTGGGTGGTCCCTGACGCCTTCCACGCCCTGGTGCGCCTCTGGGCCACCTGCCGCATCGGCATGGGCGGCTATGGCAGCTGGCCCGACGCGGGCGGGGTCAACGACCAGGCGGCCTGGCTGCTCGATGCCTTTGCCGTGCTGAGCGGGGCCGAGGCCGATCTGGACCGCCTGGAGCGGGATCGACGAGGGAGTGGGTGATGCGTCTGCGCGTGGGCGGCATCCGCCAGGAGATCGCTGAAGCCATCAACCTCCAGGCCGATGCGGTCGGCGACGCCCTGCGCGATGGCGTCGAGCGCGCTGGCCAACAGGTCCAGCGCGAGCTGCGTCAGCAGACCCGGGCCGCGAACCTCGGCCCTGGTCTGTCCAATGCCTGGCGCCGGGAGCTCTACCCCAAGCTGCGCAATCACACCTGGCGCCCGGCGACGCTGGTCTACTCCAAGGCCACGGCTCTTCATGAGGCTTTCGACCAGGGCGGCTCGATCCTGCCCCGCAGGTCCAAGTACCTGGTGATCACCCTGCCAGAGGGGATCCGGATGGGCTTCGGCTACGGCGACCGCTCCCGCAAGGGCGGCGCCATCCCGGCCGGGCAGAAGCGCAAATACGCAGACCTGGACGCGGCCGCCCGCCAGCTCGGCGCCGACGTCGTCAGCACCGCGCCCGGCGCGTCACGCCGCGGTGGTAGCGTCAGCCGAGGCAGGGCCAGCCGCCCCACCATCAAGCTGGTGCCCTCTGCCGGCCGCCCGGGCGCGCTCGTGGCGCTGTACCACAAATCTCCAAACGATCGGCCAGTGCCGCTGTTCCTGCTGCTGCGCGCCACCACCATCCCCCGCCTACTGAACATCGACGCGGTCCGCGAGCGCGCGGGTTCGATCCTGGCCGACGAAGTGCGGTCGAGCCTCTCCACCCTCGAAGCGCAGAACGGAGTGTAGCCATGGCCGGTGCTGCCATCTCCCTCCGCATGAGTGTGGAGGGAGATGCGGAGGCGCGCGCCAAGCTGCAGGCGCTCGGCACCTCAGCCGATGCGGCGGCCGCCAGCGTAGAGCAGGTCGCCACCCGCAGCAGTGCCGCCTTCGAGCGGTTTGCGGCATCCATCGATCCGGCCATCCGCGCGCAGCAGAATTTTGAGCGCGCCCAGCGCACCCTCAATGAGGCGGTCGCCAGTGGCGCGACGACGCAGGCTGAGGCATCGCGACTGCTCGCCATTGTGCAGGGCCGGTATGATGCCGCTGCCGGCTCTGCGCGCGGGCTCTCAGCCGCATCCAATTCCGCAACCAGCAGCATCGGTGCACAGCTCGGCGCCGCGGCTGGGCAGGTGCAGGGACTGGTCACGCAAGTCCAGGGCGGCGCCAACGCCTGGCAGGTGTTCGGCGACAAGGCCAAGGAGATCCTGACGGCCCTCGGACCAGCTGGCGCCGTCGCCGGCGTCATCTTGAGTTTCGGCCTGGTGCAGTCCGGGCTGGCGTCGATGGGCGAGAACGCCGCCGAGGCGGCGCGCCGCACCCAGGCGGGTTTTGAGGCCGCGACCCGCACGGCCGAAGACCTCAAGCGTGTCCTGACCCAGGTCAACGACCTGTTCCTGACCCAGGCGCAGCGCTCCGCCGCAGCCGCCAACGCCCAGACCGCTGAACTGCGGCTCTCCGTCACGCGGCAGATGGAAATCGCCCAGGCGCGCCAGGAGGCGGCCGCGCAGGAACTGGGTGCTGCCGAGCGCGAGGCGGCAGCCCAGCGCCAGACGGTGCAGGACTACCAAGCCTTGCTCGCGCGGTCCGGTCGGATGGGCGGCCAGGGCGCGGCGGGCGAGGCGCAGGCGCGCGGCGACCTCTTCGCCGCCGAAGCCCGCGTCGCAGGCCTGCGCGCCGAGATGTCGCGCATGAGCGCGCGCCTCGGCGAGCTGTCCGAGGCCGCCAGCCGGGCGCGCAACGCCGGTGTCATCGGCGCCGATGAATACGGCCCGCCCGCGCCGGAGCGCGAGCGCGCGGCCGGCGTGGAGCGGCTGACCGAGGCGCAGCGCGAGTACCAACGCATCATGCAGGAGGCGGAGGGTCAGGTGACCCGCCTCATGACCGAGGAGGACCGTCGCGGCCAAATCCTGAACCGGCTGTTCGAGTTGCTGCGCGCCGGCGGCATCACCAATGCCGAATACACCGCGGCGCTGGAAACCCAAGGTCGCGCCGTCGCCGCCCTGCAGCGGGAGGAGGAGCGCCGCGCCGAGGAGCAGCGCAGCCAGCAGCGCCAGGCGGAGGCGCAGCGCCTGGCCAATGAGCTCGACCAGCAGAACCGCCGCACCACGGACAGCATCGTCCGCTACGGCGCCGACGCCTTCGCCGACCTGTTCGAAAAGAACGGCCGTGGCTGGAAGGATATGCTCGACAGCTTCCTGAGCACGGCGCGTCGCACCTTTGCCCGCATTGCGGCGGAGGCGGTGATCCGCCCGATCGTGGCGCCGATTGTCTCCAGCCTGGGGCTCGGCGGGCTGGACCGCAACACCTCGCTCTCGGGCAATGGCGGTGCCTATAGCCAAGCCGGCACGAACGCTTTTGGCGGTGGGTTTGGCGGCAGCGGGCAGCAGGTTGGTGTGCCCAATCCCTCGGGCCTGCGTGGCTTTACGGACGGGACCTTCAACTCCGGGTTCTCCTCCGTCGATGGCGTGATCAACACGCCGCTCTATTCGACCCTGGGCCCGCAATACGGCCCCTACAGCGCCGCTGCACCGGGCACGGTCTTCAGCGGCGGTGAGGTCACCGTGGGTGGTGTCGCTGCAGGCGCGCTCGGCATCGTGGGCGGCGCCTATGGCATCTACTCCGGCCTGCAGACTGGCGGCGCCAAGGGCACGGTTCAGGCGGTGGGCGGCGGTGCCGGCGTCATCGCCGGTGCCTCCACTCTCGCCGGTGGCTCCGCGGCCGTGGGCGCAGGCGCCTCGGCGGCGTTGGGAGCAGGTGCAGGTGCCATCATCGGCGGCATTGCGACCGTCGCCCCCTACATCGCCATCATCGCTGCGATCGTCGCCGCGCTGATCCCAGCGCAGAAACCCAGCAATGCGGCCGCCGGCGCCCAGATCCAGTTCCCTGGCGGCGAGGTCAATCTGCTGGATTCCGGCAAATCCACCGGCGCCACGCGCCAGGCGCGCGACAGCGTGGTCGACGCTTACCAGCAGCAGATCGCGGCACTGCTGCCGCTCACCGGCGGCGTCCGGCCGGCGGGATCGGTGGGCTTCAACGTCGGCGCCCGCGATTCCTCCGACGTCCAGTACTACAACCCCTCGGGGCAGAAGATCTTCGCGCAGACGGCCGAGCTCGGCGACAGCGAGGCGCTGACAAACCTCGTCGGCCATTCCCTGCTGCTGGGTTATCGCGAGCAGCGCGCCCTCTCGCCCGACCTGCAATCGATCTTCCGCAACTCCGGCGACTTCAACTCGGCCATCGGCAACCTACAATTCTACCAAGGCACCTACCGCCCGCTGGTCGACAGCTTTGGTGATGATCCCGAGGCGGTCGCGCGAACC
>JAZKFA010000110.1:1270-5399 GCA_040386655.1 Pseudomonadota bacterium | reverse complement strand
CGTATCCGGCTGGACTGGCATCTCCGCCAGGCACGCTCCGACCCCTCGGCGCGGCTGCTGCTGGCGGCCTACCTCATCATCGCCGAAGGCCGCGGCATGGCCGCCATCGAAGCGATCTTCGCCGGCGGCAAGTTCGCGATGGAACCGCTCGATGCCCGCGAACGCCGGGTGCTTGCGGCGCTGATCGGCAAGGCGCTGATCGAACCCGCGATGCCGGCCTCGGTCGCGCTTAACTTGCCCGACTGGGCCTACCCGATCTTCCTCGCCCGCTTCGGCGACACGCTGCCGGCCGAGATGGCGGCGATGGAGCAGGGCGCGCCGCTCGACATGCGCGCCAACCTTCTCCGCACCACCCGCGACGCCGCCGCCGTCGCACTCGCGGGCGAGGGCATCGCCACCACCCCCACCCCCTTCTCCCCCTGGGGGCTGCGCGCCGAGGGCCGCAAGCCCGTCAGCAACACGGAGGCCTTCAAGGCTGGCCTGATCGAGATCCAGGATGAGGGCAGCCAGCTCATCGCGCTGCTGACCGATGCGCGCCCGGGCATGCGCGTTGCCGATTTCTGCGCGGGCGCGGCCGGCAAGACGCTCGCAATGGCCGCCACGATGGACAATCGCGGCCGCATCACCGCGTGCGACACCTCGAATGTGCGGCTCGAGGGTGCCGTCCGCCGCCTCCGCCGCGCCGGGGTGGACAATGCCGAGCGGCACTTGTTGGAGCCCGGCGACAAATGGACCAAGCGCCGCGCCGGCAGCTTCGACCGCGTCCTGGTCGATGCCCCCTGCACCGGCAGCGGCACCTGGCGGCGCAACCCCGATGCCCGCCTGCGCACCCGCCCCGAGGACCTGGCCGAGCTGGTCGCCCTGCAACAAGAAATCACCGACCGTGCCGCGGAATTGGTTCGACCCGGCGGGCGGCTGGTATACGCTACCTGCTCTCTGTTCACGGATGAGAATGAGGGCCAGATGCGGGGTTTCCTCGAACGCCACCAGGATTTCGCTGTGCTGCCGGCGGACGCCCTCTGGGCGACGCTGCGCCCGGGGACCGAGGCGCCTTGCGCCGGCCCTTACCTTGCCACGAGCCCCGCGCGCCACGGCACCGACGGCTTCTTCGCCGCCGTGCTGGAGCGACGTGCCCCATGATCGCGATCCGCCGCGCCAAGCCCTCCGACTCCGGCGCGATCGGCGCGGTGCATGCCGAGGTCTGGCGCAACACCTACGCCGGCGTGCTGCCGAGCCAGTACCTCGCGGGCCTGTCGCCCTTCCGGCTTGGCCTCGGGTATGAGCGCGGCATCCTCGACCGGCGCGAGGGCCATGCTGTCTTCGTCGCCGTGGCCAGCGGCTCGGACCTCACGCCAGGCCCGCTGGGCGTTGATGCGCAGGTGGTGGGCTTCGTCTCCGGCGGCCGCGCCCGCCGCAACGCCATCGCGACTGGCGAGGTCGAGACGATCTACCTGCTGGAGGATTGGCGCGACCGCGCGGTGGGCCGGCGCCTGATGCGCGCGATGGGGGCGCATCTGCGCGCCGTGGGCTGCGAGTCTGCCATGGTCTGGGTGCTGAAGGACAACCCCTCGCGCTGGTTCTACGAACGGCTCGGCGGCCGCCCCGCGGCGCGCGAGATGACCCGCTTCGCCGGCCAGAATGTCGAGCAGATGGCCTATGCCTGGGACCCGATCGAATCCCTCCTCGCCGCGACCGCGCCCGCGCCGGAGCGGTAGACAGGTTTAACCAGCAAGGGCCTCGAACCGGGCAGCGGACCGCGGGGGCGAGTGCGCGAACGCCGGAAGTCCGGAGAGCCAAGCGCGCGGAGCGGGCCCGATGCTTGAGGGCATGCAAGGTCTGATATCAACGGCCACCTTTCATGGCCGCAGCCCTCAATCGATCTGCGCCCCCGAGGCGCGGACCAGCACCGCGTGCCGCGCGATCTCCCCGCGCATGTGTTCGGCCAGGCGCTCGGGCGTGCCGCCCAGGATGTCCATTCCCGCCGCTTCCAGCCGCGTCTTGGCCACGGGGTCGGCCAGCACCTCGTTGGCGAGCGCATTCAGCCGCGCGACCAGTGCAGGCTCCGCGCCTTTGGGCAGCAGCAGCGCGAACCAGGTGCCGAACACCAGCGCCGGCATCCCCAGCTCCGCCGTCGTCGGCACGTCGGGCAGCTGCCCCGCACGGCGGTCGGACAGGATCGCGATCGGCACCACCTCGCCCGAGCGCACCTGCGGCGCAGCCCCGGTCACCAGGTTGAACATCGCCTGGATGCGCCCCGAGAGCAGGTCCGTGCTCGCCCCCGCCGGCCCGGTATAGGGCACATGCGTCATCTCGGCGCCGGTGAGCGACTTGAACAGCTCGCCCGCCAGATGCATCGAGGACCCGTTGCCGGTGGACCCGAAATTGATCGCGCCCGGGTTGGCACGCGCATAGGCGGTGAACTGCTCCAGCGTCCTCGGCCCCAGCTGGCGGTTCACCACCAGCAGGTTCGGCACGTTGCCGATCAGCACCACCGGCTCGAAGTCGCGCACGGGGTCGAAGGGCAGGGTGCGGTACAGCGCCGGGTTGGTCGCCAGCGTCCCGGCCCAGGACCACAGGATGGTGTAGCCATCGGGTGCCGCGCGCGCGCCGGCGACCGCGCCGATATTGCCGTTCGCGCCGCCGCGGTTCTCGACCAGGACGCGCTGGGGCAGGCGCTTCTCCAGCTCCTGGGCGAAGATGCGGGCGAGCGTGTCCGCGGTTCCCGCCCCGCCCGGCGCGGGGACGATGATGCGCACGGGACGGCTCGGCCAGGGCTCGGCGGTGCCTTGGGCCTGGGCGGTGCCGGCGGCGGCCAGGGCCATCAGGGCGGCGCGGCGGGTCAGGGTCATGGCTTGCCTCCGGGCTATGCTCGGCCGAAGCCTAGCGTGGGACGTGGCGAAAGGGGATGGCATGCGGATCGCGGTGCTTGGGGCAGGGGCGGTGGGACCGGCGGCGGCGGCACTGGCTGCCTCGCGCGGGCATGAGGTGGCGCTGTGGTCGCCCTCGGGGCGGGGCACGGCGGGGATGGACGGTGCGATCCATGCGGAGGGCGCGATGGAAGGCCGCTTCACGCTGCGCGTCGCGCCTGACCTTGCGAACGCGCTCGCGGGCGCCGATGCCGCGCTGCTCGCGGTGCCGGCCTATGCCTTCGCATCGCTGCTGCCGCGCATCGCCGAGCACCTCGCACAGCCGCTGCTGATCGCGCCCGCCGCATCGCTCGCGCCGCTGGCGCTGCACGGCATGATCACGCGTCTCGGCCGCGCCGTGCCGGACCTCGGCGCGATGTCCACCACGCCCGTCACCGCGCGGCGCCTGGCCCCGGACCGCGTGCGCATCCTCGGCATCCGCGCGGCGGTGGACATGGCGGCACTTCCCACCGAGGCCGCGCCTGCGATGGCAGCACTCGCCACCACCCTGTTCGGCCATGGCAGCCCCACCGGCGGATCCGTCGTGCAGGCCGCCATCGGCAATGCGAACCCGATCATCCACGCCGCCCTCGCGCTGACCAACACCACGCGCATCGAATGCGCCGAGGCTTGGCCCCAATACGGGATGATGACGCCGGCCACCTGCCGCCTGATGCTCGCCATGGCGGGCGAGCGCGCCAGGCTCGCGGCCACCCTCGGCGTCGTGGTGCCCTCCCTGGAGCAGTCGCTGCACCGCGCCTCCGGCGTGCCGCTCGGAGCGCTGCACAGCATGGCGCAAGCCATCTCGCAGGGTGGCGGCGCGGTGCCCGGTCCAACCGACCCCGAGACGCGCTACATCACCGAGGACGTGCCCTATGGCCTGGCCGTCTATCTCTGGCTCGCGCGTGTCCACGGCGTGGCGATGCCGGTGACGGATGCGGTGGTGACCGCGCTGGAGGCGCTGTGGGGCCGCGACCTGCGCGCCAATCCGCTGCTGGAGGGCCTCAGCCCGACCGCGGCCCGGTGAGGAAAGGCATGACCTCGACGCCGTCGCCCGGGAAGACCGTCAGGTGCGGGTGGTCCAGGAACAGGCGCGTGGCGGCCTCGATGGTCTCTGCCTCGACAACGAGATAGCCGCAAAACGGGTTCGAGGCGCCGGCAATGCCATCCCGCCGCACGCGCATTGTCCGACCGCCCATGCCGCCACGATCGACGATGGCGGC
>JAZKFA010000110.1:0-1260 GCA_040386655.1 Pseudomonadota bacterium | reverse complement strand
CGCGCCAAAACGCATCGGCGACTTCTGGCCGGCGAATACAAACGCGATGCCACGCTGCTGCTGCGCCACGCGCAAGAGGGCGTCATCACCGACTACGAAGCGGTCATCCACGAACAAGTCGGCGCGTTCGAGCATCGCGTTCAGCGCATCGGCTTTGACGCCATGCCGCCACGATCGACGATGGCGGCTGCATTGCGCTCCTCCCACGCAGCCCATTGCGTGATGCCCTCGGCATCGACCGCATCCTGCTCGGCCTTGGGCAGGCTGCGGAAGCGCGCGAGGTCCTCGGGCTTCATGGTGTAGACGGCGAGGAAACGGGACATGGCTGCTGCGGCAAGGTGAGACCGCATTCTATCCCGAATACCGTGCGATCCGGATCACGGATCGATCACCGATCCTGGCGCCCCAGCACGCCCTGACACGCCGCCGGCAGCACCGGTGCGGGGCCCGGCGCGCGTGGTGCCGGCCGCCGCGCCTCCTCGCTGAGCCACCAGGCGAGGCTGGCATCGCAGCCATCGCCAGGCGGGGGTGGGGCTATGCCGCGGCACTCCGGCTGGTCCGCCGGGCAGCGCATGCGCAGGTGCATGTGGCTGTCATGCCCGCGCCAGGGCCGCACGTGCCGCAGCCAGCCCTCGCCCCGATGCATGCGGCAAAGCCCGCGCTTGATGCCGTGGTTGACCAGCACGCGGTCGATGCCCGGCAGTTCTGCGGCCATGCGGATGAGCGCAGCGTGGCGCGGGGTGAAGCGCGCGGGGTCCACGTCGCTCTCGTCCGGCAGCACCAGCGACGTCTCGCGGATGGTCTCGCGCTGCGGCCCTGGGACCAGCGGCTTGGGCAGAAGGTCGAGCCAGACATCGGCATCCAGCCCGGCCTGGTGGCTGGAATGACCATAGGGCATCGGCCCGCCGCGGGCCTGGCCAAGATCGCCGATCCACAGATCCGCCAGCCCCGCCGCGCGCGCCTGGCGCCCCAGTGTCTCGACGGCCGCTATCGTCACCGGGTGCCCCCAGTGCCGGTTGCGCGACAGCCGCACGGCCTGGAAGCCGGGGCCCTCGCGCGGCAGCGCCACCGCACCAGCGATGCACCCAAGCCCGGTGCCGCCGATGATACGCGGCGGCCCCGAAACCGGGTCCCGAACCGCCGCCCAGGCGGAGGCCGGCTGGGCCTGCGCCAGTGGGATTGCAACCAAAGCGAGCATCAAAGCGGAGGCAAAAACGCGTGTGGCCGCGCCGAACGCCTTGTTCATCGAACCCCCCGCAA
>JAZKFA010000109.1:18692-19357 GCA_040386655.1 Pseudomonadota bacterium | reverse complement strand
GGTCGTCCGGCCCTGTGCCGGACCCGGGCCACGCAGATGCCGACGCCGGGTTCGGCCCTCTGCCGGGCCCGGCGTTTGTGCTTGATCCCCCGCCCCACCCTGGCAGGAAGACGCAGACAATGCCGATCATGATGAAGTTCGAAGGCTCCGATGGCGCCGTCGATGCCGCGGGCTACGAAAAATACATCCTGCTCGAGGATGTCGAGTGGGGGATCGAGCGCAATCTGGACAGCGTGGGCGCCGATGCGAACCAGCGCGCGCGGCCGACGACGCAGCACCTCAAGGTCGTCAAGATGATGGACCTGTCGACCAGCGGGCTCTTGACCGAGCTTCTCACCGGCAAGCTCAATCGCTCGGTCACCATCGACTGGGTGCGCACAAACAAGACCGGCAATCTGGAAGCCTATGTCCGGATCACGCTAACCGATGCCACCATCACAAAGTGGAAGCTCGCGATGGCAGGCGACCGGCCGGTCGACACCTTCATGCTCGGCTTCAAGCAGTTCGAGCTGAAGACCTGGGCCTGGTCCAATGATGCCGCCGGCACCTCGTCCAGCGTCGGCTACGACATCTACGGCGGGCGCTGAACCCGCAAGGCGCCGGCGCCGCCCGGCGTATGCGCCGAGTGCATCGATGCCCCCGGTCTGCCGCCCAAGCGGCCAGCC
>JAZKFA010000109.1:18283-18682 GCA_040386655.1 Pseudomonadota bacterium | reverse complement strand
CTCGCCTTCGGGCGGGATCACCTTGCCACTGCTGCCATAGCCGGGCTGGTCGACGATCAGCAGCCGGAAATGCTGCGACAAAGCCGGCACGTTCTGGCTGAAATTGCTCCAGCCCGATGCCCCCGGTCCGCCGCCCAAGCGGCCAGCCGCCTGCCCGCAGGCTTCAGGCCGGCACGTCCACCACCACAGCGGTGACATTGTCCCGTGCGCCGCGTTCGACCGCGAGGTCGACCAGCGCATTCGCGCCCTGCCCCGTGGCCATGATGCCCGCGATCTCCGCTTCCGGCAGCGCCTTGAACAGCCCGTCACTGCACAGCAGGAAGCGGTCGCCCGGGGTCAACCGGCCGGAAAGCTTGTCCAGCATCAGGTCGCCATGCCCACCGATGGCGCGGGTGATCA
>JAZKFA010000109.1:5237-18273 GCA_040386655.1 Pseudomonadota bacterium | reverse complement strand
GTCACCCGGCTCAGCGTGCCGTCGCGCAGCATGTAGATGCGTGAATCCCCGGCCCAGAGGCAGGCGAAGTGCCCCCCGCGGGCGAGCAGAACCACCACCGTGGATGCGAGAATCTGGCTGGGGCCGCGCCGCTCCGCCTCGGCCTGGAGTTCGGCATGAACGGCGGTGAGGCGTAGCCGGATCTGCGCCAGCAGCTCCGCTGCCGAAAGACCTGCCGGCATCTGCGTGAGGGATTCCGCAATGGCCGTGGAGGCGACGTCGCCCGACCCGTGGCCGCCGGCGCCATCGGCCACGACCCAGAGGCCGATCTCCGACTTGTCCACCATGGCGTCCTCGTTGCGCTTCCGCACCGCGCCCGGATGAGTCGCCGCCTCCGATCTGAGCATTCCGCTCATGCGCCGCTCTCCGGATCCTGGTTGTGCAACAACAAGATGAAGCTCTCCGCTGGCGGCAGGTCGGGCAAGGGCCACACCATCGGGGCGAGGCGCGCGCCGCCCAGGGTCCACCACCCGCCCTCGGGCGGGCGGACGGGGGCATGGGATGGCGGCGGCGCGACGTCCGCCGAGGCCGTCACGGGTTCGGGCGTGGGCATGTCGTCTGCCGACCTGCGTTCCGTTGCCATGAGGGCCGGCATGGTGGCGGGTGCGGGCTCGGCCGCGGGTGCCGCCGCGCTGTCGCTGAGCAGGTCATCCCAGGCGCCGGGATCCGCGCCATGGCCGCTGCCGGGGCTGCATGTCGCGTCGTCATCCTGCCCTGGGTCCTGGGCGCCTGAGGATGCGGCGCGGGTCTCTGCGGGGTCGCCTATCAGGTCGTCCCAGTCACTGCCTGGCGCGGGCGAAGTCGCGCTGTCCCCGGGCGCCGCGTCGCCGAGCAGGTCGCCCCAGATGTCGCCGCCGCCGGCAAGGCCGCCTTCGGCCGAGGCTGGTTCCTGAATTGGCGCGTCGCCCAGCAAGGCTCCCCAATTGCCCGCATCCGGCGCCGGGGCCGGACCCTCCATCGGGTCCGGTGCGGCAGTGGATTCGCCCAGAAGGTCGCCCCACATGCCGGCGCCCGGCGCGGTTGACGCGGCTTCCGCCGGGCCGTCCATCGGGTCCGCGGCCTGCCAATGCGCGGTGCCGGAGGCAGCGGGTGCGGTGGCCGGGCCGCCCAGGGCCACCCCCGCCATGCCGCCGCCGAGCATGCCCAGCACGTCGGAGGAGGTCGCCGCTGGCTCCGGTTCCCCAGAGGATTGCATGGCCCTGATCATCCCGTCCGCATCGATCGCGCCCTGCCGCGCCGAGCGCACGGCCGCCTCCAGCCGGGCGAACCAGGCTTCCTGCACCTCGACGCCCGGCGGCAGCAGGGCCGCGGCGGTGAGCGGAAAGCGCCGGCCGACCGTGTCCTCGGATGGCAGCATGACGCCGGCCACCGCATCGGGTCCGCAGACGCCAGCGGGGAGCGAGAAGCGCCAGGCTGGCGCGTCGTCCCAGACGCCGGCGAAGCCTTCCGCCAACTGGTCGCGCGCGGCTGCGACGCCGGCGGAGAGCCAGGCATCCCAGGGCGTGACGAAGCTGCTCGGCAAGCCGCGCCGCACGAAATCCCCGTGCGCCGGCATCTTGCCGTAGATGCCGAGCGCAAGCGGCGCGCCGCTCAGTTCGGGCTGAGCGTCGGGCATCGGAAATCCGCCAGGTCACGCAGCCCGAAGGGATGCTTCGAACTGCCCGCCCGCAGCTCAAACACGATGCTGCGGTCGCCATGCTGGACGTTCACCCGCAGGCGCGTCGGGTCGCTGGTCGCCTGCAGGGTCGATTGCCGGCGCAGGATCAGGCGCAGCGCGGACCAGCCACCATCGAAGTTCAGCGTCCCCGCCGAGGAGGCGGGCTCGAAGGTCAGCGTGCTGTTGGTCCGAGACGGCCAGGACAGCGGCAGCGGGCGGGAAGGCCCGTCGCGGCGGATTTCCGTGCGCAGCCCCTCGGCCTCAAGCACCGCGCCCGCCGCACCCGGGTCCATGCCCTGGGGCACGATCTCGAACCGCAGCCCGGCGGCGGCCACGCCAGGGAAGAAGGCGTCGCGGATATTCGCCGCGCGCTGGAACTGCTGGACATCCGCCGGGTTGATCGGCGGCGCGAGGCCGGATGCCGCGACCGGGCGCCAGGCCGCCTGCGTGGTGTCCACATACTGGCGCACATGCTGGGTGAAGAACTGGTCCAGCACGCCGGCGGGGCCGAAGAAGCGGGTGAAGTCATCCACCGGCATTTCCTGGCCGTCGACGCGGAAGGGGAAGCGCCCTTCCATGGCGCGGCAACTCGGCAGCAGCCCGCCCGCGGCCCCGGCGGCACCCGCGATGGCGGCGCGTGCGCCCCCGGTGCGGGCCGTCGAGGTCTGTGTCGCGAGACCCGCGAGCCAGCGGCCCAGCGGCTGCGGCGCGCGCGCCGCCTCGGCCGACAGGCGCTGCCCGGGGTCGAGCCCGACGGGCGGCGGCAGCACCGTGCCCGGCGGCGCCGTGGCGAGGCGCGCGACCTGGACATACAGGTCGTTAATGATGGCCAGTATGCCTTCGAGCGGCTGCCCGGCCGCGGCCCGCAGCGCCTCGAACCGCGTCTCGACCACGCGGGCGACGGGATCCGACGCCTTGGGCTCCGGCGGCCCACCCTGCGCGGCCGCGACCCGCGCGGCGGAGCCGGTGGGTGCCGGCGGCGTTACGCCCTCGGGCGGCGTGCCGACGGAAAGCTCGCGCGAGATAGAGCGCAGCATGTCGCGCAGCGGCGAGTTCGGCGCGCCGAGGATGTTGAGGCCCTCCGCCGCGTTCTGCAGGCTATTAAAGCCCGGCAGCGCCAAGTCATCGAGCATCTGCTGCCAGACCGAGGCGTACTCGTTCGCATACAGGGTCAGCACCTGCACTTCGAGCTGCGGCAGGTCCTCCGCGCGCTGCGCCGCCGCCGCGGGGCCGAGCACCCAGCTTTCCTGCGCGCCGACGCGGATGGCATCGCCGAGTGCGGGCAGCAGCGCACGGTAGAATCCATTGACCGTGTAGAGTCCGGCGATGCCCTCCGTCAGCGGCCGGCCGGAGGCACGGGTGAAGAAGCGCTGCCCGGCCGCACCGGCGGCATCCGAGGGCCGCCAGGGCGGGATGTTCGCCGCCACGGTGCGCATCCGCGCATAGATGCGGTCGGCCAGCGGCAGGCGCGAGAAGATGCGCCGCGCCTCATCCACCAGCGCGCCGTCGAGCGGATAGACCTGCATGTTCGGCAGGTTCAGCATCGCGTCCAGATGCTGCGCGAGGGCGACCCGCGTCGGCTCCCCGATCGCGCCGGGATAGGCGCGCGCCCATTCGACCTGGAACCACTGCTTGACCAGTTCCTTGTCCATCGGCCCTTCGCCGCCGACCATCAGGTAGACGCGCGTCGCCTCATACAGGAAGTCCGGCCGCTGGAAGCCGCCACGGATCTGCAGCTCCAGCCGCGCGAGGATGCGCGGGAGGAAGCTGCGCTCGAGTGCCCGGCGATAGGCGCTGTCCGCACCTGCAACCAGCTTCTCCTCCTGGCTGAGCCCGAACCAGGCGCCGTCGCCATGGGCTGCCGGCGGCAGGTCGCGCACGGCGGACATGTAGGGAAGGACGCGCTGGAATTCGGCGTCGGTGATGCGGTCGAAGGGGACGCCCTGCGTCGCCTGCTCGGCCTTGGTGAGCTGCTCGGCGAGCCGCGCGGTGCGGGTCTGCTCGGCGGACCAGGCGGTGTAGCCGAAGAAGCCGCCACCCAGGACGATCAGCAGCGCGAGCGACCAGGCGACCGCGCCCACGACGCGCTTGCGCTTCTCAAGCCCGCGGTTGCGCGCGGCCAGCCGCGCCTCGTTGAACACCACATCCTTGAGCAGGCGCCCCAGGAAGTAGGACCGCCCCTTCTGCGCCATGACCGCAGCCGGACGCCGCGCATCGAGGCCGAAGTTCCGCGAGATCGCGCCCGCCAAACGGTCCAGCGGCGAGCCTTCCTGCGTGCCCGACGTGAAGTAGAAACCGCGCAGGAAGGGCGCCGGCTCAAGCCGCGTTCCGGCGAACCCCGCCTGGAGGAAGGCGCCGAGCGGGCCTTCGAGGGCCGCGAACTGCGCCGGGAAGCCCGCCAGGGCGGCGCGCTGCTGCGGCCCGCGTTCCTGCTGCAAACGTTCGACCACGCGATCCTGGAGGCGCGTGAGCAGCGCCTGGAACTCGGCGGCGAACAGGCCAACCGCGCCCTCGGCACCCTTGCCGGCGGGGAAGGTCGCGCCCCACACCTGCTCGCGCCCGGTCTTGTCGAGGTCGTCGAAGAACTCGACGAAGCCGGGGATCAGGTCGGACTTGCTGATCAGCACATAGACCGGCAGGCGCTGGCCGAGATTCTCCTCGAGCTCCTTGATGCGGCGCCGCACCGCGCGCGCATGCTGCTCGCGCTCGGCGGGCCCAAGGCGCGCGATCATGTCCATGCCGAAGGCGACGAGCACGCCGTTCAGCGGCTGCTTCGGCCGGTTCTTCTTGAGCAGGCCGAGGAAACGCTCCCATCCTGCCTTGTCGGCGGAGGCATCGGAATCCTGCGTCGTGTAGCGCCCCGCGGTGTCGATCAGCACGGCGCGGTCGGTCAGCCACCATTCGCACAGCCGCGTGCCGCCGACGCCCTGCAGCTTGCCACCATCGGCGAGCGGGAATTCGAGGCCCGAGTTGGCGAGCGCCGTGGTCTTGCCCGACCCCGGCGGGCCGATGATCACGTACCAGGGCTGGTCATAGAGGAAGCCGCCCTTGCCGCCCTTCGCCTTGCGCAGCGCGGCCATGGCGTTGGAGAGCTTGTCGCGCAGCTCGGCCTCTTCCTCGGCCGCCTGGTCGGATCCGGAATCGGCCTCGGCCGCGCCCTGCATCAGGTTGAAGTCGCGCTTGCGGCGCCGGCGCTCGATGATCCAGACGATGATCAGGCACAGCAGGAAGATCACGCCGCAGGTCGCGAGACGCGCGATCTGCGATTCGAAAGGCCTGTAGCCGCCGACTTCGATCAGCGGGCTGAACAGGTAGATGATCGGCAGGACCATCGCCACGCCCATCATGGCGATGACGGCGCGGCCCTTCATGAAGGGAGCGAAGATCTCCATCTCAGTTCACTCCCCAGAACAGCACGACCTCGATGCGGCGATTGGCCTCGCGGCCCTCCGCGGTCGTGTTCGGCTCCAGCGGATCACTGTCGGCCTTGCCCTGGGCGGCGAAGCGGCGTGGGTCGCCGGTGGCGGCGGCGATCACCGCCATGGTCGATTCGGCGCGCGCGCGCGACAGCTCGAAGTTGGAGGGGAAGCGTGCGGTGCGGATCGGCTGGTTATCGGAATGGCCGATCACCTGCACCTGCCCGGGCTCCGTGCGCAGCGCCTCGCCGATGCGGCGCATCAGGTCGTTGAAGCGCGGCTCCAGCGTCGCCGAGCCGGAGGGAAACATGCCGCGGCTGCGGATGCGCACGGTCACCGACCGCCCATCGCCGAAGACGCTGACCAGGCCGGCATCGATCTCGGGCTTGAGAAATTCGCGGAAGCGCTCCAGCGGGCTTTGGCGCACCACCACGTTGGGCGCGGGCGGCGGCGGCGCGGGCGGGCGCGGCGGCGCGCTGCGCTCGATCTCGGGCATGCGCCCGGGCGGCAGCCGCGCGAGCCGGCCATAGAGATCATCCGACGCATCGGCCAGCGAGTTGCTCAGCCAGTACCAGCCCGCGCCGAGGCACAGGATGGCAAAGCAGGCCGCGACCCAGGCAGGGACGCCGCGCCCGGGGCCACGGTGGGGCGCATCCTCGCCCTTCCAGCGCGGCGACAGCTCGCGCTCGAATTGGCCGCGCAGCTGGACCAGCAGCTGGTAGAGGCCCTCGCGGATGCGATCGAGTTCGGACGCGCCGCGCGGCGAGAGGCGGTAGCGGCCCTGGAAGCCCAGCGAGAGGCACAGGTAGGCCACCTCCATCGCGTGCAGCCAGCGGCCGGGTTCCTTCTGCATCCCGGCCATCACGTCGAAGAAGCGGTCGCCCGACTTCACCTCCTGGTGGAAGGTCGAGACCAGCGAGCGCGTGGACCAGTTGGACTGGATGCCCCATTGCTGCGCGAGCACCACGTCATCGAGGCTGGCGCAGATCAGGTAGTGGCCCGCGCGCAGCTGCTCCGCGGAGATGCCGGCGTCGCGGGCGTCGACCTCGAACTGGCGCAGCGCACGCACGGCGCGTTCGCGCAGGTCATCGGCATTGGGCTGGCTCGCGACACCGGCCTGGGCGACGCGGGCCAGCAGGTCGAGTAACGGTGCGGCGGCGGCCGCGAGCGGGCCGATGCCGACCTTGGGGATGGCCTCGGCCTCACCAGCCAGGCGAGGCGCGGATTGCCCGGCCGGCGCAGGTCCGGCGCCTCCGGGCATGCCACCGCCGGGAAGGCCACCACCGCCCTGGTAGGGCGGTGGTGCGGCAGGCCTCGGCCCTGCCGGCGCGGGGCCGGCCGGGCGCGGTCCGGCGGGACCTCGGACGACGGTCTTGTCGCTGTCGTTGGGTTCGGCAAAGGGGTTATCGCTCATCCGCGGATCGCCCACAGTTCGATTTGAAGGCCTGGAAATTCACCGGAGACATGGATCGCGAAGGCGCCGGAATTCTGCATCTGCGCCCAGTGCGGGGAGCCACGATCCAGCTCGAAATAGGTGGCACCCGCGGTGAACGGGATCTGCCGCGGAGCGACCGGCAGCGGCCGGATCGCGATGCCCGGCAGGGCGACGTTCACCAGCTCCCGGATGTGCTCGACCGCGCCGATCTTGACCTGGTTGGGGAACAGCCGCCGCAGCTGCTCGCCGGGCAGGTCCGCCTGGACCGTGAGCACGAAGGAGGACGCGCGGAGCAGGTTGCGATCCACGATCGGGCCCACCCGCACGCCGAACTTGCGATCCTGCAGCGGGATGGCGACCGCGTTCGTCTCCAGCACCGCGGAGAGCGAGCGGCGGATATCGGCGACGACGGGTGCGAAGCTACGCTGCAGATCCTCATGCCGGTAGGCGGGATAGGCGGTGGCGCGCTTGTCGGGCGCGGTGAAGGTGGCCAACTCGCCCGCGATCTGAACCAGCGAAGCGTACAGCGTCTCCGGATGCACATTCGCTGAATCGGCCCAGTGCGCGAGCAGCGGCTGGCAGCGGTTGACCGTCTGCAGCAGCATGAAGTCCGCGACCTCGGCGACCCCGCGCGAGCCGGGCTGGGTGAGGCGTGCGGCGAGCGCTTCCGCGCGCTGCCCGAACATGCCCACCAGCTCCCCGATCAGGTTCGCGAGCGGCGGTGCGGCGGAGGCGCGCAGGCAGGGCGGGATGAAGCGTTCGTCGACCACCACGCGGCGATCCGCCTGGACCTCGACCACGCGGGCGAGGCCGATGCAGGAGAAGCCCGGCCGCTCCTCCGTCTCGAGCATGAAGCGCAGGCGCGGGCGGCCGACCTGCAATTCGGCCGGCATGGTGGACTGGCTGTGCGTGTCATAGGCCTCGAAGCTGCGCAGGCCGTAGCGCGCGGTCATGGCATCGGGCCCGTCACCGGCGGTGACCTCGGCGGCACCCGGCTGGCGCACCGGCAGGGCCAGGAAGACGACGCAGTTGCGCAGGCCCTCGGGCAGGTCGAGCGGGGTCGGCTGGTCGGCATCGCCGGGAACGGCGAAGGGTGTGCCGTCCTCCATGATGCCGGCGCAGGAGGCGATGGCGAACTTGCCGGCGGCGAGCAGGTCCCGATCGAGAGAGAGCTCCGTCACGCCCCAGGGATGCGCGCGCAGCGGCGCGGCGCGCATCTGGACCAGATGTTCGGCGTAGCGGTCGGCCTGCTGGAAGTGCTGCGAGCGCAGGAACATTCCTTCCTGCCACACGACCTTGTCGTTCCACGCCATCCGGCCCTGTCCCCTTGCCTCACGTCACGCCGCCCGATCGATCCTAGATCAGATCATCAGGGCCCGCATCAGGCAGTGGGATGAAGATCGCTGCCCGCCGCCTGTTTATTTCGGGCGCCTATTTCTTGGACGCCTGCTCATACGCCCGGGCGAATTCCTTGCCGAAGGCGCTGTCGAAGTCGTCGTCGAACTGGTCGGAGACCACCTGGTGAAGCTTCTTGTAGGCCTCCCAGTATTTCTTCTCCTTGCCGCCGAACAGGCCGCCGCCGCCGGCATCGGCCCCCTCGACCACCGCCGGGGCCAGCTTTTCCAGCAGCGCGCGCGCCGCAGCCTGGGTCGCGGCGAGCGTCGCGACCTGATGGGCGGTGAGGTCGGCGACCGTCTCCGCCAGGGCCGCGACGCCCTTCTGCGGACCCAGCTGGATCATGCCCGCGATCGCCTGCTCGTCGGAGGCGGAGAACTTCACCGGATTGTTCGCCCCGGCGCGCAGCATGGTCTGCTCGATGCGGAATTCGCGCTTCACGTCGGCCCGGGCGATCAGCAGCGCACGCATGCCGCCGATGGCCGCGGCGAAGGCGGCGCCGAGGGATTGCAGCGTCTCCTCCGGGCTCGCGCGGAGCGGAACCGAACCGAGCCCCGCCCCCGCGAGGAAGGCCGCGAGGCCGGCGGAAGCATCGCCGCCGCCTGCCATGGCCGGGGCCGCCGGGGCGAACGCCGGCGCGGGCGCGGCCACGAAGGCAGGCTGCATCGGGGGCGGCGCCATCGCGGCCGATGGCGGCACGGAGGCGACCACCACCGGTGCCGCCGGCGGCGGGCCGCCATTGGCGACCGGCACATCCTCGCGGAAGGGGTCGGCGTCGTCGCCGTGGAACTGCGTCATCGCCGGCGCCACCGCGTTGGGCGCGGGGGCGAAGGCGGCGGGCGGCAGCGGGGCCGGTGACGGCGACGCGGGGAATGCGGGCGGCGCCGGCGCCAGGTCGAAGTCATCGCGGAAGGCCGCGGCCGAGGCAGGCGTGGCCATCGGGGCGGGTGGCGGCGGCGCGACAGGGGGTGCGCGCATCGGGGCCGCGGCGGCAGCTGGCGGCGGCGGTGCCGCGGGGGGCGCCATCATCGGTGCGGCCGGGCGTGGCGGGGGCACCGGCGCGGGCGCCGCAGCCGGGCTGAGGTCGCCGAAATCCCAGTCATCGGGCACCGCCGCGGCCGGGCCGGCCGGCGCGGGGGGCGGCGGCCCCTGGTTCACCGGTGCCTTGGGCGACAGGTCGAGATCCCAGTCATCGGGGATGCCGGAGGCCTGCTGCATCGCGCGTGGCGGCAGGAAGGCGTCCGAGGTCGAGGACCGGTGGTCCGGCATCGCCTCGCTGCCATACGGGTCGGCACTGGGCGAGGCGAAGGGGTCGTTGCCCGGCAGCGACCCACCGGGCGATGCGCCGCCGAAGCCGGAGGGCTGGTCGAGCCCCGGCATCGCGAAGGGGTCGCCGGCCACGCGCGGTGCCATCGGGTCCTGCTGGCGGGTCGGCTGTGCCGCCTGCTCCCACCCCGAGGCTTCCCAGGCACCGCCGACCTCGCGCGGAGCGGGCTGCGCATTCCATTCCTGCCGCGCGGGCGCGGGCGTCTCCCACCCCGGTGCGGCCTGCGCCATAGGCATGCCCGCGCTGCCGCCCCAGTCTCCGGCGGCGGCTTGCGCGACGCGGATCTCGATCTCGTAGGCGCCCAGGCGGATGCGGTCGCCATCGTTCAGGATCGCGGACTGGTCGCGCCCAATCGGCGCGCTCGCGTGGTTGACGAAGGTGCCGTTGGTCGAGGTGTCGCGCACCTCCCACCCGCCGGAGCGGAATTCGAGGATGCAATGCTGCTTCGACAGCAGCCGGTCCGGATCCTCCAGCACCCAGTCGCACTCGGCGCCGCGGCCCAGCCGGTAGTCGCCGCCGGGCACGCGGCGCTGTTCCGGCACCACGCTATCCGGGCAGCGCAGCACGCTCAGCGTCAATTCCACAGGCTCAGGCTCCCTTGCCCAGTACGACGTGCAACGCGTGGCGCATCACGCCTCCTCCGGCTCGATCCGGCCGCTGCCCCCGGCCGCAATGGCCCGGGCGCTGTCGATGAACTTCATCAGCCGCTCATCCTGACGTTCCACCGACACGCGCACCGAGGCAAGCACGATGGCGCCCGCGACCGCGACGCCCGTCAGATGCTCGCCAGGGGGCACGTCGGCCATGCCCTCGGGTGCAAGGCTGCCGCCGGACCAGAAGGCGCCCATCGCGGCCCAGGCTTCGGCCGACTTGAAGCTGGTTTTCTCGGCGAGCTCGGCGGCGGCGCGGCGGGCGCGTTCCTCCGGCCGGCGCACCCAGGCCTCGGCCGCGGTCAGCGAGGCGAGGTCCTCGGGCTTGAGCGCGGGGTCGGGCACGGCCCGGGCGCACATGCAGGCCCACCAAACGGCTTCGCGCTTGGGCAACGCGTGGGCAACGAGGCGTGCGGCCTCGACGAGCTTGCCGGCCTCGACCAGCTGTTCGATGCCCTGCAGCGCGTCCTGGGCGCCGGCCAGCGCCTCCTCGCTTTCGGGTTCCAATTCGAGCCGCGCCAGGATCGGCGGCAGCGGTACGGAGAGCTTGGGAAGGGTCTGGCTCATGTCAGTTAATCTTCACCAGGCCGCCCTTGACGGTGAGCATGCCGCCACCGTCAACCGTACCCATGCCGTCGCCCTTGATCTCGAACATCAGCCCCTTGATCGTGATTCCGGATTGGCTGATCTCGATGGAATTGCCGCCGACCTTGAGCGTGATCTTCTGCATCGCCTCCAGCGTGTAGCTGCCGGCATCGACGTTCACCTTGCGGTTGCCGGTCTGGACCTTGAGCGCGGTGTCGCCCTTCACCGTCACGGTCTGTGTGCCCTTGGACACCGTGACCGAGTGGTCGCCGTCGCTCACGGTCAGCGAGGTGTTGCCCTTGATGGTCTCGGTCTGGGTGCCGGTCTTGACCTCCAGGGTCTGGTTGCCGGTCTCGACCGTGTTCGTCTGGTTGCCCGTCTTGACGGTGTTGACCTGGTTGCCGGTCCGGATTGTGGTGGTGTGGTTGCCTTCGATCGTCGTGGTCTGGGTGCCGGTATCGACCAGGAAGACGTCATTGCCCTCGCGCACGGTGATGGTGCGGTCGTTCTTGACCTCCTCGAGGTGGTCGTGGCCGACATACTCCTTGCGGTCGTTCTTGACGTTCTGGAGTTGGTCCTTCTGCGCCTGGAGGTAGACCTCCTCGCTGCCGGTCTTGTCGTTGAACCGGATGATGTTGGCCTTCTTGGTGTGGTCCGAGGTCAGCGCATCGGCCGCCGTCGGGCTCACGAAGCCATCGCCCTGCATGCCGCCTTCCGTCGAGCGCGACAGGAAGCCGGCGACGGTCTTCTGCGCCGGCAGAGGCCAGGGCGGCGGGCCGTCGGCGTTGAACAGCGTGCCCACGATCACCGGCTTGTCCGGGTCGCCGTCGACGAAGCCCACCAGCACCTCGTCGCCAACGCGGGGCAGGAAGAAGCCGCCGCCCCAGGCGCCCGCATAGGGCTGCACCATGCGCACGCGAATGGAGGTGCCGCCTTCGTACTGCTTCTTGCGGTCCCATAGGAAACGGACCAGCACGCGGCCCTTGTCGTCGGTATCGATCTCGCCGGTGCCGACCACGATCGCCGATTGCAGGCCAGGGACGGTCGGCCGCGGGCGCGGATTGGAGACGCGGAAGGTGCGCGCGACCGGGATCAGCGTCAGCGCCGCCGAGTAGTGGAAGCCGCCGCCGCCGGCCACCTGCGTCTCGTCGTAGCTGGCATGGACCACCTCGGTGACCAGCCAGGTCTCCGCCCCGCTGCCGAGCTTGGGCGCGACCTTCACGCGCATGCCGGCGTGGATGCGCGGGTCCTTCGTGGTGCAGGTCGCGACGACCGAGGCCGCTTCGAGCTGCTCCATGAACAGCTTGGCCGGATCGATATCGGGGTGACCGTGACTGCCGCCGGGCCAGTAGAACATCTCGAAGCTGTCCGCACCCTTGGTCGGCAGCACCGAGGTGGACTGCTTGATGATCGGCGCGGTGGACGGGGTCAGCAGGTCGAAATCATGCGACATGACCTTGGCCGGCGGATGGTCGCTGCGCAGGCCCCAGCTGGTCACGCCGTCGATGAACTCACCCTCGCCACGCACCGCCAGCTCGGGTCCGTGCAGCGGGTATTCGGCATTGGCGCCGGCGACGACCATCTCATGGCTCGACGCGGTCTGGTCGAACCAATAGGCGGCGCCGACTTCATCAAGCAGCCGCTGGCAGAAATCGAGGTCGGTCTCGTTGTACTGGATGGTGTAGGGCCGGACCGTCGTCGGCACCGAACCGCCCCAGCGGACCGGCGTGGCACCCGCCTCGCCGGTCAGCTCGGTGACGATGTCCTTGGCAGACTTGTTCTGCCAGGCGCGGCAATCCGCCGTGCGCGACATCAGCCACCACTTCGGCACCGCTTCCAGCCGGTAGACCGACTTCTCCGCATCCGTCTGCCCGACCTTGCCGAAATTGCGCACGACGCCGCTGAATTCGCGCGTGACGCCGCTATCGGTGACGGTGACGCCGATGACCTTGCCGATCAGGTCCTCGGGCTTGTGCGAGTCGGAGTCGCCGATCATCTCCGCCTGGATGAGGTAGGGCCGCGACAGCGCCTCCTGCACCCGTACGCTGCGCAGCACCAAGGTATCCGCGCCAAGTGGCGTGGATATCTTCAGCGCGCGACCTTCCTGTGAGACCGACATCCGTTACCCTCCTCGGCGCGATCCGCAGGACCAGGCCGGGACCAATCTGGAACATTACGCTATCATATTCAATGACCGAGCCGGTCTGGTTGCACTGCCTCGCGCTCATGTCAGCGCCACAGGATGGCACGGGTGCGCGAGCGCTGCCATCCGCCTTCCGACACGCCAACGAAGATGCCGGGGACGTGAGGTGTACACGCCTGGCGCGCGCATCTCTTGGGAAGTGCGCGCGCGCGGTGAGATCCCTCGCGGACGCGCTTCCCCGCGAGATGTCCTCAGCCGGCTCGAACCACGGGGGCTGGCCTAGACCGCGCGTCCCTGCGCGAGCGCAACCAGCTTGCGGATCATCTCGTCGGGGTCGAAGGGCTTGGCCAGCACCGGCGCCTTCTCATGCCCCCGCGGCAACCCGGCCG
>JAZKFA010000109.1:1495-5227 GCA_040386655.1 Pseudomonadota bacterium | reverse complement strand
ACACCGGCCGTGGCGCTGTTGCCGCCCCATTGCCCGCCCGATCCGCACGAGACGGGGAACGTCGAGTCCCCCAGCTTCACGACAACGCTTTGCAGCGGCACGCCCATCATCTCGGCGGCGGTCTGCGCGATGACGGTGTAGCTGCCGGTGCCGATGTCGGTCATGTCGGATTCCACCGTCACCATGCCGCGCGCGTCCAGCCGCACGCGGGCGGCCGATTTGGACAGCGCGTTGCCGCGCAGCGCGGCGGCCGTGCCCATGCCGATGAGCCAGCGGCCTTCGCGCCGCGTGCCGGGGCGTGCGTGGCGCTGGTTCCAGCCGAAGCGCTCGGCGCCCACGCGGAAGCACTCGACGAGCTGGCGCTGCGAGGACATCGCGTAGCCGGTCGCGACGAGGAACGGCACGCCCAGCGCGGCCAGCGCATCGGCCACCGGTGCGGCCGATTCGCCGCACAGGTTCATGTCCATCACCGCCACCGCCGGCGTGGAGCTGCGCAGCAGAGCCAGCGTTTCCGCGACCGTGGAGGTGGGGCCCAGCACCGTCGCGCCGGCATCGAGCAGCGCATCTTCGATCAGCATCGCGACAAGCTGCTCATCCTCGACAACCAGGACGGCAAGATCGCCAAGTGGCGCGGTACCAGTCATGTCATGTCCCTTGAAGCGCCGGTCGAGGTCGCCGGCGGCGGTGGCAGAGTGATCTCGGCACGCAACCCGGCCGCATCATAGTCCAGTTTGACCGCGGCACCCGGCCCCAGGTCACCGGCCAGGCCCCGGCCAAGCAGGCGGGAGCCGAAGCCCTTGCGCGTCGGTGGTACAACCGGCGGGCCGCCACTCTCGACCCAGAGCAGCTTCGCACCACCCGCGGGCAGCACCTCCCAGGTCAGGCGCGCGAGGCCCGTGCTGTCGGGTGACAAGGCGCCATGCTTGGCCGCGTTGGTCGCAAGTTCATGCAGGCCCAGCGCAAGGGCCAGCGCCTGGCGTGGCCCAAGCCAGAGCGGCGGGCCTTCGAGCGTCACCCGCGTGGGGTCGCCGCCGCGCCAGGGCGCGAGCACGGAGGCCGCCAGCGCCTCCAGCGGCGCACCGGTCCAGGTGCTTGCGGTCAGCAGGTCGTGGCCCTGGGCCAGGGCGCGCAGGCGCGAGGTGAAGGCGGGCAGGAAGCCATCGGCCGCGTCGCCGCCGGGCGTGTTGCGCGCGGTCTGCTGTGCGATGGATTGCACGGTGGCGAGCGTGTTCTTCACGCGGTGGTTCAGCTCGGCGATCAGCAGCGCGTGGCGCGCCTCGGCTTCTTTGCGCATGGTCGCGTTCCGCGCGAGGCGGCCGATGCGCGGCGGGCCCACCTTCGTCCCCCCGCGCTGCGCGCCGCCGATCGGGAAGGCGATGTCGCGGATCCAGATCACCGCCCCGTCGGCGCGGGTCAGCCGGTATTCCGCTGCGGCCTGCTGGCCCGCGGCCGCGGCCGCCATCGCCTCGCGCAGGCGCTCGCGGTCCTCGGGGAAGATCGCGTTGGTCCAGGCCTCGGGGTCGGAGGCCAGCCGCTCGGCGGGCAGGCCGGACATCGCCGCCGCCGCCGGGCCGACATAGACCGGCTGCGCCCGGCGCGGGTCATGGATCCAGAGCGCGTCCGGGCTCGCCTCGGCGAACTGGCGGAATCGTTCTTCCGAGGCCGCCAGGGCGGAGGCGGCCGCCATGGCGTCGCGGCGTGCCGCGGCCTCGGCCTCCACCTGCTCGCCCAGCGCCCGCACGGCCGCGTATTCATCGCCGACCTCGAGGATGACGGCAACCGCCCCTGTGACGACGTCGCCGCCCGCCGCGCGCATGGGCGTGGCGAGAGAGCGCAGCCACACAAGGCGGCCATCGGCGCGGCGGAGGCGATAATCGCCCACGGCGGGCTTGCCGGTGCGCACCGCCCGCGCGAGCGGCAGATCCGCGGCCGGGATACGCCGCCCCTCCGCATCCTCGGCCGGCCAGTCCGTGGTCTCCTCGCCGATACTCCGCCCGAGATTGACGGGCGTGCCGCTGATCGCCGCGATGCGCGCATTGAGATAGAGCACCCGCCCGGAAGGGGCATCGACCAGCACCACGCCCAGCGGGAGGTGGTCGAGCAGGCGGCGGAGCGCGGCCTCGCTCGATGCTAGCTCGGCCACGCGCTGGCTTCGCTCGATCGCCGCGGCACGAAGGGCCTGGGCGACGGTCTCGATCTCGCGGATGCCGCTGGCTGTGGGGCGCGGGACCTCGCCATCGCGCCCCAGGGCTGCCGCCTGCACCTCCAGCGCGGCCAGCGGGCGCACGATCTGTCGCGATCCCCACAGCCAGATGCCCAGTGGCAACACCAGCGCAAGGGTGGCGCTGCCAATCAGCCACGGCAGGATCGTGGCGACCACAGCGTTGTCAGACACCGCTGCCGGCACCGCGACGGCCACCGTCCAGCCGGTCACCCCCATGCGCTGCCAGTTCATGTCGAATTCCTGGCCGCTGACCCCGATGGTGCGGCGCCGGCCTTGCGGCGCGCCTTCGATCAGGAAGGTGTGCTCGTCCGTGATCCGCTGACCGATCCGCTCGGAGACCGGCAGCCGGGCCAGGATCTGGCCTTCGGCATCGACCACGATGATGGGCCAGCTCGCCGGCAGTGCGGCGCGGCGCAGCGCCTCGGACCAGAAGCCGGCCGCCTCGGCGCGCATCACGAGCTGGCGCGGCGGCGTCCCCGGCAATGCGGCCGAGATCGGCAGCACCAGCTGGCGCGTCACCGGATCCACCTCCAGCCGGCCAACCGTGACGGCCCGCCCCGTTGCGGCTGAGTCCCGCGCCTCAACCTGCAGGGCGATGCCGAGCAGGTTGCCCAGCGTGGCGGCCTGGACTTCCAGCGCGGCGAGGTCGATGCGGCCCTGCGCAGGCGTGGCCGTCAGGGCGAGGAGGGCCGCGCGCAGGGCGCTGAACTCGCCCTCGATGGCGGCCGCGGCACGGCTGGCCGCGTCGGTGCCATGCCTGGCGAGATGCGCGCGCTCGGTCTCGGCCATGCGCAGCACCATCGCGCACACGGCGATCCAGGTGGGCAGCAGGAGCCCGACGCACAGCAGCACGAGCGCCCGGCGGATGCCACGGGTGCGGCGACCGACGTGCGGCGGTGCGGCGATGGCGCCGCCCATGTTCATCGTTCGGAGGCCGGACCCGTCCACGCGTTCCCTAACACCCGGTTGCCATGATCAGCCGCCGATAGGGACCGGCGGATGGAAGACGTCGAAGCGCCGTCCCTGGAAGAGACGCCGCCGTGCAGTGATGCCACGTCTCCCCACCCCACTGGCTGTGAGCCCCCTCCCAGCTATGTTCCCCGCCTTAACGCCTGCCCCGGCCCCGTGCTTGTCAAATGTTAGTGCGCGGCCCCAACAATCAACCCGACCGCTTCAGTACCCCTGATCTGCCAGGTTGAGCAGCGGAAAGGCACTGTGCACGTGCGGCATCGTGGTTGCACCCGCAGAATGCAGGCTCTGCGGCCCGAGTGCGGCAAGGTTCGGTGCGCCAAGCAATCCGAGAGCGGAATGGATCTCGTTCTCGAGCAGCGAGAGCACCCCTTCGACCCCTGCCTGGCCCTCTGCGGCGAGGCCGTAGCAGTACAGCCGTCCAAGCCCCACGAGGTCCGCGCCCAGTGCGATGGCCTTGAGAATATCCGTCCCGCGGGAGAAGCCGCCATCGACCCAGACCTTCGCCCGCCCGGCGGCGGCCTGCACCACTTCGGGCA
>JAZKFA010000109.1:0-1485 GCA_040386655.1 Pseudomonadota bacterium | reverse complement strand
TGAGGACGAGCGGCAGCTTGTGGTGCGCCTTGTAGTGCTCGATGTGCTTCCAGTTGAGCGCCGCCTGGTACTGCATGCCCACCGCGGCCGCGCGCCAGGACTTCACGAAGCGCTTGGCAATGTCCCGCTCGCGCCGGCTGTAGATCGCCGTGTCGACGGTGAAGCAGAACATGTCGTAGCCCCAGTCCTCGGCCTTCTTGATCTGCTCCTCCTGCCAGGCCTCGTCGCCGCGGACATAGAGCTGGAAGACCTTCGGACCCTTGGTCTTGGCGACCTCGGCAAGGATCGGCGCAGGCGTGACGGAGGAGGCGATGATGGGCACGCCGAAGGCCTCGGCCGCGAGCGCCGCGGTGCCGGTGCCGCCCGGCGACATCGATTCGAGGCTGCCGACGGGGGCGAGGGCCACGGGCAGGCGGATGCGGCGGCCGGCGAAGCTGGTGCTGGCATCAAGGGCGGAGACGTCGCGAAGCACGCGCGGGCGGAGCGCCAGCGTCTCAATGCCGAGGCGGTTGCGGCGCAGCGTCGTCTCCGTCTCGGTGCCGCCGATCAGGTAGTCCCAGATGTCGGGCGTGAGCTTCTGGCGCGCCTTCTTCACGTATTCATGCAGCGTCAGGTAGCTGACCTGGTTCTCGCGGCTCATCGATTCGTTCTGCTGGCTCATCACTTGTTCTCCAGGAAATCGCGCGTCCACTGCGCATACTCGGCCTCGCGCGTGACGCGCTTCATGAAGTCCGCAGGCGGCACGCCCGTGAGTTCCCCCGGTGCCACGCCGTCACGCAGCTGCTTGAGCGTCGCGTGCACCGCCGCCATCGAAGCCGCGATGGCCTGGTGGCCCTGCAGCGCGATGCGCACCCGCTGGGAGGCGAGGTAGGGCTTGTCCGTCAGCGCCGCGTTCAGCCCGCCGAGCATGATCGGCAGCGTCGTCGCCGCCGAGAGCGCTTCGAGCTGCGCGCGCTCGGTGATGCCGGTGAAGAACAGCACGTCGGCGCCGCAGGTGTCATAGGCGCGGGCGCGTTCGAGCGCGTCCTCCATGCCCGTGATGCCCACCGCGCCGGTGCGCGCCATGATGACCATGGACGCATCCTCGCGCGCGGCGAGGCCGGCCCTGATCTTGCCCAGGCCCTCATTGAGCGAGATGAGCCGCACGCCTGCTTCGCCGAAGGGGCGCGGCAGCTCCGTGTCTTCCAGCGAGAAGCCAGCGACACCCGCCGTCTCCAGCTCCTGCACGGTGCGCATGACGTTCAGCGCATTGCCGTAGCCATGGTCGGCATCGCACAGCAGCGGCGGCGCGCCTGCGCGGGTGATGCGCCGCGCCTGGTCCGCGAATTCGGTCAGCGTCAGCACGATGAGGTCCGGCGCGCCGAGCACGGTGAGCGAGGCGGTGGAGCCCGCCAGCATGCCCAGCTCGAACCCGAGATCCGCAGCGATGCGCCCGGCCATCGCGTCATGCACCGAAGCCGGGTGGATGCAGTGATCCCCCGCCAG
>JAZKFA010000108.1:0-5992 GCA_040386655.1 Pseudomonadota bacterium | reverse complement strand
TGTACTGAGAGAGCCCCCGTCCGATGGCCGAATTCACACTGCCGAAGAACTCCAGGATCGAGCCGGGCAAGACCTTTCCCGCGCCCGCGGATGCGACGAACCTGCGCGCCTTCAAAATCTACCGCTGGGATCCGGATACGGAGGCCAATCCGCGCACGGACACCTACCAGCTCGATCTCGACAAGTGCGGGCCGATGGTCCTGGACGCGCTCATCCAGATCAAGAACGACGTTGACCAGACGCTGACCTTCCGCCGGTCCTGCCGCGAGGGCATCTGCGGGTCCTGCGCGATGAACATCGACGGGCTGAACACGCTCGCCTGCCTCAAGCCGATCGAGGATGTGAAGGGCGACGTGCGCATCACGCCACTGCCGCACATGCCCGTGGTCAAGGACCTTGTGCCCGACCTCAGCCAGATCTACGCGCAGCTGCGCTCCATCGAGCCTTGGCTGAAATCCGACACGCCGCCGCCGCCCGATGCGGAGCGCCGCCAGTCCAAGGATGAGCGCGCGAAGCTCGATGGCATGTGGGAGTGCATCCTGTGCTTCTGCTGCTCCACCGCCTGCCCGTCCTACTGGTGGAATGGCGACCGCTATCTCGGCCCGGCCGTGCTGCTGCAGGCCTATCGCTGGATCGCGGATAGCCGGGACGAATACACCGGCGAGCGTCTGGACAACCTCGAGGATCCGTTCCGGCTGTATCGCTGCCACACCATCATGAACTGCACCCGGACCTGCCCGAAGGGGCTGAACCCGGCCGAAGCTATCGGCAAGATCCGTCAGCTGATGGTCGAGCGCCAGGGCTGAAAAGCCCTGGGCGGGGATTACCCCCACTCCTTCAGGCGGTGGGAGACTTGGGCGGCGTGATCAGCTCGATCGGGATCCGCAGCGTGATCTCGGTGCCATGCTCATGCGTGACCGCGGCCTCGCCGCCCAGGTGCTGGGCGAAGCCGCGGATCAGCTGCATCCCCAGCCCCGTGCCGCCCTCGCCGGTCCCGGCAATGCCCACTCCGTCATCGGCGATGCGCAGCAACGCCATGTCACCCTCCTGCTTGAACGAGACGGCTATGGTGCCGAGCCGCCCCTCTGGGAAGGCGTGGCGAAGCGCATTGCTCACCGCTTCGGTCACCAGAAGCGCAAGGGATATCGCGGAATCGGAGGCGATCTCCATGGAATCGGCGTCGATGGTCACGTTGATGCGCTCGTCGCTGCGCA
The DNA here is from genome assembly GCA_040386655.1 of Pseudomonadota bacterium. GTDB lineage: Bacteria > Pseudomonadota > Alphaproteobacteria > Acetobacterales > Acetobacteraceae > Plastoroseomonas. The sequence continues at coordinate 4,778 of JAZKFA010000108.1, read as the reverse complement.
CATCCATCGCGTCGCCCAGCTGCCGGCACAGCTCCTCGAGGAAGGGTCGCATGGCGATCGAGCGGTAGCTCTGGTCGAGGTAGAGGTGGCGGTGCAGCGTCGCCAGCGCCTGTACCCGGTCGCGCGCGATACCGAGTTCCAGGTTCGCGCGCGGGTCTTCCAGCCTCGCTGCCTGCATCGACAGCAGCGACGCGATGATCTGCAGGTTATTCTTCACGCGATGATGGATCTCCGCCATCAGCAGGTCCCGCTGGCCGATGGCCGCGCGCAGCGCCTGCTCGCGATCTGCAATCACCGTGGATGCGCGGGACAGCGCGGAGTCGAGCGCGACAACCTCATCGGGATCGTTCGCCCGGCTGCCGGGGCGGAACAGCTGGCCCGGCGCCCATTCATGCACGCTCCGCGCAAGCCGTCGCATCGGACGTGAGACGGACATCTCCGCGCCGACCAGGATCGCTATGATGCAGATGGAAAGGAAGACGGCCAGTTCGATGATGCGGTCGCGCAGTGCAGAAGCGGCCATCGCGTGCAGCTCGCCGACGGGAACGCCGATGACCATGCGCAGATTGGGGGCGAGCACGGCCGTGGACCACAAATGCGGCATGCCGTCGGAGGCCATGCCCTCGATCATCGCGCCATCGGCCTGCAGCCTGTTGAGCTGCGCGAGGGAGGGCAGCACCGACACACCCGCGTTGGTAATCGCGAGCGTGGTCCCCTGCCGGTCGACGAGCCAAGCGTCGTAGGTGGCGAGGCCAGGGTTTCTTGGAGCCGGCACGGCCAGGTAGTCGAGCAGCACCGCCGCCGCGATGACGCCCTGGAGGGAACCATCCTCCCCGAACATCGGGCTCGCCGCTGGCATCACCGACCGGCCGCTCAGCTCGCCCTCGATAAAGTCGGACAGCGCAAATTGACGCGCGGCGACGGGCGCCTGCCAAGTCCGAGTTGCCGTCAGGTCGCGCCCGGCTTCCGCAGGCAGGGCGCTGCATCGCAGCCGGCCTTCGCCGTCGATCAGCCAGATATTGGTATAGCGATCGCGGAAGAGCGCCAGCAGCGCCTGCATCGATGCATTGCAGACCTCAGGCGTTGCGGAAAGCAGGTCGGTCCGCCGCGCAAGACCATTCAGCATTTCCTCGGTTGTCTCGATCATCGCGGTCTGCCGGGCCACTGCGCCCTCGCGGATGATCAGCGCCGTCTGGCGTGCGAGATCGCGACCACGTTCATAGTTCAGCCAGGCGTGGCCGCCCGCCGTGCCCAGGACCGGGATCGTCGCAATGAATACGAGGATAAGGAGGCGTCCACGGACGCCACTGAAAAACCGTCGGCGTCCGGAGGTCGCTTCAGTGACCTGCGGCACCGACGCTAGGCCGGCACCGGCCGGCCCGTCAGCGTTCATTTTCTGCGATCCTGCTCGATCAGGCGGAGCAATTCGGCAGGGATCGCTTCATTCGCGACGTCATCATACAGCTGATGCAAGCCGCGCCTCAGCCAGAGGTCGAAAGCCGCTTCAGGCACGCGACGCGTACCACCGGGAACTCTGTCGCGAGCAGGCATGACATCATCCGAGGGCTTCTTATCGTCTGGCTCGTCCATCACATCCGCGGTTGACTGTCCTCCGTCACGGTATCGTGACGCTCCTCCTGAGTCCTACCGCGTTGCGGGAGGGAAACGCCAGCGCTACGTGCGCGGGCGGGAGAACGGCGGCCTTCGCCCTCACCAAGCATCCAGACTTCAAGCTGGCGCCGGGCGCGGAACACGCGGCACTTCGCGGTACCCACCGCACAGCCCATCGCCTCGGCCACATCCTCGTAGGACATGCCCTGGAGCGAGACCATGACGAGCGCGGTGCGCTGATCCGCCGGAAGGCGCGCCATCTGGCAGCGCAGCTCGGCAAGCGCGAGGCTGTGCTCCTGGCTGGCCGGGCGGGCGACCGAGGATGCCGGTGCCTCGTCGATCTCGATGGTGTCGCGGTTGCGGCGGCGATCGGAGAGGAAGCGATTGCGCAGGATGCGGAACATCCAGGCCTGAAAATTGGTGCCGGGCGTGAAGCTGCCCTGCGCGGACAAGGCGTTCGTGACTGCCGCCTGGACCAGGTCATCCGCGTCGGCGCGATTGCGCGTCAGCGAAAGGGCTTGCACGCGCAGGCGGGGCAATGCCGCGACCAGCGCGTCGTGGAAGGAGAAACCGGGCTCCGTCGCCTGGGCATCGGGTGTCCGGGAGAGGGTGTCGCTGTCATGTTCCATGCGCCCATAAAGCATGACCGCTGGGTTTGGTTGCATCACGGCTTCTTGTGGCGGAATTCGAACGCCGCTTTTCTCCACGGGTCGTGCGGGCAACCATATACTGACTATCGCGTTCCGCCGGAGGCTTCACGTGTCCGATAGCAGACAGGGTTCATGATGAACGCAGTTTCGCCCGCCGAGTTGCTCCGGGTTCTTCCACAGGCTCGGCGATTCGCGCGCGCCATCACCGGAGAGCAGCCCTCAGGCGATGCCCTTGTGGCAACGGCGCTTCGCTCTCCTCTGCCCGATCTGCCCCCGCGGCTTGCGCTGTATTCCGCCATCGTCCGCGCGGCACCGGCGCGTGCTGTCGAGCAGGAAGCGCTGTCGACGCGTCAGCGGCAGCTGCTGCTGCTCATGGCACTGGAGGATCTCAGCACCGAGGAGGCAGCCCTCGTGCTCGGCCTCGAGCCGTCGGATGCGCTCACCGAGGCCGATAGCGCGCGCAAGGCGCTCCGCGGCGTCACGGCGACCGATGTCCTTGTCATCGAGGATGAGCCGATCATCGCGATGGATGTTCAGCGCCTGGTCGAGGCGTGCGGCCATCGCGTGGTGGGCGTGGCGTCGAGCGAGGCCGAAGCGGTGCGCATCGCCGCCGCGCATCCGCCCGGCTTGATCCTCGCCGACATCAACCTCGGGCGCGGGGGTGACGGGTCCGTCGCGGTGTCGCGCATCATGCAGACGCTGAAGGTGCCGGTCATCTTCGTGACCGCCTATCCCGAGCGGTTGCTCACCTCGGAGGGGATCGAGCCCGCCTACATCATCTCCAAGCCGTTCGAACCGCTCGCGCTGGCCATCGCGACCTACCAGGCGGTGACGGCGGGGCGTTCGCCGCTGGCCTGAGAGCAACCTGGCCCCTGCCCAGGTGTTGTTCCGCCATAGCGCTTATCGCGCGCTCGCAAGGGAGAACACGCATGAACTGGGACCAGATCGCCGGCAATTGGAAGCAGATGACCGGCAAGGTGAAGGAGCAGTGGGGCAAGCTCACCGATGACGACATGACCGTGATCGGCGGCAAGCGTGACCAGCTGCTCGGGAAGGTGCAGGAGCGCTACGGCATCACCAAGGAAGAGGCGGAAGAGCAGCTCTCGACCTGGGAAAAGACCCACCGCTGAGCGCTTCGGCGCCCTGAGGCGGTTGCATGGCGCGGAGGCATGGGAACATGCCTCCGCGTCTTGCGTTCAGGCCCCGGTCATCGCCGCCGTCCGGCAGCACTCTCATGCCAGCGGCGCAGCAGCAGGTGCGAGACGAGCGACAGGCCCAGGAACAGCATGATGCCGGCGCCCGAAACCAGCACGAGTGCCGCGAACATGCGGGGTATCTGCAGCTGGTACCCCGATTCTAGGATGCGGTAGGCGAGGCCGGACGCGCTGCCCCCGGTGCCCGCGACGAACTCCGCGACGATGGCGCCAATCAACGCGAGTCCGCCAGAGATGCGCAATCCCGCAAGGAAGTAGGGCATCGCCGTCGGCAGCCGCAGCCGCCATAGCACCTGCCAGCGATTGGCGCGGTACAGGCGGAACAGGTCCTCGAGGTTGCGGTCGCAGGAATTCAGCCCGAGCGTGGTGTTCGACAGCACCGGGAAGAAGGCCACGATCCAGGCGCAGATCAGCAGCGCCACGCGGATGTCGTCGACCCAGATGATGATCAGCGGGGCGATGGCGACGATCGGCGTCACCTGCAGAATCACGGCGTAAGGGTAGAGCGACAGCTCGATCACGCGCGACTGGGCGAACAGCACCGCGAGCAGCAGGCCCAGCGTCGCGGCCATGAACAGCGCCGCGAAGGTGATCTGCAGCGTCACCCACAGCGAGATGCCCAGCGAGGCCCAGTCCGCGGCCAGCGCATGCCCAATAGCGACCGGGCCCGGCAGGATGTAGGGCGGGATCTCGCGCAGCCGGACCAATGCTTCCCAGCCGATCAGGAAGATCATACCCAGCACAGCGGGCGCGAGCAGGCGCAGCCACATCGTGGGCGTGAGGCCGAGCACGCTCCGCTCGCGCGGCTCGGCGAGTGCGGCCGCCTCGGCCTGTTCGGAGGCGGAGAGCGCGCTCATGCCGCCATTGCCGCCCCTAGGCGTTCCGACACGGCGCGGCAATGCGCGGCGTACTCGGCGGAGGTACGGTAGACCTCGCCGCGGGGATAGCCGGCATCAACAGCGATCTCGCCTGCGATGCGCCCGGGACGTGCGGCCATGACCAGGATGCGCTGGGCCAGGTAGACGCTCTCGAAGGTCGAATGCGTGACGAAGATGGCGGTGAAGCGCTCGCGCTCCCATAGGGCGAGGAGGTCGTTGTTCAGCCGGTGACGGGTGATCTCGTCCAGCGCGGCGAAGGGCTCGTCCATCAGCAGCAGGCCGGGCTTCGTGACCAGGGCGCGGGCGATGGAGACGCGCATCTTCATCCCCCCCGATAGCGCGCGGGGATAGGCGCGCTCGAAGCCGGCGAGGCCCACCTGAGCCAGGGCTTCGGCAGCGCGGGCGTCGGCCTCACGCCGCACGAC
>JAZKFA010000107.1:1617-8666 GCA_040386655.1 Pseudomonadota bacterium | reverse complement strand
CTACATCTTTCCCGACCGCTGCCCGGTCTGCGGCAGCCACGCGATCCGCCCGGAAGGCGAGGTCGTGCGCCGCTGCACCGGCGGTCTCATTTGCGCCGCCCAGCAGCAGGAACGACTGATCCACTTCGCCTCCCGCAACGCCATGGATATCGAAGGGCTGGGTGCGGAAAACATCATCGCCCTGCATGCCGCGAAGCTCGTCGCAACCCCCGCCGACATCTTCCGCCTGGCCCAGCACCGCGCGACGCTTGCAACCTGGGAAGGCTGGGGCAGCCGCAAAATCGGAAAGCTGCTCGATGCCATCGAGGCGCGCCGCGGCGTCGCCCTGGAACGCTTCCTGTTCGCGCTCGGCATCCGCCGCATCGGCGCGCAGAACGCCAAGTTGCTCGCCCGGCACTACGGCAGCTTCGAACACTGGCGCGCCCGCATGGTCGAAGCCCGCATTATAGGCTCCGAAGCGCGGGAGGAACTCGGCGCCATCCAGGGCATCGGCCCCGCCATCGCCCAGGAGCTTGTTGAATTCGCCGCCGAGCCGCGCAACCTCGAAGCGCTCGACGACCTCGCCAGCGAAGTTCGTCCGGCAGCCGCCACCAGCACCGCCGCCGGCAACACCGCGCTGGCCAACAAGACGCTCGTCTTCACCGGCACGCTCACCACCATGACCCGCGACGAAGCCGAAGCCATCGCCGAACGCCTCGGCGCGAAGGTGACCAAAAGCGTGTCAAAGAAAACCGACTACGTCATCATCGGCGAAGACGCCGGCTCCAAGGCAGCGAAGGCGGCCGAACTCGGCGTCACCACCCTCACCGAAGCCGAATGGCGGAGCATGGCTGAGGGGTAAAAGGCCGGCGTGGCCATTGTCGCATATGCCACCTTCGCTGTGCTGCAGCCGTAGATGCGCACCCACGGAGTTTGCCGCTGATCCGGCTGCGGCGACGAGCAGAGCCGCTCCGATGAGAGATCGACCATCCGGTCACGCAGTGCTCTGCGTCACAGCCTGGCGTGATGCGCGGGCCTAGCTCTGCTCCACCCGAATGGAGCACTGACCTTGCCGAGCACCCAGCCGAACCGTGCCGAACTGCAGCTCCTGATGGAACTCGCGCGTGAGACACGCAGCGCGGCGCTGATCCATCGCGCGAACGACTTCGGCCGCACCGCGCAAACCGGGGTCACCGCTTGGCAGTACCTACGGTCCGGCGACGACGGCCTTGTGGATGCGAGCCTGGATTTCTCCTGGGCGGATCACTGGGCCCGTCCGTCCCCCTCACCGGAACCGTGCGTGGCGCGCCAGCAGCAGAGAGGCGCGGCATGAACGCCTCACCGTGGGACACGCGCCCGGTGGCAGCCAGCATGGAGCGCCGTCACGCCAACAGTGGCGGGTTGTGAGCGCGCTTCTGCCGCACCGGCCTGCCGCAGCATGGGCCGCGTGGCTCGCCGCGGCTCGGGCCGAAGCCAGTGTTGGGCTGGCAGGGCTGCAGCACACCGGGGTCATGTGCGCCACCTTGGCATTCCCGATCGTTGTCAGCCGGCAGGCGGGCCTGACCGGCGAGGCACTGGCCGCCTTCGTCGGCACGGCGCTGCTTGTCCTCGCAGCGGCCAATCTGCTGCAGGCCCTGCGGCCGCCTCTGGGCAGCGGCTATCTTACGCCCACGAGCTTCACCGCGACCTATCTCGGCCCGTCCATGCTTGCCGCCGACATGGGCCGCCTGCCGCTCGTCTTCGGCATGACGTTCCTGGCCGGCATCGCCGAGGCCACGATGTCGCGCTTCATGGATCGGCTCAGGACCGCGATCCCGGTTGAATTCGTTGGGTTGATCATCTTCCTGGTCGGCCTGACCAATGGTGTCGCCGGATTTCGCCAGATGTTCGGCACCGACGCCGTCAACCCGAATGGAGGCCAGATCGCCGTTGGCGCATTGACCCTGGGGGTGATGATCGCGCTGCAATGTCTCCGCTCGGTTGCTGCCCGACTCTATGCCGCGGCGATCGGCATGGTCCTCGGCTATGCGTGCGCCTATGCGGCAGGGCTGGTCACCGCGGCAGACCTGGCTGCGGAGCGACAGGTTCCCTGGTTTGCCATCCCGTCATTCGCCCTTCCGCAGATGTCCTTCGACGTGACGCTGGTTCTGCCCTTCACCGTCGTGGCCTTCGCGGCAGCGATGAAGCAGATGGGCTTTGTTTATCATGCGCAACGCCTCACCGACGGCGCCAATGGCGAACTCGACCACGCCGCCGCACGGCGTAGCGTGCTGGCCGATGGCGCCGGCTCCGCCACGGCCGGCCTTCTTGGCGGCATCGGTGTGAATGCGTCGGCGTCCAGTGCTGGACTGGTCGCCGCCTCCGGCATGACCGACCGCCGAGTGGTCGCCTACGTCGCCGGGGTTTTCGCAGTGCTCGCCTTGATGCCGGGTGCGGCGTTCCTTCTCGCCACCGTCCCGCCCGGGGTGGTCGGTGCGGCGCTGATCTTCACGGGCGCCTTCGTGGTCACCGGCGGCGTCAAGATGATGGCCGAACGCGGCCTGAGCCAGGACATGGCGCTCATGCTCGGCTTCTCCATCCTGGCGAGCTTCGCCGTCGATCTGTGCCCTGCAATCCGCGCCTCCGCCCCGGCCGCCCTGTCGCCCCTTCTGTCGTCGCCCATCGTCGTGGGAACGATCACGGCAGCCGCCTTGCTGCTCGTCCAGCGGCTCGGCGCATTGGGGCGCGCCTGACGCGGCGACTGCAGGCTCAGCGCCCGACTAGTGGCGGCACCCTCACCCGACAAAGCTCGGTGGAGAACGCATGGGGCGAGGTGTTTCATCCGCCTGGATAGGCGGCGGCGGCATCGATGACGGATGCACATTCAAAGCGGTGAGGATCATGCAACCGGGCTTCAATCCTGCCCGGGGAGGCGTCTAACCGCCTTCAGGCGAGTTCCACCCGCAGGGCTTGCAGGCTGTCGGTGGCGAGCCTCAGATGCCGCGCGGCGCCCATGTGCCGCGCCAGATGTTCGGCGCCAAGGAAATCCTGCTCCGCCTGTGCGCGCTGGCCCGCCTTCAACAGGATCAGCCCGCGCGTCCGCAGCGCTTCGGGACGGCAGAAGAACTCGCTGGGATTGATCGTCAGCGCCTCATTCGCCGAGGCCAGCGCGGCATCGAGCCGGCCGGCTTCCAGATGCCCCTCGGCCAACCAGGTGACGTAGCGCGTCATCGCGACGCGCACGCCCTTGGCCTGCATCTCCGCGATGCCATCGCGGATGAGGGCCGTGCCCTCCTCCGCTGCGCCAAGGCCGACCTTCGCGCGTCCGAGCACGATCTTGGTGCTCGCGGCAAACTGGGCGATGCCGAACTTCGCGCAGAGGGCCGCGCTGCCGCGCGCGCACCGCGCGGCCTCGTCGTAGGCTTCGACGAGGGTCAGGTACACCGAGTGCATGAGCTGGCCGTAGACGGTGTCGAATGGCCTGTCATCGCGCCCCTCCGTGACCAGCGCGCCCTCGATGCGAAGCTTGGCCTGTGCATCATCGCCCAGCGTCCAGGCGACCATGGCGGCATTGCCGTAGGTCTGTGCGATGAAGCCCGGCTGTGCGCGGAAATCCGCGTCGTCGAAATACCGCGCGCCTTGTTCGAACGCCTCCTCCGCGCCGCCGATGTCACCGACCCGGAACCTCGAGGTCATCTGCATCATGTGCGCGGCCGCGAGGTGCCTGGGCAAACCGTTGGCGAAGGCCTGCTGCTCGTACTCGTTCGCGAGAAGCCGGCCGGCTTCGAAGTCGCCGCCGCTGGACGCAGCGGCCCAGCTCGCCCAGGCCAGCTGCAGGCGCTGCTCGCTGTCGCCGCTCCTTTCGGCAAGGTCGCGTGCGCGCCGCGTTGCCTGCAGCGTCGGTGGCGCCGAGAGGCCGCGGGTGATCCGCAGCGCATTCGCGTAGGGGCTTTGCAACGCCAGCTCGCGGCGGTCCCGCTCGGGCGAGGCGGGCTGCTGCAGGAGGGCGGCGACCGCGGCGCCGAAGGCGTTCTCCGCCTCGATGAAGGCATGGCGGTCGCTCGCGTAGCGCCCCGCTTCCATCCAGGCGTCGATCGCCGCATCGATCTCTCCGGCGTTCGTCCAGTGATGCGCCAGGATGTCCGCCCTCGATGCCGCGGAACCGCTATCCCCATCCCTGATCGCGATGGCAACCGCGCGATGGAGATCCCGCCGCCGGCTCTTCAGCAGCGATCCGTACGCGGCGTCGCGCAGCATCGCGTGGCCGAAGGCGTAGACGGCGCCGTGCCGGTCGGCGGGCCCCAGGATATCGTGCGACTTCAAGGTCGCCATGTGTGAGCGGAGGGTGGTCTCCGGCAGATCCGATATCGCCACCAGGATCTCGCGCGGGACCTGCGTGCCGATCACCGCGGCAAGCTGGGCGACGCCCTTTGCCGCGCCGAGCTGGTCGAGCCGCGCCATCAACAGGTCCGCGAGGCTGGTTGGCACTTCATCCTCGCTGGCCGGCGCCTGCGTGCCTTCGGCCGCGCCCTGCTCGCGCAGCAGATGCGCCAGTTCCACCCCGAACAGCGGCACGCCGCCAGCCCGCTTGATGACGCGGTCCATATCCTGCGGCGTCAGCGAAGCCGTCGCCATGCCGCGGACGACCTCGCGGAGGTCCGTGTCCGGCAGCGCCTTGAGCTGAACGGTGGTCGTGTTCGCCGCAACCGGGCCCGGCCGGCGCAGCGGGCGTGTCGTCGTCACGAGCAGGACCGGCATCGACGCGATCACCGCGGCGAGCTGGCCGACAAGCTCCAGCGACGATGCATCAGCCCAGTGCGCGTCCTCGACGACGATCACGAGGGGCCGGGACCTGGCGGCGCCGCGAACCCAATCGAGCAGCACGGAGAGCAAGAGGGCGCGCTTCGCCAAGGTCGGCGGCAAGGCGTAGGCGGTGCCGCGATCGATCGGCAGGTCGAGCATGTCGGCAAAGACGGGCACGGCGTTCGCGAGGCTGACCTCGCTCCGTTTCAGCGCGTTCCCGACGCGTGCCTGGAAGCGCCCCGGCGTCCGGGTGCCGCCCGGGTCGATGACGCGGCGGATCATCTGCGAGACCGGGTGGAAGGGCGTTCCGCTAAAGAATTCGGAGCCGCCATCCTCGACCCAGGCGTGGCGCTCCGTCGCGATCCTTTGGCGAAACTCCGCGACGAAGCGGGATTTCCCCATGCCGGCATCGCCAACGATGTTGACGACGCGGCCCTTGCCGGATCGCGCCTCCCGCCAGGCCTCCAGCACGGTGTGCATCTCGGCCTGCCGGCCGACCATGCTGGCCGATGATGCGCCGCTCTCGGCATGCACGCGGCTGCCGACCATCGTGGCCCCGACGACCTGCCACACCAGCACGGTGTCGGTGAAACCCTTGAGCGCGACGCGCCCGTGGTCCTCCCAGGTGAAGCGGGCGCCGGTCAGCCGCTTGGTCGCATCGGCGACGATGACGGCGTTGCGCTCGGCGAGGGATTGCAATCGCGCGGCGAGGTTCAGGGTCTGGCCCACGGCGCCCTGCCCCAGCCGTGCCGCCGCGAGGCTACGGTTGTCGGTGACGACCAGGCCGGTTGCGATGCCGACGCGGACGCCGAGTGACACGCCATGTGCGGACGGGCTGTCCGGGATCGCCTTGCACAGCGCCAGCCCCGCGCGCACCGCGCGTTCGGCATCGCTTTCGCTCGCCTGGACATAGCCGAAATAGCCCACGACTCCATCGCCCTGGATTTCGGCGACGATGCCGCCGGCGGCCTCGATGGTTTCTGCGCAGCGGCGCTGGTAGGCGCGCAGGATCTCATCCCAATCCTCGGGGTCGAGTTCGGAGGACAGGCGCGTGGAGTCCATCAGATCAGCGAAGAGCACCGTCAGCTGACGCCGCTCAGCAGCGGGCGCTTGCCTCTTTGGCCGTGCTGGCGTGGGTGAACGGGCCACGCTAGCCCTCTCCGCTACGGCTGAGGACGCGGGCGAGCCGCGCCTTGATCATTGGGGAAAACGGACGGCTTCGATGATGACGAGTTCGGCGATGTTCACCGGCTCGGGCTGGTTCATGATCGTCGCACCGGTCGACATCAGCCACAGGCGGTCGGGTGTGCCCGCGACGGCGAAGCGGAACCTGCCGTCCACGCCGTCCATGTTTTCGTTGCTCGTCGTGAACGCGATCCGCGCGTCGCCCAGATTCTCGCCCCGGTCCAGCAGCAACGTGCCCTTGAGCTTGTAGGTTCCGACCAGCACGCCGTTCTTGACCGACCCCTGGAGCGGCGTGCCCGAGGAGGTGTGGCTGCCCACCAGCTGCCCCGCGGCGTCCACCGTGAACTGCCCTATGCCGCAGATGCGATGGGCCACGTTGTTGCGGACCGCATTGCCCTCGAACTTGTAGATGAACTGCCCCGCGAGATCCGCTTGAGAGACGACCACGGGCGCGTTCGAAGGGATGGGCGTCTGGGACATGCTGAACTCCGAAGCGCTGGAAAAACGGGCGCGATTCGTTGCAAAAAATTGCCCGCGCTTTAACCTATGATATAGTGAATCCGGGCTGATTGCACGCCCAGGGGGATGCCTGAACCATGCGCGATCCGATGCACGTACTCGCCTCGAAGATTCACTGCGAAGCGCCGCCCGACGGCTTGACGGATGAGCAGAAATTCGCGCTGCACGAATTTTTTCACGTGGTCCTGGCAGCCGGATACAAGCTTTACCAGGTCGTTCCGCGCGACAAGGCGGCCCAGGTGATCAGGGAGAAGTTCAAGGTTGTTCTGGATGCCGCCATGGCCGGCCAGGATCCTGAAGGCGCGTAGCGCGGCTTCACCTGCCGGCTGCATCTCCAACGGTGGGCATCCGCCAGCCCAAAACCGTCTTCGGGCTGCGCTCAGTCAGCCAGGATTGTAGCCGGCTTCGACCTCCACGCGCAGCCGTTCAGGCTGGGGCAACAGAAGACCTCCGCGTACGGGCACAACGAGACCGTCGCGCTGCAGGCTCCCGAGGGTGCGCGAGACGACCTCGCGCCCGGTTCCGATCCGTGCGGCCAGCTCATGGTGGGGGCGCGGGGGCGAGACCACCAGCCCGCCGCCGAC
>JAZKFA010000107.1:0-1607 GCA_040386655.1 Pseudomonadota bacterium | reverse complement strand
GCGATCGTGCCATGCGCAACAGCAGCGAAATCAGCCGCGGCCTGACCGGCAGGACCGTAAGCTCGAGCAGCCGCGCATCCTTCTCGCGCACCAGCGCCGCGAGGATCCGCATCACCTGGTGCGAGGCTTCCGGCGTCGAGAGCGCGAAGTCCATGAAGGGCCCGGCCGCGATGACGCAGATGCGACAGCGGGTCAGTGCAAGGACGCCGGCCGAACGGGGGCCTTCGTCGATGGCCGCGATCTCGCCGAAAAACCGGCCCGGGCCAAGCTCGTTGAGGATGATCTCCTGTCCCGCGCTGCCCCGCGTGATGATCCGAACCTCTCCCTCGACGATGAAGAAGACATCGCGCGCGAGGTCGCCCGCCTCCAGCACCACCTGTCCCGGCTCGAACGCGCGCCAGCGCGCCGCGGGCGCCAGCGCCGCGAGTGCGGATTTCGGAAAGGGAGCGAAGAAGGCGAGGCGGGAAAGGTCGTCCATGGTGCAAGGCTCTTCGATGCGAACACCGCATGCGCACCCTGTCACGACCTGCCCGTTCTGTCTCACGCCGACTGCGCCGGCGTGCCCTGGGTCACGCGGCCAAGCAGCCGCAGCAAGGCGGCACGCAGGGCCACGCCACGCGCAAGCAGCGCTGCGCTGCGTGCATCCCGCGCGGACTCCATCAGCCGTTCGAGTTCGGCCCGGGTCGGGTTGATGCTGGACATGGCGGGATCTCCTGCGGGTGTGGAGTGCCCAGTCTTGGAGCGAGACAGCCTCCGCGGCTGTGACCCAGGGCACCGCGTGTACGAGGGCGCACTGGCTAGGAGAGACCATCCAGACCCTGCCGGAGCGCGCCATGTCCCATCCGAATCGCCGCGTCCAACCACGCGGGCATCGCCTGCGCCTCGTGCTGATGGCGCTCACCCTGCTTGGAAGTGCCTCATCGGGTGTGGTGGCGCGGGAGATGCCGATCGAACCCCTGGAGGAGATCGAATCCTTCGTGGCGCGCGGCCTCGTCGGGGTCCTGATCCTGCCGGCTGGAGCGCCTGACCGGCAGACGCCGGCCGTCGTCATCCTGCAGGATTCGCAGGGACCGGATGGCCGGGCGGGCCACTACACGGACCAGCTTCTCGGCGCGGGAATTGCGGTTCTCGAGGTGCAGGCAATCGAGCGCCATGGGCTGGGCGAGGCGCTGGACGCGCTTGCGGCCCATCCGCGGGTGGCGGGCCAGCCGCTGGGCCTGCTCGGCTTCGGCCAAGGCGCCCGGCTCGCGGCGGGGTGGGCCGGACGCGTTGCGGCGCGGGCGCTGCTCTACCCAGGCTGCGGCGGCCTGTCGCCGGCGGAGCTGCACGGCGAAGCGGTGCTGCTCATGTTCGGCGCAGCCGATCCCGTGAATGCGCCGAGCCCCTGTGCCGCCTTCGCGCAGGCTCTTGGCGCCGCAGGTGCGTCGGTGCGTCTGCAAATCTACGATCGTGCGGGCTATGCGTGGGACCGGCCGGCCTACGGTGGCGAGGGACGTTCGCAATTGCCGAGACCCGATGGTCCCGGCCGTGTCATCGCCCAGCCATGGCCGGCATTGACGGAGATGTCGGCGTCCGGTGTGGCGGCCTTCTTCACGGCCAGCCTGCTC
>JAZKFA010000106.1:12006-14313 GCA_040386655.1 Pseudomonadota bacterium | reverse complement strand
AGGGGTTGCCGGGCATTGGCTTCGCGGTGGCGCGGATCGACCGCGTGCTGGAAAGTGCGGGGCAGGCGGGGTCCTGGGCCTTCGATCTCGCGGATGTCTACGCGCATGCCCTGCGCTCGGGCTTCGGCAGTTTTCGCTTTACGCCGCCGGTGCAGGCGCTGGCCGCCTTCGACGTCGCACTCGACATCCACGCCGCCGAGGGTGGGCAGGCCGGGCGCCTCGCGCGCTACCGCGCCAATGCGATGCAGCTTTATGACGGCCTGGCCGCGCTGGGCATCGAACCCTACCTCGCCCGCGCCGACCAGGGGCCGATCATTTTCACCGTCCGCCAACCCGCCGACCCCAGCTTCGTGCTGGCCGAGTTCGTGACGGCGCTGAAGGAGCGCGGGGTGCTTATCTCCAACTTCTTCACCACGGAGCCGCCGACCATCCGCATCGGAGCGATCGGGGCCATAGGCCAGGCCGAGATCGACTTTGCGCTGGAGGCGATCGGCGCGACGCTGGACGCAATGGGCGTGACGCGGCGCGAGGCCGCCTGAACACGCCTTCGGGTGGCCGACGGTTTTTCTTGCTTTTCCTGCCAAAGGGTCTATGAGAAGTGCCGTCAGCCTCTCTTTGGTTCGGCCTGCTCTCCAAGCTCGTGATCGAGCGCCGAGCCTGCTGCCCGCTCCTTCCTGCAGATTGGCCCGCTTAACGGCGTTCGTTCGGCGGTACATCTTGTTATCTGATTGGAATACAAACATGGCCAATGGCACCGTGAAGTGGTTCAACGCCACCAAGGGTTATGGCTTCATCCAGCCCTCCGACGGCACCGGCGATGTGTTCGTTCACATCTCCGACGTGCAGCGTTCGGGCATCAATGAGCTGCGCGAAGGCGCGAAGCTCTCCTACGACGTCCAGAGCGGCGATCGCGGCAAGGTTTCGGCCTGCAATCTGAAGCTCGATTGATTTGGAGGCGGCGCCCGCAAGGGCGCCGTCACCCAATACGGGAAGGGCGGGTGCCGCAAGGCGCCCGCCCTTTTTCGTTCAGCAGCGCCCGCTTCTTCAGAAGCGATAGCGGATCGAGGCGCCGAAGATCCACGGATCCAGCCGCGTCGTCGCGTTGATGCGCCCAACCGTGGTCTCGACATGCACGTCCGGGCGCAGGAACAGCTTCTTTACGTCCACGTTGAACAGCAGGTTGGGCGTTAGCTCCACATTCATGCCGGCGTTCAGCGCGAAGCCGAAGGCGTTCGTCACGTCCACGCTGGTGACCGGCGCGGTGCGGCTGCCGCCTTCCCCGTAGAACACGGTGTAGTTCACGCCCGCACCCACATAGGGGCTGAACCGGCTGGCCGGCAGCGGGTGGAACTGCGCCGTCAGCGTCGGCGGCAGCGCCCAGACTCGGCCGAGATCCACGCGCCCGATGGCGCTGTTGTGCACCGAGATGTCATGGCGGGACGTCGCGGCGATCAGGTTCAGCGCGAATTGCGGGGTGAAGAAATAGGTGAGGTCGAGCTGCGGCGTCACCGTGGTGCTGGCGTGCGGGGACCCGCCGATCACGCCGACATTGCCGCCGTTGCGCGGGGCCACCACGATCAACCCAGCGCCGAGGTGGATGTCGCCCGCCTGGTGGCCGCGCACCGCGTTCGTCTGGGCCTGTGCCGGCAGTGCGGCGGCGACCGCCAGGGCTGCGGCCATGCATGCGATTTTCGTTGTCATCTCTCGCTTCCGTTCCCGGCGCGGCATGCGCCGTAGGAAACGGGCTAGGCCGCCTTTGCCTCCCCTGCGTTGATGTTGATCAAGCCCGCGTGAGATGCGCGCTTGCCTGCGCGGGGCGCGGACGATATGCGCGAGGCAGGGAATGCGTCCGGGAGAATGCCTGATGTCCACCGACCTTGAGATCGAGCGTGCGGCGGTGTTGCGCCCGATCGCGGAGGTGGCGGCCCGCGCCGGCATCCCGGCCGACGCGCTCGAACCCTATGGCCGGTACAAGGCGAAGGTGAGCCTGGACTTCGTCAAGTCGCAGGCCGGCAACAAGCAGGGCGCGCTGGTCCTCGTCACCGGCATCAACCCGACCCCGGCCGGTGAGGGCAAGACCACCACCACGGTCGGCCTCGCCGATGCGCTGAACGCCGCCGGCACGAAGACCATGATCTGCCTGCGCGAACCCTCGCTCGGCCCCTGCTTCGGCGTGAAGGGCGGGGCAACGGGCGGCGGCCACGCGCAGGTCGCCCCGATGGCCGAGATCAACCTGCACTTCACCGGCGATTTCCACGCGATCACGAGTGCCAACAACCTGCTCTCCGCGATGGTGGACAACCACCT
>JAZKFA010000106.1:0-11996 GCA_040386655.1 Pseudomonadota bacterium | reverse complement strand
ACTGGGGCAACGAGGTCGGGCTGGATCCGCGCCGGATCACCTGGCGGCGTGCGATCGACATGAACGACCGTGCGCTGCGTCAGATCGTCGCCTCGCTGGGCGGAGCCAGCAACGGATCCCCGCGCGAGGAGGGGTTCGACATCACCGTCGCCTCCGAAGTGATGGCGGTGTTCTGCCTGGCGCGCGACCTGCATGATCTGCAGGAACGCCTTGGCCGCATGGTGATCGGCGCGCGGCGCGACGGCACGCTGGTGACCGCGCGCGACATCAAGGCCGATGGCGCCATGGCGGTGCTGCTGCGCGATGCGCTGGCACCCAACCTGGTGCAGACGCTGGAGGGCAATCCCGCGCTGGTCCATGGCGGGCCCTTCGCGAATATCGCGCATGGCTGCAACTCCCTGATCGCGACGCGGCTTGGCCTCAGCCTCGCCGATGTTGTGGTGACCGAGGCGGGCTTCGGCGCCGACCTGGGTGGCGAGAAATTCTGCGACATCAAGGCGCGCATCGGCGACCTCGCACCCTCCGTCTGCGTGGTGGTTGCAACCGTGCGCGCGCTCAAGATGCATGGCGGCGTGGCGAAGGCGGCCTTGGGTGCGGAGGATGTCCCCGCGGTCCAGCGCGGCGTCGTGAACCTCGCCCGCCATGTCGAGAACATGGGCAAGTTCGGCGTGCCGGTGGTGGTGGCCCTCAACCGCTTCACCTCCGACACCGATGCCGAGATCGCGGCCGTGCAGGTCGCTATGGAAACGCTGGGCACCCAGGCCATCCTGTGCACGCATTGGTCCGATGGCGGCGCCGGTGCGGCGGACCTCGCGCAGGCGGTGCTCGCGCGGATCGGGCAGGGGCGGTTCGCGCCGCTCTACCCCGACAAGCTGGACCTGCCCGGCAAGATCGGCGTCATCGCGCGGGAGGTGTATCGCGCGGGCTCCGTCACCTTTGCGCCCACAGCCGAGACGAAGCTTGCGCGCATCGCGGCGCAGGGGTTCTCACACCTGCCGGTCTGCATCGCGAAGACGCAGTCATCCTTCAGCTCCGACCCGACGCTGCTCGGCGCGCCGACGGGGTATGTGCTGACGGTGCGCGACGTGCGCCTGGCCGCCGGCGCCGGCTTCGTCGTGGCCATCTGCGGCGAGATCATGACCATGCCCGGCCTGCCGCGACACCCCGCCGCCGAGAGCATCACGCTGGACGCGGACGGGCAGATCCAGGGCCTGTTCTGATTGACCACGCCTGACCAGGCGCTGCGCGACGCGATGGCGCTGCACGCTGCCGGCCGCGTGGCCGAGGCGGCCGCGATCTACGCCCGCATCCTTCGCCGCACCCCCCGTGACGGCAATGCGCTGAACCTCGCCGGGGTCGCCGCGCGCCAGCTGGGCGACCTGCCCGCCGCGCTGGAGCACGGCCGCCGCGCCGTCCAGGGCAGCCCGGGCAGCGCGATCTTCCGCGCCAATTACGGCGCCACGCTCGCCGCCGCCGGGCGCCTGCCGGAAGCCATCGCGGAGTTCCGCACCGCGTTGGCGGCGCGGCCGGAGGATGCGGTGACGCTGCGCAACCTCGGCCAGGCGATGGCCGCGATGGGCGATCCGGCGGGCGCGGTGCATGTGCTGGAACGCGCGACTGCCCTTGCGCCAGGTGCCGCCGAGGCCTGGCTCGCCCTCGCCCATGCGCGGCGGGAGGCGGGGGACGCATCCGGCGCGCGCCTCGCCGCCCGCCGCGCAGTGGCCCCGCCTGTGGCCGAGCAGGCCGAATTCCTCCTCGCAGCCTTGGGTGAGGGCGAGGCGCCGGACCGCGCGCCGGCCGGCTATGTGAAATCCCTGTTCGACCAGTTCGCCCCCCGCTTCGACAGCGAGCTGGCCGCACTCGGCTACGCGACGCCGGCTGCGCTGGCGGAGATGATCGCGGCCGCGGGCGTGGCGCCTTCCCGCACGCTGGACGTGCTGGACCTCGGCTGCGGCACCGGGCTGTCCGGCGTGGCGCTCGCGCCCTTTGCGCGGCGGCTGGTGGGCGTGGACCTCTCCGCGGGGATGCTCGCGCAGGTGGCGCGGCGCAAGGTCTACGATGCGCTGGAAGAGGCGGATCTGCTCGACTGGCTTCCCCCGCGCGCGGGCGCCTTCGATCTGATCGTCGCGGCCGATGTGCTGAACTACCTGGGTGACCTCGCGGCGGCCTTCGCGGGCATAGCGCAGGCCCTGCGCCCAGGGGGGCACGCCGCCTTTTCCATCGAGACCGGTGACGTCGCGCCATTCTGGCTCGGCGAAGGCATGCGCTACCGCCACGAGCCCGCGCATGTCGCGGGCCTGCTGGGAGCCGCTGGACTGCGCGTTGTGGCCACACGCGACGTCGTGCTGCGGCAGGAGAAGGGCGCGCCCGTCGCGGGGACGCTGTTCCTCACGGTGCGCTGAGGTCCGAACGCGGCGCCACCCCCAGCAGCCGCGCGAGCGTCGCGGCATCGAGCGGCATCAGCCCGCCGGCCACGTCCGGCCCATTGCCCGCTTCGCTGAGTGCCAGCTTCCCTGCCGCCGCCGCGGCGAGCACGCCGCCCAGGCGCCGCGCGATATCGAGCCGGGTCGGAATGAGGTGCCGCGCGCCAAGGGCCGCGAAACCCTGCGCAAGATCCGCCGCCTCCCCAGGATCCAGCCCGGCCGGGATCACGGCCACGATCTCCGCGTCCGCGGCCTCGGCCAGGCGAGTGAGGGCCGCGGCCTGCGCGGGGTCAAGCGGATCGCAGCCGGCCGTGTCGATCAGCGCCGGCTGCCCCTCCGGACGGCGGCTGAGCGCCTTGGCGAGTGTCGCGGGATTTGGCGAAAGCGCCAGCGTCAGTCCCAGCAGTCGCGTGAAGGCCGCAAGCTGTTCCGCCGCGCCCGCGCGCTTGCCGTCGGTGGTCAGGATCAGCGGCGCCTGGCCCGCCAGCACGCTGCGCGCGGCGAGCTTCGCGCAGGTGAGCGTCTTGCCCGCGCCAGGCGGTCCGGCCAGCAGCAACGGACGCGTGACACCATCGGGCAGGGCCGCGAATTCCAGCTGTTGCGCCAGTCGCTGCTCGATGCCCGGCCCCGCCAGCTGCTCCGCCAGCCAGGGCGGCAGGTTGTGGAAGCCCAGCGGACCGGTGGGCGGCGCCGCCGGTGCGGGTGCGTCGGGCAGGATCAACACCGGCTCGTCGGGCTCCAGTGCCACCGTGACCTCCACGCCGCCGGCATTGCGCCGTGTGGCAAGGATGACGGCGCCATCGCCCAGTTCGGCACGGATGGAGGCCATCGCGTCGGCCAGCAGCACGCCGCGGAACTGCTTCATTTGCATCGGAGTTCTCTCAAAGACTGGCGATGGTGCGGATTCGCGCGCGCGCGTGGATCTCGTTCTGCGCGAGGACGATCGTCGCGGGGCGGAAGCGTTCGACGATGGCCCGGACATGCGCGCGAATGCCGGAGGAGCAGACCAGCACCGGCTGCTCGCCGGCCGCCGTCGCCGCGTCGAAGACGTCGCGCAGGCGCTGCATGAACTCCCCCAGGCGGGAGGGCGCCATGGCGAGCAGGCGTTCCTCCGGCGGTCCGGTCAGCGCCTCGGCGAAGGCGGTTTCCCATTCGACGCTGAGCGTGATCATCGGCACGTAGCCTTGTGGGCCGCGCGCCTGGTCGGTGATCTGCCGAGCGAGGCGAGCACGCACGAAGCCGGTGATGGCGGGCACCGCCCGGGCGCCGCCGGCGCAGGCTTCCTGTATGCCCTCCAGCACGGTCGGCAGGTCGCGGATGGAGACGCGCTCGGCCAGCAGCGATTGCAGCAGGCGCTGCACGCCGCCCACGCTGATCTGCGCGGGCACCAGGTCCGCCACCAGCTTCTGCTGCTCGCGTGGCATCTCGTCGAGCAGCTTCTGCGTCTCGGCGAAGGAGAGCAGCTCGGCCATGTTCTCGCGCACGATCTCGGTCAGGTGCGTGGCGACCACGCCGGCGCAATCGACGACTGTGGCACCCCGGGCCAGCGCATCCTCGCGGTGCAGCTCCTCGATCCAGAGCGCGGGCAGGCCGAAGCTCGGTTCGGTCGTGCGGTGGCCGGGCAGGTCGGGCACGACGCCGGAGGGGTCGATGGCGAGCAGCATGGGCGGGCGCAGCTGGCCGCGCCCGGCCTCCACTTCCTTCAGTCGGATCACGTAGGTGTCCGGCGGCAGCTGGAGGTTGTCCTGCACGCGGACGGAGGGCAGCACGAAGCCCATCTCCTGCGCGATGGCGCGGCGCAGGCCCTTGATCTGTTCGGTCAGGCGCGGCGCCTCGCCGGCGGCCAGCGACAGCAGCCCATAGCCGAGCTCCAGGCGCAGCAGGTCGATGCGCATGGTCTCCGACAGCGGCGCCTCGGCGGTGCTGGCGGCTGGCGGCGCGTCGCGGGCGATGGCCTCCGACTCATCGGCCGCGCGACGCTGCCAGGCAACATAGCCGGCCAGCCCCGCAAGGCCGAGGAAAGGCAGCAGCGGCATGCCCGGCAACAGCCCCATCAAGGCGGAGCCGCCGCCGGCGAGCGCCATCGGCTTCCATCCCTGGCCCAGCTGTCCAACCAGCGCCTTGTCGGGGCTGCCCTCGCCGCTGCCCTTTGTCACCACGATGCCGGCCGCGATCGAGACAAGCAGCGCGGGGATCTGCGAAACCAGCCCGTCGCCGACGGTCAGGATGGTGAAGGTCTCCACCGCGTCGCCAAAACTCATCCCCTGCCGAGCGACGCCGATGGCGATGCCGCCGATCAGGTTGATGACGGTGATGATCAGCCCCGCGATGGCGTCGCCGCGGACGAACTTCGCGGCACCATCCATCGCGCCGTAGAAGCCCGTCTCCTCCTCCAGCTCACGCCGGCGCAGCCGCGCGGTCGCCTCGTCGCAGAGCCCCGAGGAGAGGTCCGCGTCGATCGCCATCTGCTTGCCGGGCATGGCGTCCAGGCTGAAGCGCGCGGCCACTTCCGCGATGCGCCCGGACCCCTTGGACACCACCATGAAATTCACCACCAGCAGGATGGCGAAGACGATGAAGCCCACCACCACGTCGCCGCCCATGAGGAACCCGCCGAAGGCCGAGACCACGTGCCCCGCCGCATCCCGCCCTTCATGACCGTGGGTGAGGATGGTGCGCGTGGTCGCGACGTTGAGCGCCAGGCGCAGCAGCGTGGTCAGCAGCAGCAGGGTGGGGAAGGAGGTGAAGTCCAGCGGCCGCTGCAGGAACAGCGCGGTCATCAGCACCAGAACCGAGATGGTGATGGAAAAGGCCAGCCCGAGGTCGAGCAGGATGACCGGGAGTGGCACCACGAGCACGATCAGAAGTGCCGCGACACCCAGCGCGAGTGCGACGTCGCTGCCAGGATTCATCCGGCCCATCCAGGCCGGCAAGGCGATCGCGCCCATGCGCGCTCAGCCGGCCGGGAGGTGTTCGGGCATCACCGTGCCCGGGGCGGGGGGCACGGCGACGCCATGCGCGCGGTACTCCTGCAGCTTGTTGCGCAGGGTGCGGATGGAGATGCCGAGCAGCTCAGCCGCGCGCGTGCGGTTGCCCAGGCAATGGCTCAGCGTCTCAATGATCAGTTCGCGCTCCACATCCTCCATCCGGCGGCCGACGAGCGCGGTGACAGGCTTCTGCGCGGGGCGAGGTGCGGCAATATCGATGGGCGTGGTGGCGGCCTGCGCGCGGGGCTCCATCGCTGTGAGCTCGATTGCCTCGGCGCCGATTGCCTCGCCTTCAGCCAGCAGCACGGCGCGGTGAATGGTGTTCTCCAACTCGCGCACGTTGCCCGGCCAGTCATGGGTCAGCAGCATGGCCCGAGCGTCGGGCGTGAAGTCGCGCTTGGGCAACCCGTTGGCACGGGCGTAGCGTTCGCCGAAATGCTCCGCAAGCGGCAGGATGTCGCCGCCGCGATCGCGCAAAGGCGGAATGCGCAGGGCGACGACGTTGAGGCGGAAATACAGATCCTCGCGGAAGCGCCCGGCGGCGACTTCGCGCGCGAGGTCGCGGTTCGTCGCGGCCAGGATGCGCACGTCGATGCGCACCGGCCCGGCGCCGCCCAGGCGGTCGATCTCGCGTTCCTGGATGGCACGCAGGATCTTCGCCTGTAGGCGCGGATCCATCTCACCGATCTCGTCGAGCAGCAGGGTGCCGCCCTCGGCCTGTTCGAACTTGCCGCGGCGCATGGCGATGGCACCGGAGAAGGCGCCCTTCTCATGGCCGAACAGTTCGGATTCCAGCAGCGTCTCGGGCAGGGCCGCGCAATTGAGTGCCACGAAGGCTCCGCGGGAGCGGCGCGAGGCGGTGTGGATGTGACGGGCGAGGACCTCCTTGCCTGTCCCGCTTTCGCCCGTGATCAGCAGCGACGCGTCGGCGCGGGCGAGGGTGGTCGCGCGCTCCATCAGCGCCACCATGGCGGGATCGCGGTGGACGGGTGCCTCGGACTCCGCACTCGCCGCCTCGAGCATGGCGGCGATCAGGTCGGGCTCGGCGGGGAGGGGGAGGAAGTCGCGCGCGCCGGCGCGGATGGCGCGCACCGCGGCCTCGGCATCGGCGGTGCGGCCGCAGGCGACGAGCGGGCAGTGGATGCGCTCAGCCAGCATCGCCTGGATCAGCCAGGCGATGTCGAACAGCACGTCGCACAGGATCAGGTCCGCGCCTTCCGCGCGCAGCCGCGCGAGGCCGGCGGTGACACCCTCCGCACTGCCCAGGCGGGCGCCGCGCGCGATGGCGATGCGCGCGGCCTGGCCCAGTTCCGCCTCCAGCGACCCGATGATCAGCAAACGCGCCATGGGTCAGGTGGGCCGATCGGCTTTGACGATCTCGGTCATGGTGATGCCGATGCGATTGTCTTCCACCATCACCACCTCGCCGCGCGCGATCAGGCGGTTGTTGACGAAGATATCGACGGGCTCACCGAGCTTGCGGTCGAGCTCGACCACGGCGCCGCGGCCCAGCTTGAGCAGCTGGCTCACCTGCATCGTCGCGCGGCCGAGCACGGCGCTGATCTGCACGGGGATGTCGTAGACCGCCTCCAGGTCACGGCCGCCGTGCAACGCGGCGTCGCGCATGGGGTCGGTGGCCAGGGCAGGGGCGAGCGGTTCGAATTCGCTGCTGGACACGGCTCAATCCTCCAGGGGGAGCCCGGCCTCGGCCAGGGCGGTGCGGATCGCGGCGCGGCGCGCGGCGAGGTCGTAGTGCGCGCGGCCACCCTGCCAGGTGGCGGCAAGATCGCCGGGCCGCAGCGCGGGGTCGGCCTGAACGGTGATGCGCGCGTCGCCGATCCGCGCCGCGATGCCCGCGACCAAATGCGGCGCGGCACGCAAAACAACGGCGACATCGAGGTCGAGCAGCGGCGCGAGCCGGGCGGCGAGGACCGCGGCAGCCTGCGGCGCCATCGCCTCGGAGAGGCCGGGCAGGGCGGCATCGAAGGCCGCGAGGACCGTGGCCGCGAGCTCGCGCGCGGCGTCGCCCGCCGCCGCGCGTGCCGCCTCGCCCAGCGCGTCGAGCGCGGCGGGGATGCGCTCGAGTGCCACATTGATGGCGGCGGCGTCTGAGGCGAGCGCCGCCTCCATGCCGGCGGCGCGGCCTTCCGCGAAGGCGTCCCGGCGCAGCGCCTCCATCTCGCCGGCGTACCGGACGGCTTCGGCGGCAGCCTCGGCGGCGGCACTTGCGGGCGTGACGGACGCATCCAGGGGCGGGGCGAACAAGGCGAGGTGCACCGCACGGCGCACGACGTGCGGCGCCCCCATGACGAGTGGTTCGAAACCGGTGCTCATCTCAGCCGATCATCTCCTCGTCGCTATCCTCGTTCATGCTGATCTGCCCCTGAGCGGACAGCTCCTTGGCAGCGAGCACGACCATCGCCTGCGCCTCGTCTACGTCGCGCAGGCGGACGGGACCCAGGCCCGCGATATCGTCCTTCAGCAGCTTGCCCGCACGCTCGCTCATGTTGTTGAGGAAAAGGTCGCGCAGCGGCTCGCTCGCGCCCTTCAACGCCAGCGCCAGCTTGTCCTTGGGCACGGCGCGCAGCAGCAGCGGGATGCCGGCCGGCGAAACGCGGAGCAGGTCGTCGAAGGTGAACATCAGCGCGCGGATGCGCTCGGCCGCGTCGCGCGAACGTTCCTCGAGTGCGGCGAGGATCCGCGTCTCCGCGTTGCGGTCTAGGTTATTGAAGATCTCGGCCATCATCTCGTGGCTGTCGCGGCGCTGGGCGCGCGCGAGGTTCGACATGAACTCGGCCTTGAGCGTGCGCTCCACCCCGTCGAGCGCTTCCTTCTGCACCGTCTCCATCCGCAGCATGCGCATGACCACCTCCATCACGGTGGCCTCCGGCAGCAGGGCGAGGACGCGCGCGGCGTGGTCCGGCTTCACCTTGGTGAGCACGACGGCGACCGTCTGCGGGTATTCGTTCTTGAGATAATTCGCGAGCACCGCCTCGTTCACGTTGCCGAGCTTGTCCCACATGGTCCGCCCGGCGGGGCCGCGGATTTCCTCCATGATCTGGGTGACACGTTCGCGCGGGAGGGTCTTCAGCAGCATCCGCTCGGTCGTCTCCCACGACCCCTTGATGTTGCCGGTATGCCCGATGGTGCCGACGAATTCGGCGCACAGCGCCTCCACTTCCTTGGACGAGACATTGCCCAAGGTGGCCATTGCGCCGGAGAGGTCGCGGATCTCATCCTCATGCATGCGCGCGAACAGCGCGGCCGCGATGTCGTCGTTCAGCGCCAGCATGAGTGCGGCCGCCTTCTGGGTCCCGGTGCGCAGGCTCATTCGGAGGGCTGCTCCATCCAGCTGCGAATGACCGCGAGCGACTCCGCCGGGTGCTTCTCCACCATCTCGTGCAGGGTCGTCAGCGCCGAGGCGCGCACCGGGCCTTCCACGTTGCGCAGTTCGACCGTCGGGGCGTCCGCGTCGTTGGCGGGCAGGGCGCGCTGGCCGGGCTGGCCGGGCAGCGCGGCCAAGTCCTCACCTGGCGGCAACGCCTGCCGCGCGCCTCCCGAGGCCAACGCCATGGCGGCTGGCGTCGCAAAGCCGAGCGCGAGGCGCCTGGCCATCGGGCGACCGATCAGCAGCACCGCCAGCAGGGCGATCAGCGCGTAGACCAGGCTCTCCACCAGGCGGCCGACCAGCGCGGGAGTGATGGGCAGTCCAAACAACCCGCCCTCGGCCTCGACCGGGCGAAGCGGCGGGTCGGCGAAGCGCAGGCTCACCACCTCGACCCGGTCGCCGCGCTGTTCGTTGAAGCCAACCGCGCTGCGGACCAGCGAGACGATGCGGGCCAGCTCCTCTGCGCTGCGGTCGCGGAAGAGGGGCGGCGCGCTGCCCTCGGCGGGCTCCCACACGCCATCCACCAGCACGGCAATGGACAGGCGCTTGAGCACCGGGTTCTCGCGCAGGATGTTGCGCGTGGTGCGGCCGATCTCGAAGTTCGTCGTCTCCTCGGACCGGTTCTCGCTGGTCTGGCTGCCACCCCCGGCCTCCGCACCGGGCAGATTGTTCTGCACGGTCGCTGCCGGCGCCTCGCCGCCGCGCTGCGCCTGGGTGGTGGAAGAGGTGCTGCGGGGAACCTGGTTGTCCGGGTCGAAGCGTTCCTCGGTGGTCTGCACGCGGTCGAAGTCGAGTTCGACGCTCGCCTCGGCGCGCACGCGGCCCTGACCAAGGGTACGTTCGAGCATGTCCTCCACGCTGCGCGCCAGGCGCATCTCCTGCGCCCGCTTCATCTCGTCCTGCGTCTGCGCGACGGCGGGACCGGCGAGCGCCTGGCCGCCGCGGGCCAGCAGCTCGCCGCGTGCATCCACGATGGAGACGTTCTGCGCGCGCAGCCCGGGCACGGCGGTTGCCACCAGGTGAAGGACGGCCTGCACGCCCTCGCGGTCCAAACGCTGCGCGCCCTGCATGGTGAGCACGATAGAGGCCTGGGCATCGCCGCGTTCGCGGGTGAAGGCCTCGCGCCGCGGCAGCACCAGGTGGACGCGTGCGGCGCGCACGCCGTTCAGCGTGCGGATGGAGCGGACCAGCTCGCCCTCCAGCGCACGCAGGCGGTTCACATCCTGCTGGAAGGGGGTGGTGGTGAGCGACTCGCCGCGGTCGAAGATCTCGTAGCCGGTGGCCCCGCCATTGGGCAGGCCCTCGCGGGCGAGCGAGAGGCGAAGGCGCGCGATCTGGTCCTCGGGCACGAGGATCTGTGTCCCGCCGCTGGCGATGCGGTGGGGGATGCGCTGGCGTTCGAGGCTGGCGACCACGGCGCCGGCGTCGCGTGCTTCCATCTCGCCATAGAGCAGCGCCATGGTGGGCTGGTTCGCGCGCATGCCGAGCCAGGCGAGCAGCCCGAACATGCCGAGCGCGACGAGGCCCATGGCGGCCAGGCGGAGCGTCCCGAAGGCACGCAGCTGGGAGAGAAGGCCGCCCATCAGCGCGCGTTCCAGCCTTGCGCGGAAGCGAGGCGGTTGGGCCGGGGGCCAACCTGCACGATGTCATTTTGACGCAGCATCACGGTGGCACTCCCGGCGGCGGCATCCTGCCGCGCGCTGGGCAGAGTTTGCCGGGGCTATGCCTAGGATGAAGTTAACGCCGCCGTCGGGACGCATTCCGGATTGCGCGCGGACGCGAAAGCTCGAGACGTGCAGTCTGTGCGCGCGAGCCGGACGTCCCGCCAAAGGCAAGCTGGCCGAGCCGGCGTCCGCCGTCTGAGGGGGCCTCGTAATTCGGTGGTCGTCCTTCGCACCCACCGCGAGCGCGAATGCGCGACCGCCGGAAGTCCGGCGAAAGGCAAGCTGGCGGAGCCGGCGCCCGCCGTCTGAGGGCTCCTCGTGATTCGGGGGGCGTCCTTCGCGCCCACCGCGAGCGCGAATGCGCGACCGCCGGAAGTCCGGCGAAAGGCAAGCCGGCGGAGCCGGCGCCCGCCGTTTGAGGGCACACTGTGCAGCGGCCATTCTACATGGCCGCGACGCTGCGCAGTTGCCCATACGGAAGCGACAGCGCGCCCAGGCTGAGCGCCACACCGGTGCTGCTGCGCGTCGCCCCGGTTGCGGTGCCAACCACCGTGAAGGCCGGCGGCGTGCCCGTTGTCTGCCCATCGGCGCCGAGCCCCGCGACCGACACGCGATAGGCGCCATCGGCCTGGCGCACACCGGCATTGCTGCGCCCGTCCCAGGCCCATTCGCGCATGGCGGATCCCAGCGGCACGTCCAGCTGGCGCACGAGGCGGCCGGTGCCGTCGGCGATGGTGATGCGCGCCGCACTCGCGGTGCCGGCGGCGGGCAGGCGCAGCCCCGCCACGCCGCCCTGCAGCGACAGCCGGTCGGACTCGACCTCCACCCGCCGCCCGACCAGCCCCGCGGCGGCCGTCAGCGCGCTGTTCTGCTGCAGCGAGAGCAGCTGCGCGAGGTTCTGGTTCGTCGACATTTGCTGCTCGACGGAGGCGAACTGTACCAGCTGTGCCGTCATCTGGTTGGTGTCGAGCGGATCGGTCGGGCTCTGGTTCCGCAGCTGCGTTGTGAGCAGAGTGAGGAAGGTGTTGAAGTCCCCGGCGATGCCACCGCTGCGCATGGCGGCGGTGGTGCCTGTGCTGGTCGTGCGGCTGGCGGCTGCGGCCGTGGCGGTGAGGGTGCCGGACATTCTGGCGGGCCTTTCAGGTCAGAGGGCAAGGTCGAGGAGGGAGCGCACGATGCGCGGGCGGATGATCTCCGGCGCCGGCGCCGCGCGCGCATCGGCGGTGGAGGTCCAGGCCGGGGCCGCGCCATGCTGGCCGGGCGGGGGCTGGCCATGCCGCTGACCGCCGCCCTGGCCCGAGAGCGAGAAGCTGATCGAGCGACCGGCCTCGCCAAGCCCGGACTG
This sequence comes from Pseudomonadota bacterium, assembly GCA_040386655.1. Lineage (GTDB taxonomy): Bacteria > Pseudomonadota > Alphaproteobacteria > Acetobacterales > Acetobacteraceae > Plastoroseomonas. The sequence goes on along the minus strand of JAZKFA010000106.1, from coordinate 189 downwards.
GCTGAGGCTCTGGCCCAGCTCGCGCTGATCGCGTTGGAGGAGTGCAAGCGTCTCGGCGCGCTCGGCGGTGACGCGGATGGCGGTCTGCCCGCCGCTGCGCTCGACGCTGATCTCGACGCGGCCGAGCTCGCCGGGGTCGAGGGCGACGGAGAGCGTCGCCGCCTCGCCCTCGCGCGTGCCGTAGGCGAG
>JAZKFA010000105.1:0-5246 GCA_040386655.1 Pseudomonadota bacterium | reverse complement strand
CTCAAACCCTCACCCATCCAAGAACCAACAAGGGGGGGTCCAGGGGCCACAGGCTCCTGGCGGGGGTCAAGGGGGCGGAGCCCCTCGCCTTGCTGCCTTCTCACGACCCGCTCCGTGTGTTCCACGTGCCGGCCGCTGGTGCGGGGCCTTGGCTGGGGTTCCAGTGGCCGGAGCGGCGGAGGGCGTCGGCGACTTCGGGCGGCATGTAGGATTCATCGTGGCGGGCGAGGACTTCGGAGGCGCGGAAGACGCCGTCGGGGGAGAGGCGGCCGAGGGTGACGACACCTTGGCCTTCGCGGAAGAGGTCGGGCAGGACGCCCGAATAGGTGACGGCGATGGTGTTGGCGCCGTCGGTGACGCGGAAGTTGGCGGTGGGGCGTCCGTCGCTGCCGAGCGCGCGTTCGACGCTGCCCGTTTCGACAAGGCCGCCGAGGCGGAAGGCGCGGCCGCCGGGCGGGGCTTCGCGCGCGATGTCAGATGGCGACTTGAAGAACACCAGGTTGTCCTGGAAGGCGGTGAGCGTCAGGGCCGTCGCGCTGCCGATGCCGAGGAGGCAGAGGCCGACGATCATCAGGCGGCGGCGCTTGCGGGTCATGCGCGCGGGTCCAGCTCGGCAAGGCGCGCGCGGGCGGCGCGGTGGCGCAGCGCGGCGCCCAGCACAAGGCCGCCGAAGACGAGCCCGACCAGCCCGTAGCTGATCGTGACATGCCACCAATGCAGCGTCATGCGGTCGCCCCTTCGATCGCGCGACCCGAATCATGGCGGCGCGCGCTGGCCATTTCCAGCCCGCGGATCCGACGCTCCATGACCGCGGACCGCGTGCGTGCAAGGACCAGGGCAGCGAACAACAGGGAAAAACCCAGCGCGCAGGTGAGCAGCGGATACAGGATGTCCACGTGCAGCCCGGGGGCGGCGAGCCGCGTGACGCTCGCCGGCTGGTGCAGCGTGTTCCACCAATCGACCGAGAACTTGATGATCGGGATGTTCACCGCGCCGATGAGCGCCAGGATGGCGCCGGCGCGCGCGCCGCGCTCGGGGTCGTCGAATGCGCGGACAAGGGCTGCGTGGCCAAGCCAGAGGAAGAACAGGATCAGCACGGAGGTCAGGCGCGCATCCCACACCCACCACGTCCCCCACATCGGCTTGCCCCAGAGGCTGCCGGTGGCCAGGCACAGCGCGGTCGCGGCCGCGCCTACCGGCGACATCTCGCGCGCGGCGAGGTCGGCCAGGGGATGCCGCCAGACCAGCGACAGGACGGACGCGATCACCAGGCCGGTGTAGCCGCCCATCGCCAGCCAGGCCATCGGGACGTGCACGTACATGATGCGCACCGTCTCTCCCTGCTGCCAGTCGGGCGGCGCGAAGGCCAGGCCCCAGATGATGCCGGCGCCGAGGATCAGTATGGCGGCCGCCCAGAGCCAGGGCATCAGCGCGCCCGTCAGGCGCAGGAAGCGGCCGGGGTTCGCGAATCGGTGCAGGGCGCTGCCACGAGCAGCGCGCACGGGCGCGGAAGTCTCTGTTGGCTCTTGGGTTCTGGCGTCCACCGCCTCAAACTAGGGTCTTCCGGGCAATCCTTGAAGGTCCTCCATGCTGTTCGCCATCCGAATCACCGACAAACCCAGCATGGGCGCCACAAGGCGCTCGGTCCGCGACGCCCATATCGCCTATCTCTCGGAGCATGCGGAGATGCTCGTCCTTGCCGGCCCGATCATGGATGCCGAGGGCAATTCCATCGGCTCCGTCCGCCTGGTCGAGGCCCCGGACCTCGCGGCGGCAGAGCGCCTGTGTGCCGAGGATCCCTTCGCCCTGGCCGGCTGCTTCGCGCAGGTGGCGATCGACCCCTACCGCATCGTCTTCCGCGACGGCCGCCTGGTCGAGTGACGGCCGCGAGCCCCGGCGGGCCAATCCCGGCGGTCCGCTGACGCGAGCGGCCAAGGTCGCGCGGAGTTCGAGGGCATCGATCCAGGTCGTGCAATCGGCACGATGCGCAAGGCCGAATGGCCGCAGCCGCTCCTGCGGCGAGCCAAGGGGCCGGAGGCCGCGCCTTGCGCTTAAGGCATGCCTGAACGGCACAACATGCCTCGGCGGTCATCCCCGATGACCGCTGAGTAGCCTTCCGGCAGGTTTGTGCGTTAAGGCTGCGGCGTGTCCGCGCGGGCGGGCGCCAAGATACAGGCATGGCGGCGGGACGGCACGGGCAGGGGTTGATGCCCGGGCCCTTCCGCCCTTGCGGCTTGAAGGGACAAGGTCATGGACACATTCCTCGCCGGGCGCGGCGCGCTCATCACCGGCTCGACCAGCGGCATCGGCCATGGAATCGCGCTGCTGCTCGCCCAGGCCGGGGCGAAGGTGATGCTGAACGGCTTCGGCAAGCCCGATGAGATCGCCGCAGCCCGCGCCTCCGTCGGTGCCGCGATGGGCGTGGCGGAGGCGCCCTACTCCGCCGCCGACATGTCGAAGCCCGAATCGGTGCGCCAGATGATCGCCGATGCGGCGGCCGCCCTCGGCACGCTCGACATCCTGGTCAACAATGCGGGCATCCAGCATGTCGCCCCGATCGAGGATTTTGCCGACGACAAGTTCGACGCGATCATCGCGATCAACATGAGCAGCAATTTTCACGCGATCAAGGCGGCGATGCCGGCGATGAAGCGGCGCGGCTGGGGCCGCGTCATCAACGTCGCCTCCGCGCACGGCCTGCGTGGCAGCCCGAACAAGGTCGCCTATGTCATGGCCAAGCACGGCGTGGTCGGCATGACCAAGGTGGTCGCGCAGGAAGTGGCGCAGACCGGCATTACGGTGAACGCCATCTGCCCCGGCTTCGTGCGCACCCCGCTCGCCGAGGCGCAGGTCGCCCCGCTGGCGAAGGCGCATGGCGTCAGCGAGGACGTCGCTTTGCGCGAGTACCTGCTGGAAAAGCAGCCCTCCAAGCGCTGGATCGAGGTCGACGAGGTCGCGCAGATGGCGCTGTATCTCTGCGGCCCGGGCTCGGGCGGCGTGACGGGCACGGCGCTGTCCATCGACGGGGGCTGGACGTCAGCGTGAGGATGGGGGCGTGAGCGAACCCGCGGCGCCGAAGAAGCGCATCAGCCTCGCACTCCAGGGTGGCGGCACGCACGGGGCGTTCACCTGGGGTGTGCTCGAACGCCTTCTGGAAGATGAGCGGCTGGAGATCGACGGCGTCTCCGGCACCTCGGCCGGCGCGATCAACGCAACGCTCGTGGTGCAAGGTCTTATCAAAGGCGGCGCGCCTGGTGCGATCGCCGTGCTCGATGAGTTCTGGCGCGCAATCGGCGCCGGCCTCGCGATGAGCCCGCTGCAGTCGACGCCGCTCGAGAAAGCGATCTGGGGCTACGACCTCACCTATTCGCTCGCCTACCGCACCTTCGACGTGATGGCGCGCATGCTCTCGCCCTACCAGATGAACCCCTTTCCGTTCGACTGGAACCCGCTGCGCCAGGCGCTGGAGCGCCATATCGACTTTCCCATGCTGCGTGAGACCGCGAAGGCACCGCGGCTGTTCGTCTCGGCGACCAACGTGCGCACCGGCAAGCCGCGCATCTTCTCTCGCCGCGAGATCACGCCCGAGGCGCTGCTCGCCTCGGCCTGCCTGCCGCAGGTGTTCAAGGCGGTGGAAATCGACGGCGACCCGTACTGGGATGGCGGCTACCTCGGCAATCCCGCGCTATGGCCGCTGTACGAACAGGGCGGGCCCCCGGACCTGATGCTGGTCATGCTGAACCCGCTGGTGCGCGACGAGATCCCCACCAACGCGTCCGACATCGTGAACCGGCTGAACGAGATCACCTTCAACGGCTCCCTGATGGCGGAGATGCGCGCCATCGATTTCGTGCAGCGCCTGCTCGACACCGGCCGGCTGGAGCAGCCGCGCTACCGACGCCTGTTCATCCACGTGGTCGAGGATGAGGACCGCATGCGCGGCTTCAAGCTATCGACCAAGTTCAACGGCGACTGGGAATTCCTGTCGACACTGCGCCAATACGGGCGCGAGGCTGCGGATCGCTGGCTGCGTGAGCACTTCGACAAGCTCGGCCGCGAGAGCAGCGCCGATGTCCGGGCAATGTATTTGTAGAGCGCGGCCCGCTTCCGGCCGGCCGGAAGCGGCTTGGCGCACCGTACCGGGCGCGCCAACCGTTCATTCTCAGTCGCGCGCCTAGTCCCGCCAGGGATGCTGCGCCCAAAGGGCGGAATATTCGTCGCGCATCGCACGGAGTGCGGCGAGATACGCCTCGGGGCCCAGGTATCGCAGCGGCAGATCCTGCTGTGCCGCCGCGCGCAGGAAATCCGCATCGCGCAGCGCGAACTCGACCGCCGCCGCCAACCGCGCCAGCACCGGCGCCGGCATGCCAGCAGGGGCCGCCACTCCGCGCATCGAGCTCTGGATAATCTCGAAGCCCTGCTCCCGGAAGGTCGGCACCTCGGCCGCGGCACTCCAGCGTCCGTCCCGCATCTGGCCCAGCGCCCGCAACAACCCCGCGCGCTGGTCCGGCAGGCCCTCGGCGATGTTCATCGCCGCGAGCTGGATCGTCCGCGCCAGAATGGCATTGCGTACCTGCGAGGAGCCGGCGAAGGGAATGTGCAACAGCCGGGTGTTCGTCATCCGCTCGAAGGCGAGCGTCGCCAGGTGGTCGTCGGAACCCACCCCGGTCGTGCCGTAGGAAATCGTGCCAGGGGCCGCGCGGGCCGCCCGCACCAGGTCATCGAGTGTCCGGATCGGGCTGTCGCCATTCACCCAATATCCACATGGGTCATCGACGATATTCGCGATCGGGACGAAATCCTCGAGCCGATAGCGAGCCCGCCGTTCGATCGGGATCGTCACAATATTCGGCGTGTTGATGAAGCCGATCGTGTAGCCATCGGGACGCGCGCGCGCCAACTCGCCCCAGCCGATCTCGCCGCCGGCACCCGCGCGGTTCACGACCACCACGGACTGGCCGAGATCCTTCTCCATCGCTCGACCCAAGGTCCGTGCCGCGGCGTCCGTACCGCCACCAGCAGCAAACGCGATGATCATGGTCACCGCACGCTCCGGCACCCAGGCCGGCTGCGCCCGAGCCGCCAACGGCACCACACCCAACGCCAAAGCGCGCCGCGTCACTCGCATCACCGAACTCCCCCCAACGCGCCATGTGCCCCGGCGCTGATGACCGATGATGGCACGGTAGCGGAAGGAGGCAAGGCGGGGGGCGCCGCCCCCTCGACCCCCGCCGGGGATCGAGGGG
>JAZKFA010000104.1:2721-9178 GCA_040386655.1 Pseudomonadota bacterium | reverse complement strand
TCCTGCGCGAGGAGGTGCGGCTGGTCGCACCGCGCCTGGTGCTCGCGCTCGGGGCGACGGCGCTGCGCGCGCTGACCGGGCGGGCTATGCCGGTGGGGAAAAGCCGGGACCTGGAGCTGCGGACGGAGGATGGCGTGCCGCTGCGCGCGACGGTGCATCCCTCCTACCTGCTGCGCCTGCCGGATGCGGCGGCCCAGCGGACCGAACGGCAGCGCTTCGCCTCCGACCTCGCGCGCGCCTATGCGGAAGCGCGTGGCGCCAATTGATCGTAGAGTGCCACGAGGCGCGCTGCCTCGGCTGACCAGGAGAAACGGGTCAGCGCGGCGTGCCGCCCCGCCGCGCCCAGACGCACGCGCAGGGCGGGGTCGGCAAGCTGCGAAATAGCAGCCGCGATCGCGCCTGGATCGGCACTGTCGACCAGCACGCCGCAGCCGGCCTGCCGCACCACACCCGCGACCTCGGTTGCGAAGGCGGGCGCGATCACCGGCAGTCCCGCCAGCATGCAGTCGAACAGCTTGTGCGGCAGGGCGAGGCGATGATTCTCCTCGCCAGGCTGGAACAGTACCAGGCCGATGTCGCATCCGGCCGCCGCCAGCAACGCATCGGCGCGCGGCTGCCAGCCCTGAGTCTCGATACGCTCCGATAGGCGCAGCCGCGTGGCCTCGCGCGTAAAATCCCCTTCGCTGCCATCGGTGAAACGGCCCAGGAGGATGAGGCGGGTATCAGGTGCGGTCAGCGTCAGTGCACCCAGCATCTCGGGCCAGCCGCGTGAGCGCGTCAGGGCACCGAGGTGGACGAGGCGCAGTGGACCCGCACCATGCGTGCGCGGGGTGACGGGTAGCGCATCGGCGTGGTTGCGCACCGGCACGCATAGCGTCCGCGTGCCGTAGTCGCCGGCCAGCCCGTCCTTGGCGACGACCACCGCATCCGCCCGCCGCCCCATCGCGCGGCAGAACAGCCGAAGCGCCACGCGCGCGAGCGGGCGCAGCGGAGCCGGCAACGCGGCATCCAGGCGCGAGGGGTAGTGCTCATGCACGTCGATCACCAGCTTCGCGCGGGTGCGCCGCGCCGCGAGCCAGGCGGCGACCCAGGCATCGGGTTCCGAGGCGTGCAGCACCGCGGCACCGCTGTCCGCCGCGCGGCGCGCGAGGGCAGGGATGCCGCGCAGCCGCGCCGACCGGCCCCGCGCGCGGGGGAATACCGCGATCTCGACGCCCGCCACAGTTGCGGGCGCGATGCCCGCCGGCGCCGGGCACAGATGCCGCACGCGCCATCCAGCGGCGGCGAGTGCGGCGCCCTCCTTCACCACCACGCGCACATCGTCCGGCGGGTGTGCGGCGGAGAGCATCAGCACCAGCGGCGCCATCGCAGCGGCGCTGCCACGGCCCTCCGCTTCGTCACGCGCAAGCGGGTCAGCAGGAAAAGGCCCGGTGACCGCACCCGCCCCTGCCGTGTCGCTCACGAGAAGTTCGCCGCCAGGTGCGCGACCATCCGTGGCCCGGCCTGCCCATCCCATAGCGGAATTGCCCGCGCGTGTGGCCAATCCCCGCGCAGCACCGCTGCCGCGGCTGCGCCGATGCCTTCGGCGGTGACCAACCGCGCGCTGCCCTGCGTGAGCGTGAGCGGCCGCTCGGTTTCCGCGCGCAGCGTGAGGCAGGGGATGTCGAGCAGCGTCGCCTCTTCCGATACGCCGCCGCTATCGGTCGCGACGAGGGCTGCGCGGCAGAGCAGGCCGAGGAACTCGCCATGCGTCTGCGGCGGCAGCAGCCGCACGCCGGGCGGCGGCGCCAGGCCGAAGGATTCCATCCGTGCGCGGGTGCGCGGATGCAGCGGCCAGACCATCGGCAGCAACGCCGCCGCCTCACCCAAACCATGCAGCAGCGCGGCGAGCGGTGCGGCCGCGTCCACATTGCCGGCGCGGTGCAGCGTCACCAGCCCGTAACCACCGGCCGCCAGTCCCTCGGGCAGCGGGCGTGCGTGCGCGGCGGGTAGGGCGCGGTGCAGGCTATCGGCCATGGCGTTGCCGACGGCTCGCACGCAGTCCGGCACATGGCCTTCGCGCAGCAGCAGCGCCGCACTTGCGGCATCCGGCGCCCAGAGCAGCGTGGCGATCGCGTCGATGGCGCGGCGGTTGATCTCCTCGGGCATGTCGCAGTCGCCGCCGCGCAGCCCGGCCTCCAGATGCGCGACGGGGATGGCCAGCTTGCGCGCGGCGAGTGCTGCCGCGAGCGTGCCGTCCACATCCCCCGCGACGACGACCAGTGCCGGGCGTCGCTGCGTCCACAGCTCTGCCAGCGCCATCATCGTCCGCCCGGTGAGCGCTGCGTGGCCGCCGCCGGAGATCCCGAGCGCGACCTCTGGCGGGGGCAGGCCGAGCTCATTCAGATGCCCGGCGAACATCGCCGCGTCATGGTGCTGTCCGGTATGGACGAGCACCGGCCGGAAGCGCGGCGCATGCGCCAGCGCGTGCCACAGGGCGGCGAGCTTTGGCAGGTTCGGCCGAGCGGCGGCGACCAGGTGAAGCTCGGTCACGCGAGGGGCATGGCGGTGCATGGTGCCTGCCGCAGCGCGGCGGGGCCCAGGCCGCCCGCCAGGGATCTGGCCATGCGCGCGTAGCGGCCCAGCGGCGGCGCCGCCTGTGAAACGGCCGCGAAGCTGGGGCGTGCGGCACGCATCGTGTGAAGCTCGATCACGCCGGTGCCATCGCTGCGCGCGACACGCCCGCCCGCCCCAGCGATTCCGCGATGGCGCAGACGCGCTCCGCATGCACGCGGCGGTCCCAGCGGCGCACCGCCTCCCGCCGCGCCGCCGCACCCAGGCGTGCGCGATGCGCGGGATCGGCGGCCAAGGCGGCAAGTGCGTCGGCCAGGGCATCGGCATCGGCGGGCGGAACAGTGATGCCGCAGGTGCCCTCCGCGAGGATGCGCGCGACGTAACCGGGCTGGTTGCCCACCACCGGCAGCCCGGCGGCGAGGCAGTCCATCAGCTTGTTCGGCGCCGCCCATTCCGCGAATGCCGGCACGGATGCCAGGATCTGCAACCCGATCTGCGCACCGGCGAGCAGGGCCGCGACATCGCGCTTGGGCATGGGGTCGAGGAAGGTGACGTTGCCCAGCCCCTGATCCGCCGCACGGCGCATCAGGGCCGTTTTCTCCGCGCCCTCGCCGACCAGCACCAGGCGCAAGCGCCGCTCCCCGCGCCGCAGCAGCGCGGCCGCGGCGTCGAGCAGCAGTCCCAACCCATTGGCCGTTCCATGCGCGCCGGCATAGACGGCGAGGCATTCCCAGGCCTGCGCCTCCGGCGGCCGCCAGGGCGCGACCTGGGGGCCGAACAGGTCAAGGTCGCAGCCGTTGGGCACCACGTGGACGCGCGCGGGGTCGGCGCCGTGCGCGTGCGCGGTTTCCGCCATACCCGGGGTGAGGGCGACGACCGCACCGGCGCGGCGGCAGGCGGCATCGGCGAGCCGGTCCATCGCGCCGAAGGCGAGGCTCAGGCCCGCCCCGCGCCGTCCCTCCGTCAGCGCGCGCGGCGCCTCCGGCCAGGGGTCGCGGATTTCGAACAGGAAGGGCGTGCCGCGCGAGTGCGAGGCCGCCAGCGCCGGCAGCGCGACGGTGAGCGGGGTGGAGGAGGCGATGACCAGGTCCACATCGCGCGCAAGCGCCAGTGGCACCGCGCGCGCGGCGAAGCGCAGGAAGGCACTGGCGCGCACGGCCAGGCGCTGCGTGTTCGCGTATGGGATGGCGAATTCCACCACGCGGAAGTTGCCGACCCGCCCCTCCCGGCGGCCTCGCCGGAAGGCGCCGTCCAGGCCGGTGACTGCGCCGCGATAGGCCCCGCACACGATCGTCACATCATGGCCGCGGGCGGCGAGCGCCCGCGCCATCGCGTGGCTGCGCGTGGCGGTGCTGCCGCTGGGCAGCGAGAAATGCTGGTGCAGGTAGAGGATGCGCAAGGTCAGCCGCGCCGCGAACCCAACTGCGCCGCACGAATGACCGCAATCACGCGATCCTGCACCTCCGGCGACATCGCGCTGCCCGACGGCAGGCAAAGCCCTTCGGCGAACAGGCGCTCGGCGACGGGCAGCGGTGCGTGGGTCAGGCCTTGGAAGGCTGGCTGCAGGTGCAAGGGCTTCCAAACCGGACGCGCCTCGATGCCCGCGGACTCCAGCGCCAGGCGCAGGCCTTCTCGGTCTGTCCCGAGCAGCGCCGCATTGATGCGGATGGCGGTGAGCCAGCGGTTCGCGCGCCCACCCGTCGCCTCCGGCATCAGCGTTATGCCGGGTACATCCGCGAGCCCTGCGGCATACCGCGCCGCGATGGCGCGCCTTGCTGCCACGCGCTGCGGCAGAAGCGGCAGCTGCGCGAGCCCCACGGCGGCGAGCGGTGAGGGCAGTCCATAGGCATAGCCCGTCGTCTCATGCTGGTAGTGCGCCACCGACTCCCGCGCGTGGCGGGCGAGGTGGCGCGCGCGCGCGATCGGCAGCGGATCATCCGAGGCCAGCGCGCCGCCGCCCCCTGTCGTGACGATCTTGTTGCCGTTGAACGAGAAGGCGGTCATCCGCGCGCCGTGCCCGGCGTGGCGGCCATGGCGCGTGGCCCCCATCGCGGCCGCGCTGTCGGAGACCAGCGCCACGCCATGCGCCTCGCAGGCGGCGGCGAGCGCGGGCAGGTCCGCGCATTGCCCGTAGGTGTCCACGGCGACGACCGCGCGCGGCAGCATTCCATCCCGGGCGGCTTGCTTCAGCGCGCAAGCGAGGGCCGGCGGATCCAGCGTCCAGCACGCCTCATCGACATCGAGGAAGCGCGGCACCGCGCCCATCTGCACCGCCGGCGCGATGGTGGCGGCGAAGGTGAAGCCCGGGCACCAGACGTGATCGCCGGGCTGGAGGTCGAGGCAGCGATAGGCCAGGTGCAGCGCCGCCGTGCCCGAACTGGTCGCGAGCACGTGGCGGAAGCCGGTTGCCGCCGCGACCGCCTGCTCGAAGGCGGCCGGCACGGGTCCGGCGGGTGCGAGCCAGCCCTCGTCGAGGCTGGCGGCGATGGCGCCGAGCTCCGCCCCGCCCAGATGCGGCGGTGAGAGCAGCACCGGAGCCGGGGGGGCGATGGCGCTGACCATGCTGGCCTGCTGCGGGATGAGGTGATCCTTTCGACTACGCTGCGAGGGAGAGAGGCCATATCCAGGAACAACCACAATGATCATCACGGAAAAGAGATTGCAATCTCCGATTTAATGAAGAGCAGTTAATGCACGCCTAGAGACCGGGCGGTGGCGGCCCCGGCGCTGCCCCTCGCCGGGTCAGCAGCAACCCGGCCGTCGCAGCGAGGATGCGCAGGTCGGCGGCCAGCGTGAGTCCGGCGGCATAGCGGCAATCCAACTGCAGCCGCGCCGGCCAGCCAAGCGCGTTGCGCCCGGCGACCTGCGCGAGGCCGGTCAGCCCCGGCCGCACCGCGTGCCGTTCGACGGGCAGGGACCCGGCATAATGCGCCGGCAGCGGGCGCGGCCCGACCAGGCTCATCTGCCCGCGCAGCACGTGCCAAAGCTGCGGCAGCTCATCGACCGCGCTCGCGCGCAGGACGCGGCCGAAGCGGCCGGTCCGCGCGGAATCCCCGCCCTCGCCGGTCGCCATGGAGCGCAGCTTCACCATGGTGAAGGGCGCCCCGTCGCGGCCAATGCGCGCGGCGCGGAACAGGATGGGCCGGCCAAGCACCGCCAGCACGCCGAGCGCGCCCACCCCCACCAGCAGCAGCGCGGGCACGGCCAGGGCCAGCGCTCCGACGACGTCCAGCACCCGCTTGCCCCGCCGTGCATAGAGGCCGGGCTCAGCCATCCCGTGCCTCGACCCGCAGGCTGAGCGCGAGCCCCAGCGCCAGCCACGCCATCCGGTTGCCAAGGTCGGTCGAGACCATGACGGTGAGCAGCATGGGAAGGGTGAGTGCGGCGACCATCGCCGCCCGTCCCGGCGCCGCCCGGGCACCGCCGCCGAAGGCTGCAAGCCCCGCACCGCCGAAGGCGCCGAGCCAGAGCAGCAGTGCCGGCCAACCACCCTCCGCCAGCGATTCCAGCGCGTGATTATGCGGGTGCAGCCGGCGCGTATCGCCCGACCCGGTCGCGATGCCGAAGCTGCCCGCGCCCAGGCCCAGCGGCGCCTCGCCCGCCCAGCGGAGCGCGGCGTTCCACAGCGGCAGGCGCCCGGCCTCGTCGCCAAGGCGGTTTTCGGTCAGGCGCTCGAGCGTGCGCAGGCCATCGACCAGGTCGGGTGCGATCAGCAGCACCAGCCAGGCCGCGGCGCCGAGTCCCGCGACCACGACCGGCCAGCCGAGACCCGCTAGCCGCGCGCCGCCGCGCCACAGCAGCAGCGCCGGTGCCGCGGCGATGGCGAGTGCGAGCGCCAACAGCCCCGCCCGGCCGCCCGGCAGCAAGGCGGGCGGCCCTTTTCGTTGCACAGGGCGGCGTTAAG
>JAZKFA010000104.1:0-2700 GCA_040386655.1 Pseudomonadota bacterium | reverse complement strand
CGCGCCTGCAGCCCGAACACCACCGCCAGCGCCGCGCCCGATGCGAGGGCGAGGCCGGTGACCTGGTATTGCACCCGCGCACGCTCCGGATCCGCGCCCACGAGCCCGCCGAGCACCACCGAGCGATCCGCGATGCCGATGGCGACCGAGGCGCCGACGAAGGCCGCGATAGCAACAACTGCCAGCCCGAAGCGGCGCAGCATCCGCGCATCCGCGCCCACCAGCAGCCCGGCGGCCAGCATCACCGGCGCCATGAAGACCAGCTCTGCGAGCTTGGCCGCGGCGGCATCGCGGGAGGAGCCCCAGCTCGCGCTCACCACCAGCCAGAACCACAGCGCGGCCGCCGCGAGAAGCGGCAGCGCCACGCCTGCATCTACGCGCCAGCGCCGCGTGAGCGCGAGGATCGCGAGCGGCGGCGCCAGTGCCGCGGCCAGCGCGAGGGTCAGGTCGAAGGGCAGGGCCGAGAGAAGCGGCGCCGATTTCAGCGCGCCGGCAAAGTGCAGCCCGGCGGCCAGCGCCCCGGCCGGTGCGGCCAGCACCGCCGCGCGCATCAGCCCGGCCGCCCGACGCCCAGCAACAACAGGCAGGCACCCCCGAGCACGACCACGGCCATCGCCGCGACCGCGAGCAGGCCGAGCAGCAACGGCCGGTTCGGCAGCGAGGGGCGCAGCTCCACATAGGGCATCGAGACCAGGCGTGCGGCGACCGCTTCCTCCGCACCCACGACCATCGCCGCGCGCTGCTGCTGCGCGAGCAGCTCGACCAGGCCATTGCGCAGGAACAAGTCGCGCTCCGTCTCCAGCCGGAGGGTGAGGACGGCGATGCGCCGTGCCGCGACGGCGGCGATGTCCGCGCGCACCTTGCTCTCGGCGAAGCCGTGCAGCAGGCGCAGCGCGGAAAGCGCCAGGGCGCGGTCCGAGTGCGGCAGGTTGATCTCCCAGGTCACGGTGATCGGGTTGGGCGTGAGCGCGAGGCTCGCCTCCAGCCAGGTCTTGGCGTCGTCGAGATCGGCGGGGCGGGCGAGGCCGAGTGCGGCGCGGATCGTGCCGGTGATGCCCGCGGCGCGCGTCTCGGTCAGCCAGGTGAGCAGGGGCGTCTGCTCCGCCAGCAGCATGGCCGCCTCGGTCGAGCGCAGCGCCGCGAGGTAGATCGCGAAATTTCCGGATGGCCGCGTGTCGAGTATGTTGCCCGGCGCGATGGCCAGCGGCGCAAGCAGCGTCGAGGTGGCGATGCCGGTGGTCTCGGCCGGGGCAACAGTGATCTCGGCGACGTAGCTGCGCGTCCAGAGCAGCACGGGCGCGGCACCCAGCAGCAGCAGCGCGAGCCAGGCGAGCGCGAGCCGGCCGCGCCAGCGCCACAGCGCGCGCAGCAGCGCATCCAGTGCCATGCCCGGTCCAGGCGCGGGAATGCGGCGCGGGCGCGGCGGCGCGAGGGGGCGCAGCCAGGGCTGGGCGTCATCGCTCATGCGATGGCCCGCTAAAAGCGTCGCTCATTGTGCGATGTCCACCAACGTCTCCAGCCGCGTCGCCGGGGCGGCGACCTCGGCCTCCAGCACCGGGACCGGGGCGAGGCTGCCATAGGCGGGGCTTTCCCAGCCCTGCACGAGGCGCAGCTTCATCGGCGCATCGGCGCTGATCGCGATGCGTGCGCCACAGCCGAGTGCCGCATCGCCGTCCAGCCGCCACGCGCCGGGCGCGAGCCGCCAGCGCAGCGTCGCGCGGCGGAACGGGCCGCGGATGCGGTCGGTGACGCGCAGCGCATGGGGGCACAGCGTGACCTCGCGCGCATGAGTCATGCCGCTGCTGTCGCGGGTCTCCGCGCCCTCGGGCAGCAGGCGGGTGCGCGGCCAGCGCGCGAAGAGGAAGCGCGTGACGCGCGGCATCGGCTCGGCGTCGTCGAAGGTGATGAGGTTGTGTGCGCGCGCGGCGGCGAGATTCACGCCGTCCCACGCTGCGCCGGCGGGCGGGTTGTAGCTGCCGCTGCCGGCATCGCGCAGCAGGTTGAGCGAACCCACCCACAGGTCCAGGTGCAGCAGATCCGCATGGGCCGGGCGGAAGCGGTGCGGCACGCCCGTGCGCAGGATGGCGCGCAGCCGCCCCGCCTGCCATCCGCGCCACCCCTCGCTGAGCCAAATGGAAGCGGGCTGCGGCAGGATTCCGAACACGGCCTGCGCCCGGGCCAGGCTGGCGCGCGCATCATCCGGCCCGGTGCCGGCGAGGTCCGCGAAGCAGGAGGGGTCCTCCGGCCCCAGCCGCGGCAGGCGCCCGGTCTCTGGGTCCATGATCCGCGCGAGCCAGGCGGTGGCCGCCGCCGCGCGCGGGCGCAGCGCGAGGTCCGCCTCCGGCCCGCGATGCCGGCGCCAGAGCGTGGTGGTGACTGCGAGCGTGTCCAGCAGTAGCCGGTGATAGCGCGCGCTCGGCTGCGCGAAGGCGCCGCAGGGGGCGATCAGGCGCCTCGCCGCGCGGATCAGCGCTGCAGCACCGCGCCGCTCGCGCCTAGCATCGCCGAGGACCAGGCCGCAGGCGAGCAGCCCGGCTGCCTCCGACACTGCGTGGTTGTTGTCCTGCGCGAGGGCATAGAAGCGCGTCGCCTCGATCCGCCGGGCATGCGCATCGAGCAGCGCGCGCATCGCCGGCCCGGGCGGAGCCAGCAGCGTCGTGGCGAGCGTAAGGGCACGCAGTGCGCAGTCCTGGCCGCAGG
>JAZKFA010000103.1:0-12630 GCA_040386655.1 Pseudomonadota bacterium | reverse complement strand
CGGATGTCTTGCACCGCCCAGTTCAGGCGGATGGCGGCGCGGCGGATCTGGTCCGCGCGCCTGGCCACCGGCGCATTGCCCATGAAATTCGCCTCGGTCACGGTGTAGACGGGGGCCAGGCGATTGCAGCCCAGCAGCAGCAAGGGGCCCAGCGTGGCCCCGGCAAAAATGGCGCGACGGCGCATGGCTTGGTCTCCCGCGGAGGGCGTTGTCCGCCTCGGGTTGCATCATCGTCATTCATGGCGACAGCGCAACCGCCCTGGGCGCCCCCAACGCGCCTCCTTGCGGCCCCAATCCGGAATCCGGCTTGAGCCGCGGCCCCGGCGGGGCTAAGCCTCCGACCCGTTTCCCGCGCAGAGTTGTGATCTATAGGCGGCACCCCCCACGCGACGGGACCGGGTGTGCCCCGCCTTGGAAAGGTTTGGCGCATGTTCTCTCGCCTGTTCGGCTTTCTGTCGGCCGACATGGCCATCGACCTCGGCACGGCGAACACGCTTGTCTACGTGAAGGGGCGTGGCGTCGTTCTGAACGAGCCTTCGGTCGTGGCGATTTCCGATACCCGTGGGCGTAAGCAGGTCCTGGCCGTGGGCGAGGAGGCGAAGCTCATGCTCGGCCGCACGCCGGGCAACATCGCTGCCATCCGCCCCTTGCGAGACGGCGTCATCGCGGATTTCGAGGTCGCGGAGGAGATGATCAAGCACTTCATCCGCAAGGTGCATAACCGTCGGTCATTCGCCTCGCCGCTCATCATCGTGTGCGTGCCCTCCGGCTCCACCGCTGTCGAGCGCCGCGCCATCCAGGAGAGCGCGGAGAGCGCCGGCGCGAGAAAAGTGCTGCTGATCGAGGAGCCGATGGCGGCCGCGATCGGTGCAGGACTGCCGGTGACGGAGCCCTCCGGGTCCATGGTCGTCGACATCGGTGGCGGGACGACCGAGGTCGCCGTGATTTCGCTGGGTGGTATTGTCTATGCACGCTCCGTCCGCGTCGGCGGTGACAAGATGGACGAGGCGATCATCTCCTACATCCGCCGCTCCGCGAACCTGCTGATCGGCGAGAGCAGCGCCGAGCGCATCAAGATGGAGATCGGCGCCGCCGCCGCGCCCGACAATGGCGGCGAGGGCAACTTCACCGAGGTGAAGGGCCGCGACCTGATGAACGGCGTCCCGCGCGAGGTCGCCGTCTCCGAACGCCAGATCGCCGAGGCGCTGTTCGAACCCGTCCTCGCGATCGTCGAGGCGGTGAAGGTGGCACTCGAGAACACGCCCCCCGAGCTCGCCGCCGACATCGTGGACAAGGGCATCGTGCTGACCGGTGGCGGGGCGCTGCTGCACCGCCTCGACCAGGTGTTGCGCGACGCGACGGGCCTGCCGGTCGTGGTCGCGGAGGAGCCGCTGTCCTGCGTCGCACTCGGCACCGGGCGTGCGCTGGAGGACATCAAGCGCCTCCGCCATGTCCTGACGTCCATGTATTGAACCGGTTTAAGCATTAATCTGGCGACGTGCGACGGCGATTGCGGCAGAATGTAGGCAGGCGACGTGCATGGCCTGGGGCGATCTGAAACGCACGAAGGATAGTAGGGCAGGGCATCGGTGATCCGTCTCAGCATCCCGCTTCGTCAGGCGCTCGCGCGCCTGACCTTGCCGCTGATGGTCGCGGCGGCCTTCGGCACCATGCTGCTGGGCAAGGCCGATACCGTCATCGCGGAGCGTGCGCGCACCGCGCTGGCCGATGTGCTGGCCCCCCTCTATGCCGTCATGGCCGAGCCGCTGCGCGCGGTGCAGGACGGCCTGGATGAGGCGCAGTCGCTGCTGCAGCTGCGCACCGACAATGTCCGCCTGCGCGAGGAGAATGAGCGCCTGCGCCGCTGGCACGCCGCGGCCCTCGCGCTCGAGGCGGAGAACGTGCTGCTGCGCCGGCAGACCAATTTCGTGCCCGACAGCGCGCCCTCCTTCAACACCGCCCGCGTGGTCGCCGATGGCGGCGGCACCTATGCCCGCGCCGTGCTGCTCGCCACGCTGCCCGGCCAGCCCGTGCGCAAGGGTCAGGTCGCGCTCGATGAGCGCGGCCTGGTCGGGCGCGTGACGGAGGTGGGCAGCCGCTCCGCGCGGGTGCTGCTGGCCACCGATATGAACTCGCGCGTGCCGATCACGCTCGAAGGCTCACGCGTGCGGGCGATGATGTTGGGCACCAATGGCGTCCGTCCTCGCATCGCGCATTGGCCGGAGGGATCCACCCCGCAGGAGGGCGAGCGCATCGTCACGTCAGCGGAGGCCGGGGCCTTCCCCGCAGGGCTGCCGGTGGGCGTGGTGCGCTTCTCGCCCTCGGGTGCGGCTGAAGTGGAGCTGTTCGCGCAGCTCGATCGGCTGGACATGGTGCGGCTGTTCGATTTCGGCCTGCGCGGCATCCTGCCGCCGGAATCCGTGGCCCGGCCCGAGCCGCGCCCGCAGCGTCGCTGAGGCCAGGCATGGACGGGCCGTCGCTGCGACCGCGCCCCGGCCGCCAGGAGCCTGCCCAGGGATTTTGGCGCCGGCTGGACGCTTTCGCCCGCGCCGCCCTGCCCCCCGTCGCGACCGCCCTGCTGCTGCTGCTCGTCGCCGCCTTCCGCGGTGCGCCTGCGCTGGTGCCGGCCGTGGTGCTGCCGGCGGTGTTCTTCTGGTCCATCTTCCGGCCGCTCAGCATGTCCCCCGTCGCTGTCTTCGCGCTGGGGCTGCTGCAGGACCTGGTGACCTATGCGCCGCTTGGCATCGGGGTGCTGAGCCTGCTCGTGGTCCATGGCCTGGCGTTCCGCTGGCGGCGGGGCCTCGCAGGTTGGAGCTTCCTCTCCGTCTGGCTGGTGTTCTGCGGCTTGGCGGCGGGAACGGCCGGCCTCGGCTGGCTGCTGCACGCGATCCTGGCGCTGCGACTGCCGCCGCCCGAGCCCTCCATCCAGTTCGCGCTGCTGGCCGCAGGGCTCTACCCGACGCTCGCCTTCCTGATGACGCGGGCGCACCGCGCCATGCGCCAGGCGGAGCTGGACGCGTGAGCGACCGCGACAGCCGCCCGCTGCGCCCGCTGGGCGGCGAGCGCACCGTCCGCAAGGAGGAGGAGCGCCGCCGCAGCGTCTTCCGTCGACGCGCCTTCGTCATGGGCGGCATACAGCTCGGCGCTTTCGCCTTCCTCGCCTCGCGCCTGTACAAGCTGCAGGTGGAGCAGGGCGCACGCTATGCGACGCTCGCCGAGGAGAACCGCATCTCCGCACGCCTCATCGCGCCGCCGCGCGGGCGCGTGCTGGACCGCAACGGCAAGGTCGTCGCCGGCAACCGGCTGAACTGGCGCGTGCTGCTGGTCGCCGAGCAGAGTGCGGACGTCAATGCCACGCTCGAGACCTTCACCCGCATCGTCCAGCTTGAGGCCCATGAGCGCGCGCGGATCGAGCGCGAGGTGCGCCGCCGCCGCCGCTTCGTCCCTGTCATCGTCCGCGAGTTCCTCACCTGGGAGGAGATGGCGCGGATCGAGGTGAATGCGCCGGACCTGCCGGGCATCAGCGTCGATCTCGGCACCACGCGGCTGTACCCGGAAGCCGAGCACCTCGCGCACATCGTGGGCTATGTGGCACCCCCCGCCGAGGCCGATATCGGCGAGGACCCGCTGCTGGAACTGCCGGGCATCCGCGTCGGCCGTGCGGGGGTGGAGCGCGCGCATGACCGGGTGCTGCGGGGACGGGCGGGGTCCGTGCAGCTCGAGGTCAACGCCGTCGGCCGCGTCATCCGCGAGCTCGACCGGCGCGAGGGCATTCCCGGCCAGGACGTGCAGATCAGCGTCGACGCCGAGCTCCAGCGCGCCGTTCGCAACCGCATCGAGGAGGGCACCTCCATCGTCCTGCTCGACGCCCGCAACGGGGAGGTGCTCGCCATGGCGAGCCAGCCTTCCTTCGACCCCTCGGTGTTCAACACCGGCGTGTCGGGCGCGCAGTGGCGGCAATGGACGGCGTCGCGCTCGACACCGCTGATCAACAAGGCGA
The DNA here is from genome assembly GCA_040386655.1 of Pseudomonadota bacterium. GTDB lineage: Bacteria > Pseudomonadota > Alphaproteobacteria > Acetobacterales > Acetobacteraceae > Plastoroseomonas. The sequence continues at coordinate 8,630 of JAZKFA010000103.1, read as the reverse complement.
CCAACGGCCTGTATGCGCCGGGATCGACCTTCAAGATGGTCGTCGCCCTCGCCGCACTCGAAGCCCGCGTGGTGACGCCGGGCGAGCGCGTGAGCTGCCCCGGGCACATGGACCTCGGCACGTCGCGCTTCCACTGCCACAACCGCAATGGCCATGGCGGGATGGATATGCGGGGCGCGCTGAAATATTCCTGCGACATCTACTTCTATGAGATGGCCAAGCGGCTCGGCATCGACCGAATCTCCGCCATGGCACGGCGCTTCGGCCTGGGCGTCGATCTTGAGATCGAGATCCCCGGCGTGCGCCGCGGCCTTGCGCCCACGCGCGCCTGGCGCGAGGCGGCGGGCCGGCCGTGGGCTCTGGGCGACACCGTCATCCACGGGATCGGCCAGGGCTTCTTCCAGTTCACGCCGCTCTCGCTCGCCACCATGACGGCGCGCCTGGCCACGGGGCGCGCGGTGCAGCCGCATCTGACGAAACTGGTGGGCGGCCGCCCGGTGCGCGGCGCCCGATCCGAGGACTGGCCCTCCCTCGGCATTCCCGACCGTGACATGCGCCTGGTGCGCGACGCGATGTGGGCGGTGGTGAACGAGGAGGGCGGAACCGCGCGCGTGGCCAGGCTGCCGGCCGCGCTCGGCGCCCAGGTGGCGGGCAAGACCGGCACCACCCAGGTGCGCCGCGTCACCCGCGAACAGCGCGAGCGCGGCTTCCGCGTCGAGACCATGCCCCGCGAATGGCGCCCCCACGCGCTGTTCGTCGCCTATGCGCCGCACGACAACCCGATGTTCGCCGTCTCAGTCGTGGTCGAGCACGGCACCTCCGGCAGCATGGCCGCCGCACCGCTGGCGCGCGACGTGCTGGCCGAAGCCTTCCAGCGCCTGCGGCCGGGCGGACCAGGCAGCCAGAGATTGGCGGAGCGCGCCTTATGATCCTCGAAAAACGCCTCCTCGCGCGCGACCGAGGCATCGGGCTGCTCAACAAGTTCTGGCAGGTGCCGTGGCTGTTCGTGCTGCTGGTCACGGCCATCGCCGGCGTGGGCTACGTGGCGCTGTATTCGGCCGGTGGCGGTGCCGCGGAACCCTATGCCTCGAAGCATGCCGTCCGCTTCGGCTTCGGGCTGGTGCTGATGCTCTCGATCGCGATGGTCGACATCCGGCTGATCGCGAAGCTGTCCTGGCTGGGCTACCTCGGCGGCATCGGGATGCTTGTGCTGGTGCTGCTGGTGGGCAATGTCGGCAAGGGCGCGCAGCGCTGGATCGACGTGGGCCCGATCCAGCTGCAGCCGTCGGAGCTGATGAAGATCATGCTGGTCCTCGGCCTCGCCGCCTATTTCCATCGCGCGAGCTGGGAGCGGATGGGCAACATCCTGTTCCTGGTCCCGGCGGGGATCATGATCCTGATCCCCGTGGGCCTGATCCTGAAGCAGCCGAACCTCGGCACCGCGCTGATCACCGGGCTGGTGGGGACCGCGGTGCTGTGGGCGGCGGGCGTGCGGTGGTGGAAATTCGCCGCCCTCGCGGTGATGATCGGGATCGCCGCGCCCATTGCCTATGAGCATCTGCACGACTATCAGCGCGCGCGCATCACGACATTCCTGGATCCCGAGAGCGACCCCCTGGGGGCGGGGTACAATATCATCCAATCCAAGATCGCGCTGGGATCGGGCGGGCTGTGGGGCAAGGGGTTCCTGCAGGGCACCCAGGGTCACCTGAACTTCCTGCCGGAGAAGCAGACCGACTTCATCTTCACCATGCTGGCGGAGGAATTCGGCCTCGTCGGCGCGCTGAGCGTCCTCGCGCTGATGCTGGGCGTGGTGGCGTTCTGCTTCATGGTGGCGCTCCGCTCGCGCCACCAGTTCGGCCGGCTGCTGGCGATCGGGCTGGGGATGAATTTCTTCCTCTATGTCTTCGTCAATGTGGCGATGGTAACGGGGTCGATCCCGGTGGGCGGCGTGCCTTTGCCGCTGATCTCCCATGGGGGGTCGGCGATGCTGACGACGATGCTCGGCTTCGGGCTGTTGCTGTCCGCCCATATCCACCGCGATGCGGAGCTGGGCGTGACGCAGGACTGAGCTTTGGGGCTGGACAAAGCCGCCGGGGCAGGCCATTACGCGCCGCTCCGGGCGCATAGCTCAGTTGGTAGAGCAGCTGACTCTTAATCAGCGGGTCGTAGGTTCGAGCCCTACTGCGCCCACCATTGATTCCCGGAGTTATCCACGGCGCAGAGAGTACCGACGGATACGCCACGCACCCCGGTGCGTGAAATCCTGGCGCTCACGGGCTGGTCTCAAATTCAAGGATTCGGTCCGGCGCCAGACGGCGACGAACCAGGTCGTAGACGGCCCTGAGATTGCCCCGCAGCCTGCCGCGGCGGTCGACCAGGCCGGGCTTGCGGACGCTGCCGGCGACGTTGGCTGCCATGTTGCGGGCCATCAAGCGCAGCGCCCAGGGAAGGCTGACCGTGCCCTTGTTCGCGAGGTAGAGCGGATTCGCAATTTGCGAGTAGCCCAGGCGCAAGCCCGAGGTTCGTCCGCTCTTCACGCCGAGATGGACACCGCGCATGGCCGGGCTTTGCAGTATGGAACCCTGGCTGGCGAGCCGCCTGCAGAAGTCCACGTCCTCCTGCCATGCGTACAGCGGCAGTGCCTCGTCGAAGCGAGCGCCCACCTTGCGGATGGCCGACAGGCGAAAGGCCATGTTGCAACCATAGGCGTTGTGGACGGGGGTGGGATTCTTGTGGCGCCCAATCCCGGCATCTGCGGCCAAGACCTGGCGGCCCTGCCGCAGCGTCAGGCCAGGACCTTGCGCGCCATCGGCGAGGACGACCCCGGTCACGACCGTGACCCGGGGGCCCATGCAGAAAGCGCGCTCGCACTCTGAAAGGTAGTCGTCGGCCGGGAGGAAATCGTCATCGAAGAACACCACCACGTCGGCGTCGCCCGCTGCGTCCAGGATGGCGTTGCGCTGGTGGCACGACCCCACCCGACCGACCACGACCCGGACCGGCAAGCCAAGGGCGGCAGCAGTATCTGTGTCGAAATCTTCGGCCCGGGCCGGGCAGACGATGATCGCATCGGCCGGACGTGTCTGGGTCGCGACGTGCGCGAGCATGTTCGAGAGCGTTTCGCGACGGCCGGCGGTGGCGATGCCAACCAGAATGCGCAGGTCACTGTTTCTCATGGTCTAGGCCCTGCTCTCGCGCAGCATGGAGTGAAACGTCGCAAAGGCGCACTTGGCGACCAGGTCGAGATCCGTTGAAGGATGCAGGTGCATGCCGGCGAGGCCTTGGCCCGCGAACCGCTCGCGCCGGCTCACGCCATGGCACTCCGCTCGGCTCACTCGGGAATGCTGGCCAGAAAGGTTAGGCATCAGGTTTGCTCCGGCAGGCAGGGCGATCTCGCCCTCGATGGTGGCGGCGGCCAGGTTCGGCGCGCGGCAGAGGCCGCTTTGGCGGTTGTGGTAGGCGAACGGACGCTCTGCATGGTTGCAAACGACCTGGCCGACATCCAAGTTGCGCTACGAATTGGCCGGCTTGCCGGCACGGCGGCGTCTACGCCAGATCCGACTGGGCTCGACCTCGATGGTTGCCCTGCTGAAAGGCTTGGAAAGTCGTAGATGCTTTGGATGCCTCCGGGCTGCGTGCCGCAGACCGCCGTCGAGCGGTGGTCTTGCCCCCCCCGCGGCCGCGCCGCGCGCGGAACATCGGCGCTCTCCGCTTGCTTTCCCGCCCCCGCCTGACGGTATGGTTTCCCGCCTGTCGATCCGATGCGGAGGGAGCAAACAAGCGATGCACGACCTGTCCGGCCCTGGCGTCATTGAGTGGTTGGGGTTCCGCTACAAGACCATCCTCTCGGCAGCGGGATCCGGTGGCTCCATCTCCGTCGTGGACACGATCAGCCCGCCCGCCAGCGGCCCCCCGCGCCATATCCACGACCGCGAGGACGAGACCTTCATCCTGCTCACCGGCACCTGCGAGTTCTGGCTCGACGGGCAGGGCTTCACCAAGGCCGCCGGTGAGACCGTCTTCGTCCCGCGCGGGCGAGAGCACACCTTCCGCGTCACCGGGTCCGAGCCGAGCCGGCAGATCCTCATCCTCTCGCCCGGCGGCTTCGAGGACTTCTTCGCCGAGATGGCCGCGGGCCAGTTCCGCATCCCCGAGGACATGGAGAGCATCAACGCCTCCGCCGCGCGGCACAGCCTGCGCTTCACGGGGCCGCCGCTCGGGGCGGAGTGACGCGAGCGCTGCGGGTCCTCAGCGCGGGCGTCACCGCTGCCGCGCCGGGCTTGCGCGAGGCGCGGCCGAGTGTCGCCCGCCGCTTGGCGGCGGCGACAGGTCGGCTCTAGACTCGCCGTAGCAACCCTCAACGGATCCCCCATGACCTTCGACTTCACCTCCAAGCGCGTCCTCGTCGCCGGCGGCAGCCGCGGCATCGGCCTTGCCATCGCCGAGGGCTTCGCCCGCGCCGGCGCCGATGTCGCCATCTGCGCCCGCAGCCAGGGCCCACTCGATGCGGCGCAGGCCAGCTTGGCGGCCTTTGGGCACAAGGCCATCGCATCCTCGTGCGACCTGGGCGACGGGCCGGCCGTGCTGCGCTGGGTCGAAGAGGCGATTCAGGCGCTGGGCGGGGTGGACGTGCTGGTGAACAACGCCTCCGGTTTCGGTGCGACCGACACGGAGGAAGGCTGGGCCGCCGGCCTTTCGGTCGACGTGATGGCGACGGTGCGAGCGAGCCGCGTCGCCATCCCGCACCTCCGCGCGTCCAAGGGCAGCATCGTCAATGTCAGCTCCATTTCCGGCTTCCGCCCTTCGACCCGCACCCCAGCCTATGCGGCGGTGAAGGCGCTGCTGATCAGCTACACGTCGAGCCAGGCAGCGATGCTCGCGAAGGATGGCGTGCGGGTGAATGCGGTGGCGCCCGGCTCGATCGAATTCCCCGGGGGATCGTGGGAGAAGCGGCGCCTGGCCGGGGAGCCGGTCTACGCGAACATCCTGGCCTCCATCCCGTTCGGCCGCCTGGGCACGCCCGATGAGGTCGCGGATGTCGCGCTGTTCCTCGCCTCGCCACTCGCGCGCTGGGTGACGGGACAGACCATCATCGTTGATGGGGGCCAAATGCTCGGCTGAGCACAATCATCGCGTGATCGCACTCAGTTCTTGCAAGGTGTGGATAAGTCGACCTAGAATGAAGATCCTGTCGCCGGGCAGGCACGTTCTCGCGATGGCGCGCTCGTTTCGAGTATTCGTGGTTCCATGCTTCAGACGGCAGGCGTATCCCTGCCGCTGCATTTACGACGCGTGGTACAATGATGGAATTCTCGGGCAAATTGCGGCACCTGCTGGGGTTGAGCAAGGCTATTGGACCGGTGGGTGCGCTCAACATCTGGTCGCGCCGCGCGCTGCGACGGCCCGGGGCAGTGGCGGTGCACGCATGCGGCCACGCCATCCGCATACGGCCCACTGACAGCGACCCCTTCGTCGCCTCGCAGATATTCGGCTGGAAGGACTACCAGCTGGAGAAGGGGCTGCTGCGCGGCCTGCTCGCCCTGGTTACCCGGCAGCTGGCGGCGGGAATGCGGCCGCTGATCATCGATGCGGGTGCCAATGTCGGCTACTCCGCGGTCTACTTTGCCTCGATGTTTCCCGATGCGCAGGTCATCGCCATCGAGCCCGACCCGGACACCTTCGCCGAGCTGTGCCTGAACTGCTCCGGGCACCCGCGCATCCGCCCCGTCCAAGCCGCGCTGTGGTCGCATGAGGACGGTGTCGATCTCCGCGGAACGCCCGATGCGGGGTCCTGGTCCCGCCAGGTGAGCGAGGGCGGCGGCAACACGGCGTCGCGCCGCCTGTCGAGCCTGATCGCCGAGGTTCCGTCCGGCATCCCGCTCATCGTCAAGCTGGACATCGAGGGCGCGGAGCGCGAGGTGATGCAGGCGGACCGCGCCATTATCGCCGCCGCACCCTGCATCATCATCGAGCCGCATGACTTCATGATCCCTGGCGGCGCCTGCCTCACGCCGCTGTTCGCGGCGCTGGCGGGGCGGGAGATGGACACGCTCGTTGTGGGCGAGAACCTGGTGTTCTTCGACTCTGCGCTGGTGCGCGAAGCAGCGCCGGCCCCGGTCACTCCTCGCCAGGCGGTTTCCGCAGAGACTTGATCGCACCCCGCGCCGTCTTGCCATCCACGCGGCGGCGCACCGACCCTTTCGTCGGCTTCGTCGGCCGGCGCAGCGGCGGCGGCGGTATCGCGGCCTCGCGGATCAGCGCGAGCAGGCGTTCCATCGCATCCTCACGGTTGCGGTCCTGGGTGCGGTGGCGCTGGGCGTTGATGACCAGTACGCCGTCCTTGGTCAGCCGCCGGCCCGCCAGCGTGGCCAACCGCGCCTTCACCGCATCGGAGAGCGCGGGGGAAGCGCGCATGTCGAAGCGCAGCTCGACCGCCGTCTCCACCTTGTTGACGTTCTGCCCGCCGGGGCCGGAGGCGCGGAGGAAGCGCTCCTCGATCTCCTTGGGGTCGAGCGCGATGCGGGGCGTCACCTGGATCATGGCGGCAGCAGCACCGGGGCCGGCTGCTCATCCTTGAGCGCCACGCCGGTCGTGCCCAGCGCGCGTGCGGCACCCAGCAGCCAGTGGATCTTCCCTGCGGCCTCCGCGGTGTCGAGCCCGCCTGGGCGGATGTTGCTGATGCAGTTTCGCTCGGCATCGGTGCGCCCGATGCGCGGCGCCCAGGTGATGTAGGCGCCGATGCTGTCGGTGGCCGAGAGCCCCGGCCGCTCGCCGATCAGCATGATGACCGCAGACGCGCCGAGCGCCTCGCCTACGGCGTCGCCGAGTGCCACGCGCGCCTGTTCAGCGATGACCAGGACCATGGTGGGCAGCATCGCCGCGAGGTGTGCGACCAGGGCCGGCGCATGGCGCTGCACACCCTCCGCGCACAACCCATCGGCCAGCACCACCGCCATGCAGCCGGGATGCGGTGAGAGGCCGTGCGGCTTGGCAAGCCGCCGCCCGAGGTCAGGGCGCAGCAGGAACTCCCGCCGGTCGCGCGCCTCGCTGCGCACGAAGGCCGCGGGCAGCGCACAGTCGGCGGCGAGCGCCTCCGCCTCCAGCGCCGACCACACCGCGTCCCGGGCCCGTGCATGCGCCTCCGCGAAGTCGAGCTGTGCTGATGTCGGGACCGCATGCCCCGCGCGGCCCAGCCCTACGCGGGCGGCGGTGAAGCGGCGCAGATGGCCGACCTCGCTCACGCCAGGCCGATCAGGGCAGGGGACATTCCGGCTGGAATCGCATCCCCCGCGCCGATGCCCATGCGCGCCATCCACTCGGAAAACTCCGGCGCCGGGGTCTTGCCCAGCAGCGCTCGCGCCTGCAGCCCGTCGTGGAAGGAAGTGGATTGGTAGGCGAGCATCACGTCATCCGCCCCCGGCACGCCCATGATGTAGGTCACGCCCGCGACGCCGAGCAGGGTGAGCAGCGCGTCCATGTCGTCCTGGTCGGCCTCGGCGTGGTTCGTGTAGCAGATGTCCACCCCCATCGGCAGGCCGAGCAGCTTGCCGCAGAAATGGTCCTCCACGCCCGCACGGATAATCTGCTTGCCGTCGAACAGGTACTCGGGACCGATGAAGCCGACGACGGAATTGACCAGCAGCGGCGCATAGGCGCGCGCCACCCCGTACGCACGCGCCTCCAGCGTCTGTTGGTCGACGCGGTCATGCGCATCCGCGCTCAAGGCACTGCCCTGGCCGGTTTCGAAATACATGACGTCCTGACCGACCGTGCCCCGCTTGAGTGCCAGCGCCGCATCCTGCGCCTCCCTCAGCAAGGCGAGCGTCACGCCGAAGCTGCGATTGGTGCCCTCCGTTCCGCCGATCGACTGGAACACCAGATCCACCGGCGCGCCGCGCTCCATCGCGCGCAGCGTGGTGGTGACGTGGCTCAGCACGCAGGTCTGCGTCGGGATGGAAAAACGCTCGCGCACCATGTCCAGCATTTCGAGAACGCGCATCACGCCCTCGACATTGTCGGTCGCTGGATTGACACCGATGACCGCATCGCCCGCACCCAGCAGCAGCCCATCGAGCAGCGATGCCGCGATGCCGCGCGGGTCATCCGTTGGGTGGTTCGGCTGCAGCCGGATGGACAGCGTGCCCGGAAGCCCAATGGTGTTGCGGAAGCGCGTCACGACCCGGCACTTCTGCGCCACCGCCACCATGTCGGCGATGCGCATGATCTTGGACACCGCGGCCACCATCTCCGGCGTCAGCCCGCGCGCGAGCCTGGCCAGCACTTCACCGTTCGCGCCTTCGTCCAGCAGCCAGTCGCGGAAGCCACCCACCGTCAGATGCGCGACCGGCGCAAAAGCCGCCGCGTCATGCGTGTCCAGGATCAGCCGCGTGACGTCGTCCGCCTCATAGGGGATTACCGCCTCGTTCAGAAAGACCTTCAGCGGCAGGTCGGCCAGCGCGCGCTGCGCGGCGACGCGCTCCGCCGCACTGCCCGCCGCCACACCGGCCAGCGCATCGCCCGAGCGTGCGGGCGTCGCGCGCGCCATCAGCGCCGCGAGATCCCCGAACACGTACCGCGTGCCGCCAATGCCATGCGTGTAGGCCATGCCGCCCCCTCTGCCCCCGCAG
>JAZKFA010000102.1:0-7799 GCA_040386655.1 Pseudomonadota bacterium | reverse complement strand
CCCGCCCCGCCTTCCAACGCATGTGGGCGACGCGCGACGCCGAGCCCGCCTGAGCTCGCACAGACATTCAAGGAGAATTTCCATGACGGACACCAAGCTCGGCGAGGGCGATGAGGCGGTCGCGGGCCAGCAGGTCGCTGTGCACTACACCGGCTGGCTGTTCGACGAGGCCGCCGAGGACAACAAGGGCGCCAAGTTCGACAGCTCCTTCAACCGCGGCGTTCCGTTCCGCTTCGAGCTCGGCGCGGGCATGGTCATCCAGGGCTGGGATGAGGGCGTGGCCGGCATGCGCGTGGGCGGCCGCCGTACGCTGATCATCCCGCCCGAGAAGGGCTATGGCGCGCGCGGTGCCGGCGGCGTCATCCCGCCGAACGCGACGCTGCTGTTCGAGGTCGAGCTGATCGAGGTTGGCTGAACGCGCCATCCTGGTGCTGGGTGCGGGCGGGCACGGAAAGGCCGTGCTCGACCTGCTTCTGGCGTCGGGGGAATTCGCGCTGGCAGGCGTCGTGGATGCGTCACCGCGCGTAGCGGCCATCCTCGGCGTGCCGGTGCTGGGCGATGAGGAGGCCGCGGCGCGTGCCTTCGCGAACGGGGTGGGCTTCGCCCATCCTGCGATCGGCGCCAATGCGGCGCGACTGGCCGCCGGTGCGCGGCTGCAGGCGATGGGGTTTGCGCTGCCCGCCCTGCGTCATCCAACGGCGGTTATCGGCCATGGCGCGACGTTGGCGGAGGGTTCGGTGGTGATGGCGCGCGCCGTCATCGGCCCCGATGTCGTAATCGGCCGGCTCGCGCTCATCAATACGGGCGCGATCGTCGAGCATGATTGCGTGGTGGAGGAAGGAGCGCATCTCGCCCCCGGCGTGGTTCTGGCCGGCGGCGTGCGGGTTGGCGCGCGGGCCATGCTCGGCGCCGGCGCGGTGGTGCTGCCGGGGGTGTCGATCGGCGCCGACGCCATCATCGGCGCCGGTGCGGCGGTCACCGGAAATGTCGCGGCCGGCACCACCGTGGCGGGGGTGCCGGCGCGCGGCGTTTAGGCGCCGACGGGATTTTCGAGGCGGCCAATGCCCTCGATCTCGATCTCGACCTTGTCGCCGGTGGTCAGGATGCGCGGCGGCACCATCGCGTAGCCCACCCCCTCCGGCGTCCCGGTCATGATCACGTCGCCCGGCAACAGGGTGAACCCCTGGCTGAGCTGGGCGATGATCTCGGGGATGTCGAAGATCATCTTGCTGGTGCGGCTGGACTGACGCTGCTCCCCGTTGATCCAAAGCTTGATCGCGAGGTCGGAGGGATCGAGGTCATCAGCCGGGATGATCCACGGCCCGAGCGGGCAGGACCGGTCCAGCGACTTGCCCTTGAACCACTGCCCGTGACGGCGTTGCAGGTCGCGCCCGGTCACGTCGTTGGCGATGGTGTAGCCGAAGATGTGCTTCAGCGAATCCTCGCGCGCGATGTCCCGCCCCGCGGTGCCGATGATGATCGTCAGCTCTGCCTCGTAGTCGAGGTACTTCGTCACCGTCGCGTGGCTCGGGATGTCGGCATGGGGCGCAATGACGGTGTCCGGCGCCTTGGTGAAGAATTGCGGGTATTTCGGCAGCTCGGAATTGGTGATCCCGCGCGTGCGGTCGCCCTCGGCCACATGGTCCATGTAGTTGCGCCCAACGCAGAAGACGTTGCGGTGCGGGCGCGGGATCGGCGCCTGAAGCGTGACGCTCGCGGCGTCGAGCAGCGCGCCTTCGGGCGGCGCCTCCGCCAGCGCGCGGAGCGCCGGGACCACGAAGGGGCCGGCCTCGATCAGCGCCTGCATGGAGGCGAAGCGCGCACCGGCGGCGGCGAGGTCGAGCACCCGGCCGCCCTCGAGCATCACGCCGGGACGGGCGCCCGCGCTGTCGGAAAAGGTGATCAGGCGAAGTTGGGACATGGGGTGTTTCCTGGCCAATGTTGGCGCCAAGGGAGCGCGGGCGCGCTGGCTTGTCCAGAGGTACGCCTCAGGTGAAGCGGGCCAGCCGCACGGCGGTATGCCCACGCAGTGTCCGGGGAGATGGCATCACCAGCAGGCAGTGATCGTGCGGGGTGCGGATCTCGACCTCGCCATCCAGCGCGATCAGCGTGTTGCGCTCGGCGATGATCTCGCCGCCGCGGAAGTCGCGCAGGAAGGCGAAGTGGTCGGTCTGCGCCGTCACCGTGCGTGTCACCTGCGCGAGCCGGCCCGGCGGCAGCGGCGGGGCTGGCGGGAACAGCCCCAGCCGGCCGGCAAGCTGGCGCAGGCAGCCATCCATGGTCCCGACCGTCGCGTCTTCCCAGTGTTGGCCCGCCTCGACCAGCAGCGCGGTGCGCCCGGGGACAGCTTTGGCGAAGCGATGGTAATCGATCAGGCGCCGGCCCCCAGCGTGGCCGTCATCGGCGACCACCGTCGGCGGCACGCCGATCGCGAGGCCCAGTTCCGCCGCCTGCGCCGAGCGCCCGGTGAGGATCAGTGGGTCCGAGGGCCAGAGCATGGAATGCAGGTCGAGCAGCACGTCGGCCTGGTCCACCACCGGGCGCAGCTCTCGCGCGCGCCGCAGCTCCGCGCTGCGGCCCGACCCGTCCAGCACATGCTCCTCCCAGACGCGGTTCATGTCCTCGTCGACGAAGCGGCTGGCGGTCGGATCGTCGGGTGTGAAGCGCGTGAAGGCGTCGAGATTGGCGAGTGCCAGCGTGATGCGCCCGCGGCGCGGTGCCGGTCTGGCGCGCAGCAGGCGGTCGAGCAGGATGGCGCCGGCGATCTCATTGCCATGCACCAGCGCCGTGACCAGCAGATGCGGCCCGGCGATATCGGCGGCGAAGCTGTGCACGCCGGGAATCCCGGTATTGCCCATCCGCCACGGCGTCAGGTCAGGTGCGGCGAGGTTGACCGGAAATTGCGGAAGCAGCATCGCCGCGTTGGACATGGCGAAGGGCTCAGACACGCGCGGGCGCGTCCGGCAAGGTGACGGCATGACGCGGCGAAAAACTGGGCGCGCCCATCGATTGCAAAGCGATCTCCCCTCGGCCTGCCATACTCTATACGTGTGCTGAAACCTGTCCAACGGGAGCACCGGACGATGTCGCCAGCCATGCCACGGGTCGCCGTCCTCGGCCTTCACCTGGAGGCGAACGCCTTCGCGCCGGTAACCGAGCGCGCCGATTTCGCGCAGCAATGCCTCGAAAGCGGGGAGGCGATCAGCACGCTTGCGCGCGCGGAGGTTTCGCACCTGCCGATGGAATTTTCCGGCTTCTACCGCCGCATGGACGCGACCGGCGCCTGGCAGCCGGTGCCAATCCTGGTCGCCGCTGCCCCGCCCGGCGGGCCGATCGCGCAGGACGTCTTCACCGATTTCCTCGACGCGATGCGCGCCGGACTCGCGGCCGCGCTGCCGCTGGACGCGGTGTATCTCGGCAGCCACGGCGCGGCCTCGGCAACCGGCGACGAGGATCCGGACGGCACCATCGCGGCCATGATCCGCCAGGTGGTTGGCCCCGCCGTGCCGATCGCGGTGAGCCATGATCTGCATTGCAACGTGAGCGAGCGGCTGGTCGACAGCGTCGATGCCTTTGTTGGCTACCGCACGAATCCGCATGTCGACATGGCCGCACGCGCGGCGGAATGCGCCGACCTGGTCCGCGCCATGCTCGGTGGGCTGCGCCCCGTGCGCCACTTCATCCGGCTGCCGATGGTCCCGCCCACGGTCACGCTGCTGACCAAGACAGGCCCCTATGCCGACCTGATCGCCGATGCCGAGGCCGCCATGCGCGAGGACCACGCGGTGCTCAACGCCTCCGTCACCGGAGGCTTCGTCTATTCGGACCTGCCCAAGTGCGGGCTCTGCGTCACGGTAACCGCGCGGGACCCCGCGACGGCGAAGGCAGTCGCCGAGCGCCTGGCGACCCGTGCCTGGGACGACCGCGGCCGCCATACCCGACGCCTGCTCTCCGTCGCCGAGGCCACTGCGATGGCCGTCGCGGCCGGGGAGGGACGCGAGGCGCCGGTGATATTCTCCGACGCCGGCGACAATCCCGGCGGCGGCGGGCGCGGCAGCACGGCCTGGCTCATCAGGGCGTTGCATGAGGCCGGCGCGAAGGGCGTCGCGATGGGAAACTTCATCGACCCGGTGCTCGCCGCCGAGGCGCATGCGGTGGGTGAGGGCGCGCTGTTCGAGGCGGTATTCAACCGCACGGAGAGCACCTTCTCCAAGCGCTTCGCCGCAAAGGCGCGCGTGGTCGCGTGCCGTGACGGGCGCGGCGTGGGCCGGCGCGGTACCATGGCCGGGCGCGCCTTCAATCTTGGACCTGCCGCCCTGCTCGAACTTGAGGGCAGCGGACTGCGCGTGGTCGTGGGCAGCCTGCGCCGGCAGTGCCTGGAGCCGCGCATGCTGGAGATGTTCGGCATCGACATCGCTGCCTGCCGGACCGTGGTGGTAAAGAGCCGCGGCCATTTCCGCGCGGGCTTCGACGAGTTCTTTCCCGATGCACGCATCTTCGAGGTTGACGCGCCTGGCCTCACCTCGCCCGTGCTGGCGAATTTTGAATGGAAGCGCCTGCCGCGCCCGGTTTTCCCGCTCGACGATGCGGCGCGCTGGCCGGGATGAGGGTGCGCGCCCCATCAGGCTGGCGACCGTCGCGACGTCGCGCCGACTCTGCTAAAGTAAGCCCATCGAACCCGACATTACGGACCTCTGCATGCTCTTGAGCCAAGCGCCTGCCGAGGGTGGACGCGGGCTCCATGCCCGGCCGGCTGCCAGGGGCGGCACGGCACTTCGATTCCCCAGGACCGTGAGGCCGCGCGAATGGGTGCGCGGAACGCCGCAGATCCATCACGCCGCGCCGGGTGCCCTGCTGCGATGACCGGAGCCAGCGGCGCCGATTCCCCCCACGACGCGGGCGGCGCGCCCGCACCCGTCGTGTGCTTCGCCACCGGCACCCGCATCGCGACCATGCGCGGTCAGGTACCGGTCGAGCGCTTGCGGATCGGTGATATTCTCAAGCTTGTCGATGGCGGTGTGCAGCCGGTGCTCTGGACCGGTCAGGTGGAGGTCGCCATCGCGCACCACTCGAACCCCGAAACCGTACGCCCCGTGCTCATCCGCGCCGGCGCCTTTTCCGATGGCGTGCCGCTGCGCGACCTGCGCGTCTCGCCCGATCACGGCATGCTGTTCGGTGACGTGCTGGTGCCTGCGGCCCTGCTGGTTAACGGTGCCACCATCCTGCAGGAGCCGTTCTGGGACTCCATCACCTACTGGCATGTCGAGGTGCCCGAGCACGCGGTGATCCTGGCCGAGGGCGCGCCGGCGGAAAGCTACCTAGACGATGGCGGACGGTCCGCCTTCGACCATGCCGGCATCGCCGCTCAGTTCATCGATTTCGCCCTGCGACGAGAGGCGGGGCTGTCCACGACCGCGTCGTGTCGGCCCGTTCTGCGGGATGCCGCGCGCAGCGCCCCGTTCCGCCGCCATCTGGCCGCGCGCGCCCGGCGGCTGGGCGCGGATACCGTCGGCGACCCAGGGCTGCGGTTGATCGTGGGCGGCGCGGTGCTGCCCTTCGCCGGCGCTTCGGTGAGCCTCACTGCGCCGGAGGTCGCCATGGCGCGCGCCCAGGGAGCGGTGCTCGCCTCGCGCATTTCGCTGACGACGGCGGAAGCGGGGATGATGCGTGGCGTCGCGCTGGCCGGGCTGGTGCTGCGCGGCGGCGCCGAGGTGCTGCGCCTGCCGCCCGACGACATGCGCCTGCGCGGCGCGCGCGGATTGGCCCAGACCGAGGCCGGCCTACGCTGGACGGATGGTCAAGCCTGGCTGCCCGGGCTCGTCTTCGCTGCCATGACGCCCGGAACGCTGGTGCTGGACGCCATCCTGGCGCAGGGCGGCGACTTCTGGCGGCTCGAGGAAGTCAGCAGCGCCGCGCATCGCCCGGAGCTGGGCTGAGACGCAAATCTCTCGCCACCAGCGGGGCACGCGTCCGCACGCGCCCCGCCAGCCCACATGGTCGAACTCCGCCAGTGCGGTGAGCCAGCCGCGTCGTGCCGCAGTTCTGCCTCCGGCTTGGGAGCGCGCGGCCGGCGCATGGCGGCACCCCGACATCAACGGTCATTCGTTATGACCGCTGATGTTTACTGCGCATTGATGCCCGTCGCGGTCACTGTGATGGTGCTGACCGCGCAGATGTCCACGTTGCGGCGTTCCACCGGCGCGCCGCCATCGAACACCATGCGGAAGTCATAGGCGCCGCCCGGGGACGGCCGGAACGCCTTGCTCGCACCGGCAGCGAGCACGTCTGCGCCCAGACGGTCCGCGCCCCAGTTGTTCTGCCGCGCGGGGCTGAAATAGATCTCCATGATGGTCCGGCCGGAGTTGTTCACCACGTTGAAGCTGGTGTCGCAGGACTGCGCAAGCGCGGGCAGCGAGATGGTGGCGCTCAGCAAGGCGAGCGCGAGGGTGGCACGACGAAACATGGTATTCTCCATATGCCCGACCCGAGATGGGGGCGCGCCTAGATAAGCGATACCGTGCTGATGAGGCGTTAAATCGCGGAGAGTCTTGCCCGGCCGGCTATTCCGCCGCTGCCGGCAGCGCGCGGCGGCGGGCGGCGAATTCCTGCCGGATGGCCATGGCAGCGGTCAGCGCGGTGAAGCAGGCGGCAAGCAGGAAGACCAGGTTCGGTCGGCCGGCATCAAGGACCGCGCCGAAGATCAGCGGCCCGATCGCGCCGCCGATGTTGAATCCGGTCGAGACGATGCCGAAGGCGCGACCCTCCATCCCGCGCGGTGCGGCCGCCCGCACCATCATGTCGCGCGATGGCATGATCGCCCCGGTCATCAGGCCTGCGGCCCCCATCAGCACGATGATCCCCGCCGCAGGCACCGGCAGCAGCGCGATCACCAGGATGAGCACCGTCGCACCCGCGAAGCCCAGTGCCGCGACCACGCCATGCCGACGCGTGCGGTCCGCGATGATGCCGCCGGCCAGAACTCCGACCGCGCTTAGCGCGAGCCAGGCAGTCAGCGCGGCGTTCGCAGCCCCGAGCGTGAGGCCCCGCCCTTCGGTGAAGGCCACGATGGAGAAGCTCTGCAACCCTCCCGAGGAGAGCGAGAGCAGAACGAAGAATCCCGTCAGCGCTAGGATTGCGGGCGACAGGATCTGCCTGATGAGCACCACCTGGCGGGGCTTGTCCTCGGCGCGGGCGACGGGCGTCTCCGCCATGGCACCACGGATCAGGGGCAGTGCGGCCATCCAGCCGATCAGCCCCGCGGCCACCAGCGCCGCGCCAAGACTGAACTGCGTCGCAAGCAGCAGCATCAACGCCGGGGTCACCGCGCCGCCGAAAAAGCCTGAGGCGGTGTGGATGGAAAACGCGCGCCCCATCCGCCCTTCGCTCATGGTCCGCGACAGGATCGCGTAGTCCGAGGGGTGGTAGACCGCGTTCGCAAGCCCGGCCATCAGCGCCGACACGAGCAGCATAGGGTAGGACGGCGCCAGCCCGAGCAGGATAAAGGCGGACCCGCCGAGCGCCAGCCCGCCCACCAGAACCCGGCGCGCACCAAGTCGGTCCACCGCGAACCCCATCGGCGCCTGGGTCAGCCCCGAGACGATGTTGAACAGGGTGAGCGCGAGGCCCAGCTCGACGAAGCCGACGCCAAGCGCGTCGCGCAGCTGCGGGAATAGCGGCGGCAGCACCAGGATGTGCAGGTGGGAGGTGAAGTGCACCGCGCAGATTGCGGCCAGGGTGCGTCGTTCGCTCACTCGTTTACTCGCCCGTGTTCCCGTGCGTTTCGATCAATGCGCTTCCGA
>JAZKFA010000101.1:773-6861 GCA_040386655.1 Pseudomonadota bacterium | reverse complement strand
CCGACGGGTCGCTGACCATCACCAAGCCCGAGGATACCGGCGGCTTGGTCGACTTGCGCACGGTGAAGGAGCAGCTGCTGTATGAGCTGCACGACCCCGCCGCCTACATCACGCCCGACGTCGTGCTCGACATCACCGGCTGCACGCTGGAACAGGTGGGGCAGGACCGCGTCGCGCTGCGCGGCCTCGCCGGCAAGCCGGCGCCGGCGATGCTGAAGGTCACTGCGTGCTTCGAGGGCAGCTGGCTCGGCGAGGGCGAGGTTTCGGTCGCCGGACCCAATGCACTGGCCCGCGCGAAGGCCACCGCCGACGTGCTGCTGCGCCGGCTGGACATGCGCGGACTGCGCGTGCGGCCGCGCGTGGACCTCATCGGCGTCGCCTCCATCCATGACAGCGACGCCGGCACGCTCTGGCGCAACTATGTCGGACCCGAGCCGGAGGATATCCGGATCCGCCTGGCCGTCGAAGGCGAGCATCGCGACGACTGCGACCAGTCCGCGCGCGAGGTGCTCGCCCTGCTCTGCTGCGGCCCGGCGGGCACAGGGGGCGCGCGCTGGCGCGTCACGCCGCGCATCCTCACGCGCAGCTACCTGGTGCCGCGCGAGATGGTGCCGACCACCGTGACCATCCGCTCTGCGCGGGAGATGAACTGATGCTAGAAGTTCAGCTTTACGACATCGCCCACAGCCGCGCGGGGGATAAGGGAAATCGGTCCAACATTTCGCTAATCCCCTACGATCCCGCCCATTATGATCTACTCGCGGAGCAGGTGACGGAGGCGCGGGTGCTGGCGCTGTTCGCGCATCGCGGCGCCACGTCCTGCACGCGCTACGACCTGCCGCTGCTGTACGCCTTCAACTTCATCATCGACGACGCGCTGGAAGGCGGCGTGAACGGCAGCCTCAATCTCGACGGCCACGGCAAGGCGGCGTCGTCACGGCTGCTGATGTTGACGGTGATGGTGCCTAAAGCCTTAGGGAAATGATTCTTCGCAGATGCCTCGCTGCCCGAGCAGCCGCATCCAAGCGATAAAAATGAAAGATAGGGGGTCTGGGGGAAATTCCTTTCCCCCCGCCTTGCTCAACCTCAACCGCCGGCGACACCCTGCGCATTCGTGTACACCGCGAACAGCGACTGCGCCGCGGCCATGAACAGCCGGTTGCGATGCCGCCCGCCGAAGCACAGGTTCGCGCAGCGTTCGGGCAGATGGATGTGCCCGATCGGCACGCCGTGCTTGTTGAAGATGCGCACGCCGTCGAATTCCGGCGTCATGCCCCAGCCGCACCAGAGATTGCCGTCGGTGTCGATGCGGAAGCCGTCGGGTGTCTCGCCTGGCTGGGTCTTGATGAAGACGCGGCGGTTGCGCAGCGTCGCACCATCCACGTCATAGGCCAGGATGTTGCGCGGCTCGGACCGGCTTTCGATCACGTACAGGATGCTCTCGTCGGGGCTGAAGGCCAGGCCGTT
The DNA here is from genome assembly GCA_040386655.1 of Pseudomonadota bacterium. GTDB lineage: Bacteria > Pseudomonadota > Alphaproteobacteria > Acetobacterales > Acetobacteraceae > Plastoroseomonas. The sequence goes on along the minus strand of JAZKFA010000101.1, from coordinate 5,394 downwards.
CGGATGGTCCACGTCATCGGCGACCAGGGTCATCGCGCCGGTCGCGCCGTCGATGCGGTAGACATTGGTGTGCGGCAGCTCGGGGTCGGTCTTCTCGCCCTCGTAGAAGCTGCGCAGGCCGAAGGGCGGGTCGGTGAACCAGATGCTGCCGTCGGACTTCACCACCACATCGTTGGGGCTGTTCAGCCGCTTGCCCTGCCAGCTGTCGGCCAGCACGGTGATGGTGCCGTCATACTCGAAGCGCACCACGCGGCGCCCGCCATGCTCGCAGGCGATCAGGCGCCCTTGCCGGTCGCGCGTGTGGCCGTTGGCATTGCCCGAGGGCTTGCGGAAATGGGAGACGGCGCCGGTCTCCTCCTCCCACTTCAGGACGCGGTTGTTGGGGATGTCGGACCACAGCAGGTAGCGGCCATCGCCGAACCAGACCGGGCCCTCGCCCCAGCGCGACCCGGTCCAGAGACGCTCCACCGAGGCGAGGACCACGCGGTACTGGTTGAAGGAAGGATCGAGGGTCACGATCGACGGATCGGGGTAGCGCGCGCTCATCGTCCATTCGGTCATCCCTGGTCCCCTCCGGTTGTTGCGGGCAGAATGGCGCCCAACACCGCGCCGGATCAAGGCGCCGCCGGAGCACGTCCATGATCCCTCGCCGCACTCTCCTCGCCGCCGCCGCACTCGCCCCGTTCGCGGCGCACGCGCAGTCCTGGGCGCCGTCACGGCCGCTGCGCTTCGTCGTGCCCTTCGTCGCCGGCGGTAGCACCGATGTCGCCGCGCGTATCATCGCGGACCACATGAGCCAGAGCCTCGGCCAACCGGTGATCGTGGAGAATCGAGGCGGCTCGGGCGGAAATATCGGCGGCGACATCGTGGCCAAGGCGCCGCCCGATGGGCACACGCTGCTGATGGGCGTGACCGGGCTGCTCAGCACCAATCAGCACATCTATCCGACGATGAGCTTCGACGTGGCGCGCGACCTCGCCCCCGTCTCCATGGCCTACACGTCGGACATGGTGATCGTCGTCACCAACCGGCTGCCGGCACGCACGCTGCGCGAGTTCGTGGCCCTCGCGCGGCAGCGTCCAGGGGCGATGTCCTTCGGTTCGTCCGGCCATGGCGCGTCGACGCATACGGCGGCGGAGCTGTTCAAGCTGCAGGCCGGCATCGACGTGGTGCACGTGCCCTATCGCGGGTCGGGCGGCGCGATGAACGACCTGATCGCCGGCAATATCGAGATGATGCTGGTCCAGATAGCGGCCACTGTTGACGCCATCCAGGGCAACCAGATCCGTGCGCTCGCCGTCACCGGGCCGCAGCGGCACGCGCTGCTGCCGGAGATCGAGACCGTCACCGAGGCGGGCTGGCCTGGTGCGACCGCCACCAGCTGGGGCTGCGTGATGGTGCCCGGTCCTACGCCGCAACCCGCCATCGCGCGGCTGCACCAGGCAGTGAGTGCCGCCATCGCCGATGCCGGCGTGCAGGCGCGCCTTGCCGGGGCGGGCGTCGATGGCCTTGCCTCCACGCCGGAGGAACTGGCGGCCTTCCTGGTCAGCGAGCGCGAGAAATGGGGCCGCGTCGTGCGCGAGGCGCGCATCCGCGTCGAATGATCCACTGCGGCCCGAAGCACGGAATCGTGCGCGCTCGCGCCGTGCCGCAGCGCCCATCTTCCTGCTTCCACGACAGGAGAAAGCACCGTGCCCGTTGACGTGAAATACACCACCCGCGCCACTGCGACCGGCGGCCGCGACGGCACCGCCCGCACCGAGGATGGCAGCTTCGAGGTGAAGCTCGCCGTGCCGAAGGAGCTGGGCGGCGCGGGCGGTCCCGGCGCCAATCCGGAAATTCTCTTTGCCAGCGGCTATTCCGCCTGCTTCCTCGGCGCCATGAAGGCCGTCGCCGCGCAGGGGCCGGTCAAGGTGCCGCCGGATGCGACGGTCACGGCGACGGTTGGCATCGGCCCGCGCTCGGAAGGCGGCTTCGGCATCACCGCGGCGCTGGAGATCAGCTTGCCGGGGATGGATCGCGAGGAGGCGGAGGACCTCGTGTGCCGCGCGCACATGGTCTGCCCCTATTCGAACGCGACGCGCGGCAATGTGGACGTGACGCTCACCGTCCTCTGACGGCCTGGCGCGGAGGGCGCATGGTTGAGTCGATCCGGTGCGCACCCCATAACACGGGTCGCATCAGGGATACGCGCCATGGCTTCCGCCAAAGACGAAGCGCAGGCGGCCATCGGGCGGGCCACCTCGCTCGCCCGCGAGATCGCACCGAGCATCGGTGCGCTGCTGCTGACCCATCACGCGGATGCGGAGACGCTGGACACGCTATGCCCCGGCGGGCCGACGCTGGCGGCCGTCACCGCGGTGAACCGCGCCGTCGCGCAGGTCATGGCCGAGTACGGTGTCGAGGTTCTGGTGCAGCGCGCCGACCGCGCCGCCTTCCGCCGCTGGATGGCGGAGCGCGACGACACGTCCGAGAACCGCCTCGCCTGGATCGACCGGGATAAGCTGCTGCGCGGCGCGGATGCCTTCGCGCTGCTCGGCCTGCCGGTGCCTCCCGCCGCAAAGCGCCCTGCGCTTGCAAAGGCGCCAGGAGCCGCCGCGGACCGCCTGCTGCGCGCGATGGACAGCGAGGACGACACCTTTGAAGCGATGGCAGAAGGCATCCTTGAGGAAGGGCGCGAGGACGTCCTCGCCCTCGCGCTGCGCAAGGCCGAGGCCGATCTCGGGGAAGACGTTGCGGCGGACTTTGCCGATGCGCTGCTCACGGCGGCGGAAGGCGCGCGGCTCGGCCCGTCCGGCTGGGCGGAGCTGGCGGCACTTCCCGTGGCCCTGCCGCACGGCACCCCACCCGATGCCCGCGTGATCGGTGATTCGCTGCTGGCCGCAGGGCTGATCGAGCCCGAGGTGGAGATCCGCTTCGCGCCCGGCTGGCGCTCGCCGGAGGCGCTGGCGGCGCTGTCGCCGGTCGCACTCCGCCGCGTGCTGCGCGACATGCTCGATGGCCGCGAGCCGCGCGACCTGCCGCGCGGCGACACCCACGCCATGGCGCGCGAGGGATTCGGGCTGCTGCTCGGGCTGCGCATCGACTGGGATATCCCGGTGTGGGACGCGATCAGCGCCGCCGGCGGCCTGCCGCCCGAGCCCGACACGGATGCCGAGGAAACCCCCGAGGAAGCGCGCCTGGTCGCGCTTTACGACAGCTGGCGCGCGGCGGTTTTCGACGCGCAGGATGGCTGCGTGCCACTAGCGCTCGTTCCTCCCTCCGAAGTCGAGGAGGAGATCGCCACCTTCCTCGAGGAAGCCGGCGAGGAGACCGGCGCGCTGGAGGAAATCCGCACCTTCGTGGAGACGGCGCGCGGCGAGGCACCGGGCGAGGTCGTTCTCTGCCGCATCGAGATCCTGGGCGATGACCTGGAGCTGTCGCTCTACACCGAGGCGGGGCGCTTTCTGGACAGCCTCACGCTCGCCTCGGACAGCCTGCCGGCGCCGGCGGCTGAGATGCCGCGCCTGATCGAGGCCTTCGTGCCGGTGGTGAGGGACGCGCCCGGCCGAAGCTGAGAGCCATATGTCGGGTGATTTGCGTCCCGGGTAAAGGTTCGGCGGGGAAGCACCAGTTCTGAGCCGTCCTGCGGGCCGGGCACAACGCAACGGCGCGGAGACGTATTTCGCACTCGAAACGAAAAAGCCATCCTCAAGGCGCATCAACGCTGGGAGCTGAAATGGTCTTTGCTCGTGTAATCCTTCTTGGCGCCTGCACGGCGGCGTTCAGGGCCCCGGCTGTCGCGCAGGAGACACCCGTCGGCGTGTTCTGCATCCATCTGAGGATCGCCGTTGAGCGGCTGACCCCCGCGCAGGCGTCCCGCGGGCGGAACCCGAGCGATGCCTGCTTGATCGGACCGACCTTTGAAATGACGTGGGACGCCACGCCCTGGGTCCGCCGGAACATGAGGTCCGATGTCGGGGCTGCCTGCTCCTGCCGGTGATGGGTACCGGACAAGACTTCGGGCCGGGCGGCAGTTACAGGCGCGCTGAAGACCTGTCAGTCGTGCGCCCCCCCGCGCTGAGCGGGGCGCGCGAAGGCGGTTCCAGTTCGATGCCCTCAGGCGGGCCGTCCCGCCAGCCGCGCATAGACGGGTCGCAGCAGGAAGGGGCTGAAGAACAGCGGGAACTGGCACAGCACGAAGAACAGGATGATGCGCGGATCGGTTGCGACCGGCAGCACGGCGATGAACAGCGCCATGTTGCGGTTTCCCGCGAGCAGCCCGGCAGCCAGAGCAACGCGCGCCCCGCTCGGCGCGAAAACTAAGGCGGTGGCGAGGTTCGCGCCGAAATTCCCGGCGAAGGCCAGGGCCAGCGCGCCCAGTGTCCACCAGGGTTCCGCCGCCGCCTGCGCCGGCACGCCCAGCATCACACCGATCCCGTACAGCATCACCAGCCAGACCGAGGCACCATCCACCGCCGGCCCGAGGGCGAGCAGCCGCGCGCGCCCCAGCATGCGCCGCAAGGCGATGGAAAGCAGCAACGGCAGCCCCACAACCAGCACCAAGCGCCCCATCAGCGCGGAGAGGGAGATGGCCAGGTCAAAGCCCATCAGCCCCAGCGCGAGCGGCGGCGCGGTGAAG
>JAZKFA010000101.1:0-763 GCA_040386655.1 Pseudomonadota bacterium | reverse complement strand
ACCACCAGGCTGATCTCGCCATCCAGCCCCACCAGGCGCGCGAAGGCCGGCGAGGAGGTCGCCGCGCATCCGGCGGCCATGATGACGAAGGCGGCGCCGAGCGCTCCATCCAAGCCAGTCGCCCAGGCAACGCCCGCCGCCAGCAAGGGTGTCGCGACCAGCAGCCACAGGCAGATCGCCGCAATCAAGGCTGGGCGTCGTAGATAGGCCAGCACCTGGGCCGGATCGGTGCGCAGCAACACCAGGGTCATCAGCCCGGCGACGGTGATGGTGACGACGTCGCGCAGCAGCGCCGCCAGCGGCTGCACCGCAAGCCCCACGAAGATGCTGGCCGCCAGGAGTGCGCTGCCGTGCCGTCCGGACCAGGCGAGGAAACGCAGCACGTCAGGACTTGGCCCACGTCACGGAATGGTCCGGCGCGGGCAGGCCGCGTGGCAGCCGTATGCGCGCGGGCGGCCTCGCCCGAAGCAGCACACGCATCATCGCAGCGGCGCCCGCTCTACAGCGCTCCCGCTGCAACCGCGCCCGCCTCTTCCGCCGTGATCAGCCGGTCCTCGAACCAAAGCGCGGCGGCAACGCGCGACATCGCCGCGCCGTCATGGCCAATGCCCGGGACCGGCACCAGGCGCCAGTTGCAGGTAGTGCCGAGCCGCTCGGCCGCGGCGCGACCTTCGGCCAAGTAGTTGTGGGCGCGGGCGAAGCGGTGCGGCCCCTGCGCCATCGTCGCCGGCTGCGACGGCAGCGAGGGGCCGGCGGTCTCAAC
>JAZKFA010000100.1:6184-23644 GCA_040386655.1 Pseudomonadota bacterium | reverse complement strand
CTTTGCGCGCACCGCGAGGACGAATGGCCGAGGCCGGCAGTCCGGCGAGCCAAGCGCGCGGAGCGCGCGCCCGGCGCCTGAGGGCGCGAAAATTGCGCCGCTTTCAGCGGCGCGCTTCTCCGCGCCGCAGCATCACCAGGATATCCTGCGTGGACGCGAACCGCGGGAAGGTGCCCGCAGCCAGCGCATCCAGGCTTGGTGTTGGGAAGCTCAGCCGCGCGGCATAGGCCCAGGAGAAGACCAGCACGCGCTGCACGTATTCGCGCGTCTCATCGAAGGGAATGCTCTCGATATACAGGAACGGATCGTCGCGGTGCCCTGTCGGCGGCTGCCATCGCATCACGTTGCCAGGCCCTGCATTGTAGGCGGCTAGGATGCGGATCAGATCGCCTTCCATCCCCTGCTGCCGCGCGAGCATCAGCAGATAGCGCTGCCCGAGCTCGAGCGAGAGACCCGGTTCGTGAAGGCGGTCGATGGCGTCGCCGGCCAGCGTCGGGTCGTTGGCGACGTAGCTCGCCGTATCGGGCATCAGCTGCATCAGCCCCCGCGCGCCCGCGGTAGAGATCGCATCGGCCTGGAAATTCGACTCCTGGCGGGTGAGCGCATAGAGCAGCGCGGGGTCGACGCGGAAGCCGCCCTCGGGTGCAAGGCGCGGCATCGGCACCCGCGCGGCAAGGCTGCCGGCGCGCGCCTCCGCCCCTGGCCGGCGCGCCGCCAGCTGGCTCGTGAGGTGGGTCAACCCGGCGTGCCCCGCGACGGCATGCAGGGCCCGCAGCAGGGCCGGGTTCTGCTCGGCGCGCGGCCATAGGCGACGCAGCTCCGCCTCCGCGCGCTCGCGCTGGCCGACCTGGAGCAGAGCAAGCGCCCGCCAGCCGCCAGCGATACCCGCGACCAGGCTCGCATCTTCCTCGGCCGCGGTGCCGCGGCCGTCGTGGAAGCCGGCATCGAGGCCGAGCGCGCGGCGTGCCACCTGGCCATAGAAGCTGCCGGGCACATTGGCCGCCTGCAGCATCCACGGCACATACAGCTCCGGCCGGCGCGTGCGGACGGCGGCGCGTGCCGTCCAGTAGGCGGCCGCTCCGCGCTGCGCATGCGAGGCTTCCTCGGCGCGCGCCGCGGCCTCGAAGTAGGGCATCGCCGCGTCGATGCGCCCGAGCGCCCAGGCGGAGAGTCCAGCTGCGTAGGCCGCGCGCCCGGTGGGCTCCCCGGCTGCAGCGGCTGAGGCAACGTCGAAGGCGTCCGCGTCCCGACCGGCTCGGAAGGCGGCGAGGGCCACCGCGGCCTGGCGCTGCGCGACCTGGGTGGGCGTGGCGTTGCGGGCGCGGGCGATCTCGGCGGCGACGGCGCGCGCCTCGCCATTGGCGGCACGCCGATATTGCGCGCCGTCTATACCTGCCGTGCGCCCGCCGCTGGCGGCGTTTGGCGAGGCATCCTGCTCGGCCGTCGGAGACAGGCTGCGATCGCCAGGCGCGCGAGGGATGGTGTCGTCAGGCCCGGAGGCGCGAACCAGCATGGCGTGCAGCGCCGGCGCATCCGGATGGTCGCCATAGCGGCGCAGCCACGCCTGCAGATCCTCGACGCTCGGGCGCTCGGCCCCGTGGCGCGTCCAGCGATGCGCAAGGACGTGACCTGTGAGGCGCCGGTCGCCCAGGCGGCCCAGCTCGCGCGCCGCGCCCTCATCGTCGCCGCGAGACTGCATGTCGAAGATGCGGCGCAGCCGCGTGGCGGTGCCCTCGGCAAGCGGCTGAGGCAAGCCGGCGATGGGTGGCGCGCCTTCACGAAAGGGAATGGTCGTGGCGATGCGGGCGGCGTCGCGCTCCGCGTTTGTCTGGGCGGCCCGTTGCGCCTGGGCGGCCCCGGGGGCGGCCACCAACAGGGGAAGACCCGTCACGACGAGCAGGGCAAGTCGACGGGCTTCTAGGGCCATGGGGCAGATCATGCGCATGGCGAGCGGGAGCAAACGTCGAACCCGGGGGAAAGTCCAGCCCTCCTTACAATGGCTCGGCGCTTATACGATCCGCGATGGCGCCGCCGGGTGTGTCCAGGGCCGCGCGAAGCGTCAGCAGATCTGACCATGCATCGCGCTTGGCGGCCGGGTTTCGCAGCAGGTAGGCCGGGTGCCAGGTGGCGAGCGCGGGTATCGGCGGCAGGTCGTCCACGATGATCTCGCGCCAGCGGCCGCGCACGCGGGTGATGCCGTCCTTGCCGCCGAGCAGCGCCTTGGTCGCCGTGCCGCCGAGCAGCAGGATGTGCGCCGGACGGTGCAGCGCGATGTGGCGGCGGATGAAGGGCAGGAACAGCGCGATCTCCGCATCCGAGGGTGTGCGGTTGCCCGGCGGCCGCCAGGGCAGGATGTTGGTGATGTAGACATTTTCCTGCCGCGACAGGGCGATCGACGACAGCATGCGGTCCAGCAGCTGGCCCGAGGCACCGACGAAGGGCTTGCCCTGGCGGTCCTCATCTGCGCCCGGCGCCTCACCGATCAGCATCAGGCGCGCACTCGGCACCCCATCGGCGAAGACCATGTTCGTGGCGGTCTCGCGCAGAGAGGTGTCGAAGCCCAGGATGGCGGCGCGTAGCGCGTCGAGGCTACCTGCCTCGGCCGCGAGCGTAGCCGTCGCCGGTGCCGCCGTGGGAGCAATGACCAGGCTCGGCGGCGGGCGGACGAGCCGGGCGGCAGGCGCCAGGGCGGGCGCAGGAATGGCGGCCGCACGATCCGGCGGCGCGTCATCGAGCGCCTCGTCCGCGCCCCATTCGGCCTGCAGGCGCAGTGCTGCGAGAAGGCTGGCGTGCTCCGCATCCATGGCGCCGTTATCGGCCCTCCCCGCGCCCGTGCAAAGCAGTCGCGCCGGAATTCTTTCCCTGGCCTCACCTGCCCGCGGGGTTTCGTGTTCGCTGGCTTGCCCTTACATGCGGGTGAAGCAAATGAGGAAGCATCAGGCGCATGAGCGAGTCAGAGCCGCGCGAGGCCATGGAATTCGATGTCTTGATCGTGGGCGGCGGCCCTGCCGGCCTCGCCGCCGCGATCCGGCTCAAGCAGCTGAACCCCGAGATGGCCGTCTGCCTGGTCGAGAAGGGCAGCGAGGTGGGCGCACACATCCTGTCGGGTGCCGTGCTGGAACCCCGCGCGCTCGATGAGCTGCTGCCGGACTGGCGCGACGATCCGCCGGCGCTGTCCACGCCCGCCGGGGACGACCGCTTCGTCTACTTGACCGCGACAAAGGCGTGGAAGCTTCCGACCCCGCCGCAGATGCACAACCACGGCAACTACGTCGTCTCGCTGGGCAACGTGGCGCGCTGGCTGGGTGCGAAGGCTGAGGCGCTCGGCGTCGAGATCTATCCCGGCTTCGCCGCCTCGGAGGTGCTGATCGAGGATGGCCAGGTGCGCGGCGTCGTCGCCGGCGTCATGGGCATCGAGCGCAACGGCGAGAAGGGCCCGAACTACCAGCCGGGGATGGAACTGCGCGCGAAATACACGCTGTTGGGCGAGGGCTGCCGCGGCAGCCTCACCAAGGTTCTCGCCGAACGCTACGGCCTGCGCGAGGGCGCCCAGCCGCAGACCTACGGCCTGGGCATCAAGGAGCTGTGGGAAATCCCGCGCGAACGGCACACGCCGGGCCTCGTCTGGCACTCGGTCGGCTGGCCGCTGCCATCGGACGTGTACGGCGGTTCCTGGCTGTACATGTTGGGCGACAACCTGGTCTCGATCGGCTTCGTCGTCGGGCTCGATTACGCGAACCCGCATCTGTCGCCCTTCGACGAATTCCAGCGCTTCAAGCACCACCCGGAGGTGGCGAAGCTGCTTGAGGGCGGCAAGCGCGTGGCCTATGGCGCGCGTGCCCTGAACGAGGGCGGGCTGCAATCCATTCCCACCCTCGTCTTCCCCGGCGGCGCGCTGATCGGCGACGGCGCGGGCTTCCTCAACGTGCCCAAGATCAAGGGCACGCACACGGCGATGAAGTCCGGCATGCTCGCCGCCGAGGCCATCGTTGCGGAACTCGCGACCGCGGAGCCCGGCCCGGTGCTCGACGCCTACCCCGAGGCGCTGCGCAACAGCTGGGTTTGGGACGAGCTCTCACGCGTGCGCAACATCCGCCCTGGCTTTGCGAAGTTCGGCTTCGTCGGCGGGATGCTGAACGCCGCGCTCGAGACCTATGTCCTGCGCGGCAAGGCACCCTGGACGCTCGGGCACCACGCCGATCACGTCACGTTGAAGAAGGCGGCCGACGCGGCGCCGATTGCCTACCCGCGCCCGGACGGCAAGCTGTCCTTCGACCGGCTCTCCTCGGTGTTCCTGTCGAACACCAACCATGAGGAGGACCAGCCCGCCCACCTGGTGCTGCGCGATCCCTCCAAGTGGGAGGGTGTGAACTGGGAGACCTACCGCAGCCCTGAAAGCCGCTACTGCCCGGCCGCCGTTTATGAGGCTGTGGGTGCGGCGGCAGGCAATGGCGAGGGGCCGATGAAGCTAGTGATCAACGCGCAGAATTGCGTGCACTGCAAAACCTGCGACATCAAGGACCCCACGCAGAATATCGACTGGAAGACGCCCGAGGGCGGTGGCGGGCCGAACTACATCGGCGGGATGTGAGGCAAGGCCGGGGAAAGGAATTTCCCCGGACCCCATTCTTTTATTTTTGTCTTTTGGCTCCTCCTGCTTGGGCGGGGTCGCCCGGTGAAAGTGGCGAGCACCTAGCGTTGGCTCGCCTGTGCGCCGACGAAGCGGAATCTTTACCAGCACCAGGGGATAGTGGCCGGGCAACCGGCGTCCGCCTGGCCGCGCCATGGCATGCCGCAACCCAAAGGGTCCGCCATGGCCATCACCTATCTGACCCTTGCCGAATTCCTCGCGGCTGGCCCACTGGCGGGCGCCGACACCTTCATCCTGCGTGACAGCGCCGCCGTGCTGCAGGCGCTTTCGGCCAGCGACATGGCCGCCCTGGCACCCGCCGGGCTCACCGCGATCGATGCGTCAGGCGATGCGCTGACCCTCGGCGTTCGCCAGGCCGCCGCACTTGGAAGCCTGGCGCTGACGGCGGGCGATGTGGTCACGCTGCGCGACAGTGCCGCCAACCTCGCGGCGCTGACCACGGCGGAGCTTGCAGCGCTGGCCGCTGCCGGTCTCGACCGGATCGACGCCACGGATGACCGGCTGAGCCTGACACTGGCGCAGCTCTCCGCGCTCGGTGGCGTGGTCCTGTCCAGCGACGACCTCGCCAGCATCACCGACGTGCCTGGCACGCTCGCCGCACTCACCCCGGCCGAGATCGCCGCGCTCGTCGCTCGGGGGATCGACGGCATTGAGGCGAACCATGGCGACTTGGTCCTGGATGCGGCGCAGGTCGCCGCCCTCGGCGCCGCGCCACTGCTGATCGACTACGCGCAGTGGCAGGACGGGACGACGGCGCTGGACAATGTCGCACCGGGCTATGCGCTCGCGGTGTTCGGCGTGCCCGGCAGCGCCGGGTTCGTTGCACTCGATGTGGATGCCAGGATCAGCCAGTACTGGGTCACGGATAACGCGGCGGCGATCGCCGCGGGGCTCGTCGCCATGGCGGGTGCCGCAAAGCTTGCCGGCATCAGCCCGGTCGACAATGCGCCGCTCGCGATCACGGCGACGCAATTCGCGGCCGCCACGGCCGCGCTGGCGAAGCTGCCCACCGACTACCGGCTGGTGATCTCGGGCGCGACCGTCGCGCAAGCCGCAGGCTTCGAGGCTAACGCCCATGTCGAAGCCTTCAGTATTTCCGACACCGGCGCCCACCTCTCGGCCGGGCTTGGTAGCCTCGCGACGATCGATAAGCTCGCGGGCATCGCCGTGGAGCCCGCCGGGGTGCTCACCATCACCCATGCCCAATGGCAGGGCGATTCGGCGACGCTCGCGCTGCTGCCGGAAAGCCAGGCGCTGGCGGTCACCGGGGTGCCTGTGAGCGCCGCCGCGGCGGCGGAGGCGGATGCGCGCGTGGGTGGATTCACCATCCTCGACAGCGCGGCCAATATCGCCGTCGCGCTGGACGCGCTCGGGGGCTATTCGGACCTGACCGCGATCGCGCTTTCGGCGGCCGCACCGCTCGCCGTCGGCTTCGCGCAGCTGACCAGCGCGGCCTCCGTCCTGGCCCTGTTGCCGGGTGGCACCACGCTCACCGTCAGCGACGTGCCGCCGGCGAGTGCGGCCGCGATGCAGGCGGATGCGCGCGTCACCGGCTTCGCGGTGCGCGGCGCCAGCGCCGATGTCGCCGCCGCCTTAGATGCACTCAACGGCACGGGCAAGCTCACTGCTATCACGCTGACGGATGGCGACGCGCTCTCGCTCACCCATGCGCAGTTCCTCGCCGATGCCACTGCGCTGGGAAAGCTGCCCAACGGATACACTCTGGACCTGCGCGGGGTGCCGGCGGCCAGCGCCGCCGCCGCGCAGGCCAACATCCATGTCGAGAGCTTCGCTGTCACCGACAGCGCGGCGGCTGTCATTGCTGCATTCACGAGCCTGAGTGCTGCCACAAAGCTCGAGGCGATCACGCTCGCGGGTGGCGTCACGCTCACCATCACGCATGCGCAGCTGCTCTCGGGTGCCAGCCTGTTCACGAAGCTGCCGAGCGAATATCAGCTGCAGGTAACCGGCGTGCCGGTCGCCTCGGCCTTGGTCGTGCAGGACAACGACCATGTGCTGGGCTTCGCGGTCAGCGACAGCGCGTCCGCGCTCGCCGCCGGCTTCGACGCGCTGAACGGCATGGCGAGCCTCACCGGCATCGCCGTCGCGGGCGGCGGCGCCGTGGCCCTGACCTATGCGCGCTTCGCCGCCGATGGGCGCGCCGCGGGGCTGTTGCAGGCCGGCACCAGCGCCTCCGTCAGCGCCGCGCCGGTGGCCGAGGCCGCGGTCCTGCAGGCGCAGGGAAAGGTCTCGGCTTTCACCGTCACCGGTTCAGTCGCCGAGGTGACGGGCTCGCTCGATACGCTGGGCGCGGCGACCAAGCTCACCGGTATTGCGCTGAGCGCGCCGGGCACACTCGCCATCAGCCACGCGCAATGGAGCGGGCTTGCCGCCACGCTCGCGCTGCTGCCGTCCGACTACACCGTGACGGTCAGCGCCGCCCCGGCCGCAAGTGCCGCCGCCCTGCAGGCCGATGCGCATGTGCTGGGCTTCGCAGTCAGCGATGGGGGCGCCGCACTGGGTGCGGCGTTCGATGCCCTGAACGCCGCCGGCAAGCTCACCGGCATCACGATTGCCGACAGCGTGCCGCTGCCGATCTCCCACGCCAGCTACCTGGCCGATGCGGCCGCCCTGGCGCTGCTGCCGTCCGAGGCGCGGCTGGTCGTGACCACCGCGAGTGCCGCCGGCGCGGCCACGCTGCAGGCCGATCCGCGCGTCAGCAGCTTCGCCGTGCGCGACACCGCCGCCCAGCTCGCGACCGGCTTTGATGCGCTGGCCGATGCCGGGAAGCTTACCGCCATCGCGCTCTCCGACAGCGCGGCCCTGGTGCTCAGCGAGGCGCAGCTGGTGCGCGACACGGCGGCCCTCGCGCTCGTGCCCGGTACTGCAACCGTGGTGCTGCGCTCTGCGAGTGCCGTACTCGGCTTGTCCGACGCCGCCGTTGCCGCGCTGGCGGGGCAGGGGGTGGACCGCCTGCTCGCCACCGCCGGCACGATGAGTCTGAATGCGACGCAGTACAGCGCGCTGGGGGCGGTGGCGCTGACCACGACTGATACCGTCACACTCGCCGATACCGGTGCGCGCCTGGCGGCGTTGACCACCACGCAGCTCGCGGCGCTGTCGGCGGTGGGGGTCGATCGCATTGACGCGACGGATGGCAGCTACACCTTCACCCGCGCGCAGATCACCGCGATCACGGCACTGCCGAAGGATGTCGCCGACGCGCTGGTGCTGGCCGACACCGCGGACGCGATAGCGGCACTCACCACCACGCAGATCTCGGGACTGACGGCGCTCGGCGTCGACCGGATCGATGCTTCAGACAACCAGCTCAGGCTGACCTTCGTGCAGGTCAACGCGCTGGGGCCAGTGGGGCTGACGGCCGCCGACTTCGTGACGCTCGACGACAGCGCGGCGAATGTGAACAACCGCGACTTACGCATATTCGCCAATCTCGACGGCGTGGTGCTGGATGACAGCCCTGGCGCGCAGCGGGTGATCGGCTCCTCGGGCAATGACGTCTTCTACGTGGACACGCAGTCCGACGTGCTGTTCGAATCGCCCGGCGGCGGCATCGACACCATCCTCTCCTCCGTCAACTTCTATCTCTACGCCAATGTCGAAAACCTGGTGCTGCGCATCGGTGCGGGGAATATCTTCGGCGTCGGCACCGCCGGCGACAACGCGATCACCGGCAATGAGGGCAACAACCTGCTGATCGGCCAGGACGGCGCGGACACGCTGTCGGGCGACAGCGGCAATGACATTCTCTACGGCGTCGAGGGCAATGACCTGCTGCTAGGCGATGCTGGCGTGGATTTCGTTGCCGGTGGAAATGGCAGCGACACCCTCGCGGGGGGCACGGGGGCCGACAACCTGTTCGGGGAGGGCGGTAGCGATAGCCTGGTCGGCGGCCCGGATTTCGTGACCGACATCCTCACCGGCGGCGACGGCGACGACACCCTCGATGGCGCGGGCGGGCTGGGCGACTACGACCTGATGGATGGCGGCGCCGGGAACGACCTGTATTCCGTCGACACCCCCGCGGACCTGACGTTCGAGGCGCTGAATGGCGGGACCGACACCGTCTTCGCGAACATCGTGGGCGGCGGCTACTACCTCTATGCGCATGCGGAGAACCTGACCCTGCAGGGCGTCACCCCCTTCGGTGTGGGCAATGAGCTGGCCAACGTGCTCATCGGCAACGCGGGCGCAAACTGGCTGCTGGGCGGGGCAGGGGCCGACACCATTGCCGGCCTGGGCGGCAATGACGTGCTGTTCGGCGAGGGTGGTGCGGACATGTTCGTGTTCGGCCCCGGGAGCGGCGCCGACGTCATCGGCGACTTCATGGCCGGCAGCGACTGGATCGACCTGCGCAGCTACGGTTTCGCGAGCTTCGCGACACTTGGCGCCGTGATGGTGGAAGTGGCTGGCACAAGCGCAATCAATCTCGGTGAGGGCGACATCGTCATCCTCAATGGCGTGGCTAAGGCTGCCCTGGCGGCTTCGGATTTCCTGCTCGCTTGACGTGTCGCCGAGGCGGGGCCACGAGATCGCGGCATGCGCAATACCTTCGGACGTGGCTTGCCTATTCTCGCACTACTGCTGGCCACGCAGGCATGGGGGCAGGCGGATTCGCGTGCCTTGCTTGGTCGCCCAGTGCTTGCGCTCGCGCAGCATGAGGGTGTGGCGGCGGTGCTGGCCACGGCGACGGGCGGCGCCCGAGGCGCGGTATCCCGGCGCCTGCGGGAGGGTGGACCCGGACTGGCTCTGCTTGGCGATCGCTACGTTTATGGCTGGGGCTGCGGGGATGCTGGCTGTGCCGCGGGCGGCATCTTCCTGGCGCAGGATTTCATTGGCGGCCGGATCTTCCTGCTGCTGCTGGAGGATGGGCGCACCCGGCTTGCAGTGCCCCCGAGCCCGGCCGGCTGGCCTCCCGAGTTGGCCGAGGCGATGCGCGGCTTTGACGCCATCCGGGCCGCGCAGATCGCGTCCCGCGAATAGAAAAAGGGGCCTCGCGGCCCCTGTCTCTCAGTCTTCCTCGGCTTCGACCGCTTCCGGCTTCGGCCCGCTGTCGAGGCCCTTGGCGGCAATGTTGCGCTCCACCAATTCGATCACCGCCATCGACGCTGCGTCGCCATAGCGCATGCCGGCCTTCAGTACCCGCGTGTAGCCGCCGGCGCGCGTCTTGTAGCGCTCGGCGATTTCGGTGAACAGCTTGTCCACCACCTTCTGGTCCATCAGCTGGGCGTAGGCCTGGCGGCGCGCATGCAGGCCGCCGCGCTTGCCGAGCGTGATGATGCGCTCGACGTACGGGCGCAGCTCCTTCGCCTTGGGCAGCGTGGTGGTGATCTGCTCGTGCTTCAGCAGCGACGTCGCCATGTTGCGGAACATGGCGAGCCGGTGGGTGGAGGTGATGTTGAGCTTCCGCCCAGCCATTCCGTGACGCATCGTTGTGGTCCTTAGGTCAGCCGGAGATCAGAACGGCTCTTCGATTTTCTTGGCGAGGTCTTCAATATTCTCGGGCGGCCAACCGGTGACGGTCATGCCCAAGGTAAGCCCCATGGTGGCTAGGACTTCCTTGATCTCGTTCAGCGACTTGCGCCCGAAATTCGGGGTGCGGAGCATCTCCTGCTCGGTCTTCTGCACGAGGTCGCCGATGTAGACGATGTTGTCGTTCTTCAGGCAATTCGCCGAGCGGACCGAGAGCTCCAGCTCGTCGACCTTGCGCAGCATGTTGCGATTGAACGGCAGGTCGTCGCGGACTTCCTCAACCTTGCGCTCGCGCGGCTCGTCGAAGTTGATGAACAGCTGCAGCTGGTCCTGCAGGATACGGGCGGAAAGAGCCACGGCATCCTCGGGCGCAACGGTGCCGTCCGTCTCGACCGTCATGACGAGTTTGTCGTAGTCGGTGCGCTGGCCGACACGCTCGGGTTCGATCTTGAACGCGACGCGGCGGACGGGCGAATAGATCGCGTCAACCGGGATCAATCCGATCGGCGCGTCCTCTGGGCGGTTTTCGGAGGCGGGGACATAGCCCTTGCCCGTCTGCACCGTGAGCTCCATCGACAGCTTCGCGCCATCGTCGAGCGTGCAGATCACCAGGTCGGGGTTGGAGATCTCGATGTCGCCGGAGACCTGGATCTGGCCGGCCGTCACTTCGCCCGGGCCTTCCGCGGTCAGGGCAAGACGCTTGACGCCCTCACCCTGCATGCGGATGGCGAGCTGCTTGATGTTCAGGACGATGTCCGTCACGTCCTCACGCACGCCCTGGATGGAGCTGAATTCGTGCAACACGCCATCAATGCGGATGGCAGTCACGGCAGCGCCCTGGAGCGACGACAGCAGAATGCGGCGCAGCGCATTGCCCAGCGTCTGGCCAAAGCCACGCTCAAGCGGTGCGGCAACCATGGTGGCCACGCGGTCGGGGTCGGCGCCCTGGTCGATCGCCAGCTTTTCCGGGCGGATCAGCGAACGCCAATTCCTCTCAAGCACTGTCATTCTCTCCTCATCGGCCTCTCGGACCCGCGGCGCCCGAAGGCGCCCTGTTCAACACGTCGCGGCGCCGCGCCCGGATGGGCGCGGGCGCGCGTCAGACGCGGCGACGCTTGCGGGGGCGGCAGCCATTGTGCGGGATGGGCGTCACGTCCTTGATGGAGGTGACGTAGAAGCCGACGGACTGCAGCGCGCGCAGAGCCGACTCGCGACCCGAACCGGGGCCGTTCACCTGGATCTCCAGCGTCTCCATTCCGTGCTCCCGGGCCTTCTTGCCGGCATCCTCGGCCGCAACCTGCGCGGCGTAGGGGGTCGACTTGCGGCTGCCCTTGAAACCCTGGCTGCCCGAGGAGGACCAGGCGATCGCGTTGCCCTGGGCGTCGGTGATGGTCACGATGGTGTTGTTGAAGGAGGCCAGCACGTGGGCAACGCCCGACGTGATGTTCTTGCGCTCCTTGCGGCGGATGGGGGCGGCGGAGCGGCCACCGCGGGCGGGTTCGCGCGCCATTACTTCGTCACCTTCTTCTTGCCGGCGATCGGCACGGCCTTGCCCTTGCGGGTGCGGGCGTTGGTATGGGTGCGCTGGCCACGGACCGGCAGGCCCTTGCGGTGACGCAAGCCACGGTAGCAGGCCATGTCCATGAGGCGCTTGATGTTCATCGCAACTTCGCGCCGCAGATCGCCCTCGACGCGGTAGTCGCGATCGATCAACTCGCGCAGGCGGAGGATTTCCTCATCCGTCAGCTGGTTCACGCGGCGGTCCGCCGGAATCGCGAGCTGCTCGCAGATGACCTTCGCGTTGTTCGGACCGATGCCGTAGATGTAGCGAAGTGAAATCAGGACCCGCTTGTTGGTCGGGATGTTTACGCCGGCGATGCGCGCCACAGTGCCTCTCTCGGAGCCGTCGCTCCTGCTCGCCGACCGTTCCCCGAATTTGGGGCGTTTCGGCGTGGTGGTATTGATGAACGCAAAGGAAGTCGTGGCCGAAGGATTGACCCTCGTCCACGGGAGGGGGCGATCTAGCCCCTGGCCCCGGTTACGTCAAGTCTTCACCGATGAATTGATGATGGTTTCGAGTGCGGCGAAGACGCTGTCCATCGCCGCCATGCCATCCACGGCCGAGAGCTTACCCTGGGCCGCGTAATAGGGCAGCAGCGGCGCCGTCTGCCGGTGGTAGGCCTCCAGGCGCGCCGACACCGTCTCGGCATTGTCGTCAGCCCGGCGGTTGAAGACAGTACTACCGCAGGCGTCGCAGACCCCCGCCACGGCGGGCGGCTTGAAGTGGTCATGGTACCCCGTGCCGCACTTGGCACAGGTGAAGCGGCCGGCGATGCGATCGACCAGGGCAGCGTCGTCGACCCGCAGCTCGATCACGTGGTCGAGTCGAAGGCCCTTGTCGGCCAGCATGCTGTCCAGCGCTTCGGCCTGCGGCACGGTGCGGGGAAAGCCATCCAGGATGAAGCCCTTGGCACAATCGGGCTGGGCAACACGCGCTGCGATCATCGCGGTGATCAGAGCGTCCGGCACCAGGGCACCGGCCTCCATAATGGCCTTGGCCTGCAGGCCGATGGCGGATCCGGACTTCACCTCGGCGCGCAGCATGTCGCCGGTACTGATTTGGGAGATGCCATGGGCATCCTCCAGGCGTTTGGCCTGGGTACCCTTGCCCGCGCCTGGCGGCCCCAGAAGTATCAGGTTCATGCGTTCATCCCCCCGTTTTGCCGTCAGCGTCGCGTCGGCTGGCCACGACCACCGAGCTTGGCCTTCTTGATGAGGCCCTCATACTGATGGGCAAACAGATGGGACTGCACCTGCGCCACGGTGTCCATCGTGACGGACACGATGATCAGGAGGCTGGTACCGCCGAAATAGAAGGGCACGCCGTAGTTGCTAATCAGGATCTCGGGCAGCAGGCAGACGATGCAGAGATACAGGGCGCCCACAGCGGTCAGGCGGGTCAGCACGCGGTCGAAGTAGTCCGCCGTGTTCTGCCCCGGGCGGATGCCGGGCACGTTGCCGTTATACTTCTTCAGATTGTCCGCGGTCTCGGCCGGGTTGAACACGACGGCCGTGTAGAAGAAGGCGAAGAATATGATCATGGCCATGTACGCGGCCATGTAGAGCGGCTGGCCATGCGCCAGAAGCCGCGCGATCCCAGTGAACCAGTTGTCCGGCGCGTCGGTCGCAAAGCCCTGGATGGTCGCGGGAAGGAGCAGAAGGGATGAGGCGAAGATCGGCGGGATCACGCCGGCGGTGTTCAGCTTCAGCGGAAGGTGCGTGTTCTCGCCGTTGAACATCCGGTTGCCGACCTGGCGCCGCGGATAGGTTACGGGGATGCGCCTCTGCGCACGCTCGATGAAGATGACGAAAGCGATGACCGCCAGGGCGATCAGCAGGAAGGCGATGATGAAGATGGTCGACAGCGCGCCGGTACGGCCGAGTTCGAGCGTGCTCACCAACGCAGAGGGCAGGTTCGCCACGATACCCGCGAAAATAATCAGGCTGATGCCGTTGCCGATGCCACGGGCCGTGATCTGCTCACCCAGCCACATCAGGAACATGGTCCCGCCGACCAGGGTCACCACGGATGAGAAGCGGAAGAACCCGCCGGGATCGGCGACAGCGGGGCCGCTCGACCCACGCATGCCCTCAAGGCCCACCGCCATGCCGTACGCCTGCACGATCGCGATCAGCAGCGTCAGATAACGGGTGTACTGGTTAAGCTTCTTGCGACCCGACTCGCCTTCCTTCTTCAGCGCCTCCCACGAGGGGATCGCCGTGCTCATCAGCTGCACGATGATGCTGGCGCTGATGTAGGGCATGATGTTGAGCGCGAAGACGGTCATGCGGCCAAGCGCGCCGCCGGTGAACATGTCGAACATGCCCAGGATGCCGCCGCCATGCTGGGCAAGGATCTCGCCCATGACAGCCGCGTCAATGCCAGGCACCGGCACGTAGGTGCCGATACGGAACACGATCAGCGCACCGAGGGTGAACCAGATCCGCTTCTTGAGCTCGGTCGCCTTCGACAGGACCCCGAAGTTCAGACTGCCTGCGAGTTGTTCAGCGGCGGATGCCATGTGTGGTGTTCCTTCAGAACTCAACTACCGCTGCAGGCGGTTGGCACGCAAGATCAGGGTAGGACAGGGGAACCGACGTTCAACGGCGCCACGGCAGCAGCACGCGCAGCGCCGGATCCCGCAGCCAGAGCCCCAACCAAATAAGGGTGCCGAGCCAGACACCAAAGAGGGTATGCGTCAGAAGCGGGCTGCCCAGCTTCATGTGCGTGGCCATCGCACCACCCATGACCGCGGTCAGCAGCACTGCGCCGAACGGGGCGGTACGCGGCACCGCGTAGAAGATGGTGGCCGCCAGCTCGACCATGCCAATGGGAATGGCAAGATCGAGCGGTAATCCGAGCTCGGCGAAGCTTCCGACAACCGGGTTGAGGCGCAACAGCTTGATGATGCTGTTGAACAGCAGGAAGGCCACAACCAGCGAGGTGATGATGCGCCCCGCCAGCCGCATGGTCAGGCTGCCGCGGGCGCTTCTTCGACCTTCTTCGCGACCGTGACCGTCACGGCGCCGCCGGCTGCCTCCACCGCCGCGATGGCGGCCGGTGATGCACCGGAGACAGTGATGCTCACCTTGCGGGTGATCGCACCCTTGCCCAGCAGCCGCACGCCAGCGAACTTGCTGGAGCGCTTGACGATGCCGGCGGCCTTCAGGGCCGCCTCGTCGATCGGGGCATCGGCCGGAAGCCGGCCGGCCTCGATCGCGGCATCGAGCGTGCCGATGTTCAGCGGAGCATATTCGACGCGGAAAATATTGACGAAGCCACGCTTCGGCAGCCGGCGATAGATCGGGAGCTGACCGCCCTCGAACCCGTTCAGCCGCACGCCGGAACGTGCCTTCTGGCCCTTCACGCCGCGGCCGGACGTCTTGCCCTTGCCCGAACCGATGCCACGACCGATGCGCTTGAACTTGGGGCGCGCGCCGTCGTTGTCCTTGATCTCATTGAGCTTCATCGTTCAGCCCTCGACCTTGATCAGGTGCGCGACCTTCTTGATCATGCCCTGGACCGCGGGCGTGTTTTCCAACTCGCTGGTGCGGTGCATCTTGTTCAGCCCGAGCCCGATCAACGTCTCGCGCTGGCCGGGCTTACGGCCGATCGGCGACCCGATCTGGGTCACCTTCACGGTCGACTTGGTGTCAGACATTGGCTGCCTCCGCCTCGGACTTCGGCGTGCCGAGGATGTCGGCCACCTTCTTGCCACGACGCGACGCAACGGCCCGGGGGCTCGTGCAGCGCTGCAGGGCGGCGAAGGTCGCCTTGACCATGTTGTGCGGGTTGGCGGAGCCAAGGCACTTGGCCACGACGTCGCCCATACCCAGCGTCTCGAAGACGGCGCGCATCGGGCCACCGGCGATGATGCCGGTGCCGGCGGGTGCGGCGCGCAGGATCACGCGGCCGGCGCCATACTCGCCGATCACGTCGTGATGCAGCGTCCGGCCCTCACGCATCGGCACGCGGATGAGCGTCTTCTTCGCCCGCTCCGTCGCCTTGCGGATGGCTTCGGGCACTTCGCGCGCCTTGCCTGCACCCCAGCCGACGCGACCCTTATGGTCGCCCACGACGACGAGGGCGGCGAAGCTGAACCGACGGCCGCCCTTCACCACCTTGGCGACGCGGTTGATGGTGACCAGCTTGTCCGTCAGGTCGTCGCCGGGCTCATTGGACTGGCGATTGTCATTGCCGCGGTCACGGTTGCGGCGCCGGCGATCATTGTCGCCGCCACCTTCGCCACCGCCGCCGCTCCTGGGTTCACGTGCCATGCGTCATGCTCCTCAGAAGGACAGGCCGCCCTCGCGGGCGCCGTCCGCCAGGGCCTTGACCCGGCCATGGTAGAGATAGGGACCGCGGTCGAACACGACCTCGGTGATGCCGGCAGCCAGGGCGCGCTCGGCGACCAGCTTGCCGACAGCCGTCGCAGCATCCTTATCGGCGCCGGTCTTCAGCCCCTCGCGCATCGCCTTCTCCTGGGAGGAGGCGGCGGCGACGGTGCGACCTTCGGCATCGACGATGATCTGCGCGTAGATGTGCTGGCCCGAGCGGAACACGGACAGCCGCGCGCGGCCACCCGACTTCTGCTTGAGCTGGTAACGGAGGCGGCGGCGGCGCCGCGCCTGCAGGGCGAGCTTGTCGGCCATTACTTCTTCTTACCCTCCTTCCGGAGGATTTGCTCGTTGACGTATTTGACGCCCTTGCCCTTGTAAGGCTCGGGACCGCGATAGCCGCGGATTTCCGCGGCGACCTGGCCAACTTGGCGCTTATCCGCACCCTCGACCTTGATCGCCGTCGGCCGCTCGCAAGTGATCTTGATGCCCTGCGGGACCGGGTAGCGGATTTCGTGGCTGTAGCCGAGGTTCAGCACCAGGTCAGACCCCTGCACCGCGGCGCGGTAACCGGTGCCATTGATCTCCATCGACTTCGAAAAGCCGGTGGAGACGCCGGTGACCAGGGCGTTGATCAGGCTGCGGGTGGTACCCCACATGGTGCGGGCACGACGATCGGCGCCGCGCGGTGCGACGGAGACGAGGTTGCCCTCGACGGTCACATCCACGAAGTCCGTCAGGTCGAGCTTGAGCTCGCCATTCTTGCCCTTGGCGACCACGGTGCGGCCCTGAAGTGCGACCTGCACACCCGCGGGCACCGTGACCGGATATTTTCCGACGCGAGACATTTCTATGCTCCCCTCAGAACACGCGGCAGAGGACTTCGCCGCCAACATTGGCGGCGCGGGCCTCGATGTCGCTCATCACGCCGCGCGGCGTGGAGAGGATGGAAATGCCGAGCCCATTGTAGAACTTCGGCAGCTCCTTGATCTTGGAGTAGACGCGGCGGCCCGGCTTGGAGATGCGTGTGATCTCCTTAATGGCCGGCTCGCCCTCGGCATATTTCAGCTCAATGGCGATGAGCTTGATGCCGGGACGGACATCCTCGGTCGTCCAAGCGCGAATGAAGCCTTCGCGCTTGAGGACATCGAGCACGTTCTCGCGCAGCTTCGAAGCCGGCGCCATGCAGCGGCTCTGGCGTGCGCGCTGCGCGTTGCGGATGCGGGTGAGCATATCGCCCAACGGATCTGACATGGACATTGCGGCGCGCCCTTACCAGCTCGCCTTGACCACACCGGGGATCTGGCCGCGCGAGGCCAGCTCCCGGAACTGGTTCCGGCAGAGCTTGAATTTCTGGTAGTTGCCGCGCGGACGGCCCGTGATCTCGCAGCGCAGGCGCACGCGGTTCGCGGCGCCGT
>JAZKFA010000100.1:0-6174 GCA_040386655.1 Pseudomonadota bacterium | reverse complement strand
GTACGAGGTCAGCGTCCCGATCGGCGTCGTATAGGCGAGCTTCAGCGTCGCCTCGAACCGTTCCTCCACGGGGAGGTCCTTGTCCATGACGATCGCCTTCAGCCTGGCCCGCTTCGGCGCATGCGCCTTGGCGAGCTTCTCGCGCCGCTTGTTCTTCATAATCGACGAGGTCTTCGCCATTAAACCCTCCGGAACCTGCGCGAGAACATCGCGCGGTTTTCCAACATCACTTCTGGAACGGAAGCTGGAACGCTGTGAGCAGCGCCTTCGCTTCCTTGTCGGTCTTCGCCGTCGTCACAAACACGATGTCCATGCCGCGCACCGTGTCCACCTTGTCGTAGTTGATCTCGGGGAACACAATCTGCTCCTTCAGGCCAAGGCTGTAGTTGCCCCGCCCGTCGAAGCCGCGGTTGCCGGGGATACCACGGAAATCGCGGACGCGTGGCAGCGCGATGGTCACCAGGCGGTCGAGGAACTCATACATCCGCGCCTTGCGCAGCGTGACCTTGCAGCCGATCGCCTGGCCCTCACGGATCTTGAAGCCCGCGATCGCCTTCTTGGCACGCGTGCGCACGGGGCGCTGGCCGGCGATGGAGGTGAGATCCCCCACCGCGGCATCGAGCTTCTTCTGGTCCCCGGCGGCTTCGCCCACCCCCATGTTGATCACGATCTTCTCGAGCTTGGGCACTTCCATGGGGTTCTTGTAGCCGAACTCCTCGGACAGCGCCTGGCGCACGGTCTCGTCGTAGAACTTGCGCAGCCGCGGCTGCTCGGCGGGTGAGGCCGCGGCCTTCCCGGGGGCAGCGCCGATCGGCGCGTCCTTGGCGCGGTCGGCCTTGGCGGCCTTCTTGGAGGCCGCCGGGCCCATGCGGTTCTGGGATTCGCTCATTGGTCGAGAACCTCACCGGAGGGACGTGCCACCCGGACCTTCTTGCCATCGATAACGGCGAAGCCGACGCGGGTCGGCTTGTCCGATTTCGGGTCGATCAGCGCGAGGTTAGACAGCGCAATCGGCGCCTCCTTCTCGATGATTCCACCCGGCTGGCCCATGCCGCGGGGCTTCTGGTGACGCTTCACCAGCTGCCGGCCCTGCACGAGCGCGCGGCCTTCCTCGGTCATCACGCGCAGCACTTCGCCGCGCTTGCCCTTGTCCTTGCCGGTGGTCACCTCGACGGTGTCACCTTTGCGGATCTTCGCGGCCATGGTTACAGCACCTCCGGCGCGAGGCTGATGATCTTCATGTACTTCTTGGCGCGCAGTTCGCGCACGACCGGCCCGAAGATGCGCGTCCCGATCGGCTCGCCCTGCTTGTTGATCAGCACGGCCGCGTTCGTGTCGAAGCGGATGGCCGTGCCGTCAATGCGGCGCACCGGGTAGGAGGTGCGGACGATAACGGCGCGATGCACCTCGCCCTTCTTCACCTTGGCGCGCGGAATCGCCTCCTTGACGGAGACGACGATCACGTCGCCCACGCCGGCGAAGCGACGCTTCGAGCCGCCGAGCACCTTGATGCACTGGACGCGACGCGCACCGGAATTGTCGGCGACCTCGAGATTGGCTTCAACGCCGATCATGGGGTGGCCCCTTCGGCGACCGGCGTCGCCGCGGCGTCAGCAGCGCGCAGGAATTCCGGCAGCGCTACGGCTTCGCCATTGCGCTGCACGACCACCCAGCTCTTCAGCTTGGAGATCGGGCGGCACTCCTGGATCTGCACCGTGTCGCCTTCCTTGCAGAGCTTCGCGTCGTCATGCGCGACGTAGCTCTTCGAGCGACGGATGAACTTCTTGTACAGCGGATGCATGATGCGACGCTCGACAAGAACAGTGATGCTCTTGTCCATCTTGTCGCTCGTGACCCGCCCGGTGAGGACGCGCTTCGGCATGGCCGGCTGTCTCCTCTTTCTTTGTCAGGCGTTGACGGCGGTGGCGCGGGCGCGCTCCGCCAGGATGGTTTTGACCCGCGCGATGTCGCGGCGCACCAGCTTGATGCGGCTTACCGCCTCAAGCTGACCCGTCGCGCGCTGGAAGCGCAGGTTGAACTGCTCCTTGCGGAGGTCGAGCAGCATCGCTGCCAGCTCGTCGGGGCTCTTCGCCCGAACATCGACAATCTTGGTCACGACTTACGCCTCCGCGCCCAGGCGCACGATGAACTTGGTCTTGATCGGCAGCTTTGCCGCGCCGAGCGACAGCGCTTCCCGCGCGAGGTCCTGCGGCACGCCGTCGATCTCGAACATGATGCGGCCAGGCTTCACCCGGGCCACCCAGTATTCCGGCGCGCCCTTGCCCGAGCCCATGCGGACTTCCGCAGGCTTGGTCGAAACGGGCACATCGGGGAAGATGCGGATCCAGACGCGGCCGGCACGCTTCATCGCACGCGTGATCGCGCGGCGAGCCGCCTCAATCTGGCGCGCGGTGATGCGCTCCGGCTCCATGGCCTTCAGGCCATAGGCGCCGAAATCCAGCGAGAACCCGCCCTTGGCGAGGCCCTTGATGCGGCCCTTATGGGCCTTTCGGAACGTCGTGCGCTTCGGTTGCAGCATTGTCGTACTTCCTCAGCGCTGCGGCGCTTGTTCGGCGGCGCGCTTGTCCTGCGCCATCGGGTCATGGGCCAGGATCTCGCCCTTGAACACCCAGACCTTCACGCCGCAGGTGCCATAGGTGGTCATGGCGGTGGCAGTGCCGAAATCGATGTCGGCGCGCAGCGTGTGCAGCGGCACGCGACCTTCGCGATACCACTCGGCCCGCGCAATCTCGGCGCCACCGAGGCGGCCCGAGCAGTTGATCCGGATGCCCAGGGCGCCAAGGCGCATGGCGGACTGCACGGCGCGCTTCATAGCACGACGGAAGGCGATGCGGCGCTCCAGCTGCTGGGCGATGTTCTCGGCCACCAGCGTCGCGTCGATCTCGGGCTTGCGGATCTCGACGATGTTGAGCGCGACCTCGGCGCCGGCAAGCTTCATCAGCTCCTTGCGCAGCACCTCGATATCAGCGCCCTTCTTGCCGATGACGACGCCGGGGCGGGCAGCGTGAATGGTCACACGCGGCTTCTTCGCCGGGCGCTCGATAACGATACGGGATACGCCGGCACCCTTCAGCTTCTCGCGCAGAACGGCGCGCAGCTTGATGTCCTCATGGAGCAGCTTGGCGTAGTCGCGATCGGCGAACCAGCGGCTGTCCCAAGTGCGGTTGATGCCGAGCCGGAACCCGATTGGGTTGATCTTCTGACCCATGTTATGCGGCCTCCTGCTGTGCCGCGACCTGCTGCTCGGCGACCACGATCTTGAGGTTGCTGAACCACTTCTCGATGCGGGACGCCTTGCCGCGGCCGCGCGCCGCGAAGCGCTTCATCACCACGGAGCGGCCAACCTCGCACTTGTGCACGACCAGGCGGTCGACATCGAGCTGATGGTTGTTCTCGGCATTCGCAATCGCGCTCTCGAGCGTCTTGCGAACAGTAACCGCGATGCGCTGCTTGGCGAAGGTGAGCTCGGCCACGGCCTGGCTCGCTGCCTTGCCGCGGATCATACCGGCGACGAGGTTGAGCTTGCGCGGGCTGACGCGGATATTCCACGTCACGGCCTGGGCCTCGGTTTCCGCAAGCGTGCGGGCGTGTTTCGGCTTGCTCATGACTTAGCCCCGCTTCGCCTTCTTGTCCGACGAATGGCTGGTGAAGGTGCGCGTCGGCGAGAACTCGCCGAACTTGTGCCCCACCATGTTCTCGGAGACCTGCACCGGCAGGAACTTCCGGCCGTTATAGACGCCAAAGGTAAGCCCCACGAACTGCGGCAGGATCGTGCTGCGCCGCGACCAGATCTTGATGATCTCGTTGCGGGAGGAGTTGCGGGCGGCTTCCGCCTTGTTGAGCAGGTAGCCGTCCACGAACGGCCCCTTCCAGACGCTGCGCGACATCGCGGTCAGCCCTTCGTCGCGTTGCGACGGCGGACAATGAGCCCATCCGTGCGCTTGTTGTTGCGTGTCTTGTAGCCCTTGGTCGGCTTGCCCCAAGGCGTGACCGGATGACGGCCACCCGAAGTACGACCCTCGCCACCACCATGCGGGTGGTCGACCGGGTTCATCACCACGCCGCGCTGATGCGGCTTGCGGCCGAGCCAGCGCGAACGACCAGCCTTGCCGAGTTCCTGGTTGCTGTTGTCAGGATTGGAGACCGCCCCGATGCTCGCCATGCACTCGGCGCGCACGACGCGGACTTCACCCGACATCAGCTTGATCTGGGCGTAGCCGGCATCCTTGCCGACCAGCTGCGAGAAGGTGCCCGCGGAACGCGACATCTTTCCACCCGCACCCGGCTTCAGCTCGATGTTGTGGATGATGGTGCCGACGGGAATGTTGGCCAGCGGCATAGCGTTGCCGGGCTTCACATCCGCCTTCTCGGCGGCCACCACCACATCGCCGACCTTGAGGCGCTGCGGGGCGAGGATATAGGCGAACTCACCATCCTGGTACTTCACCAGAGCGATGAAGGCCGTGCGGTTCGGGTCGTATTCCAGGCGCTCGACGGTCGCCGGAATGCCGAACTTGCGGCGCTTGAAGTCCACCGTGCGGTAGGACTGCTTGTGCCCGCCGCCACGAAAGCGGCTGGTGATGCGGCCGTGATTGTTGCGGCCGCCCGAGTGGTTCTTGCCCTCGGTCAGGCCCTTGACCGGCTTGCCCTTCCAAAGCCCGGCGCGGTCGATGAGGACCGTGCCGCGGAGGGAAGGGGTGACCGGGTTGAAATGCTTCATCGCCATGGCGTTACGCAAGCCCCGTGGTCAGGTCGATGCTCTGGCCTTCGGCCAGGCGCACCATCGCCTTCTTGGTGTCTGAACGGCGGCCAGGCCGGTTGCGGAACCGCTTGGCCTTGCCCTTGGTCACGATCGTATTCACCGAGACGACGTTGACGCCGAACAGGCCTTCGACCGCGGCCTTGATCTCGGGCTTCGTCGCATCCAACGTCACGCGGAACGTGACCTGGCCCTGCTCAGTGAGCAGCGTCGCCTTCTCGGTCACAACCGGTGCCAGGATCGTCTGGTACATCCGCTCGCGCGAAATCTTCGGCGCCGGCTTCTTCTGCAACCCGCTCATGCCAGGCGCTCCTTCAGGGCCTCGATGCCGGCGCGGGTGACCGCGAGGGTATCGTGCTTGAGGATGTCATAGACGTTCGCGCCGATGGTCGGCAGCACCTGCACCTTGGGCAGGTTGCTGACCACGCGGCCGAAATTCTCGTCCACCGCGGCGTCCACCACCAGCACGCTGGTCCAGCCAAGCGCCTTGATCTTGGCGGCCATCGCGCCCGTCTTGGCACCGTCGCCGGGGGCGGCGGCGTCGAGCACCACAAGCTTGCCCTCGGCGGCCTTCATCGACAGGGCCGAGATCAGGCCGAGGCGGCGGACCTTCTTGTTCAACGAGTAGCCGTGGTCGCGAACGACCGGGCCATGGACGATGCCGCCTTTGCGGAACTGCGGCGCGCGCAGCGAGCCCTGGCGAGCATTGCCGGTGCCCTTCTGGCGGTACGGCTTCTTGGTCGTGCCCGAAACCTCGCCCATGCCCTTCACCTTGTGGGTGCCGGCACGGCGCTTGGCGAGCTGCCAATGGACGACCCGCGCCATGATGTCTGCGCGCGCGGCGGCGCCGAACAGCGCCTCCGGCAGCTCGATCTCGCCGGCGTCGGCGTTGTCGAGAGTGATGATCTTGACCTGCATCATACTATCCTCAGGCCGCCGCGACGGTGGGGAAGGGCGCGTCGGCATGGCGCGCGCGCTTCTCGGCATCGCGAACCAGCACGTAGGTGCCGACCGAGCCGGGCACGGCGCCCTTGACGAAGAGCAGACCCTTATCGGCATCGACCAGCGCCACTTCCAGATTCTGGGTGGTGATGCGGTCCTGTCCGAGATGGCCGGCCATCTTCTTGTTCTTGAAGGTCTTGCCCGGATCCTGGCGGTTGCCGGTGGAGCCGTGCGAGCGGTGGCTGATCGACACGCCGTGCGAGGCCTCGAGGCCCGAGAAGTTCCAGCGCTTCATCGCGCCGGCAAATCCCTTGCCCTGGGTCACGTCAAACACGGCACGGGTGTTGTTGTTTGTTGACTTGCCGTCAAACAGAGCGAGGTAGACGGGTTTGTTGTTTGTTCCGTCGAACTCGGCGAGGGTGGCGGGGGTGAATTGTTTATTAGTCTCGGAT
>JAZKFA010000099.1:0-3294 GCA_040386655.1 Pseudomonadota bacterium | reverse complement strand
CCCGTGGTGAGCGAAGCCTGCACGCCGCGGCTGGCGAGCGCCTCGCGGAACTCATGCGCAAGCAGGCGCAGCGGTGCCAGCGCGAGTCCCGATTGCGCCTCCGCCAGCCGGTTCAGCGCCAGGTACGACTTGCCCGAATTCGTGGGACCCGTGACCAGCGTGATGCGGCGGATCAGCGCGCGCGCAGTCGCGAAATGGGCGGCGTATCGATCCAGTGCGGCGACACGCGCAATAGCGGCGTTCGCCCCCCTGCCCTGCGGCGTCGCGGGGGCCGCCGGCGTGGTCTCGCGGGTGCGCCACAGCGGCACCTCGGCACGCAGCGGGGCCAGCTCGGCCGGGTCGAACTCCCAGCGCTCGCCGGACTTGCCGGGCAGGCGCCGCGCGACCGGGATCAGCCCTGCGGCGATCCAGCGTAGCGCCTCCTTGGCCGTGCATCCCAGCAGGTCCGGCACCGGTTGGAACGGCACCAGGGACTGCTCCCAGGCGCGGAGACGGCGGATTTCCTCCCGCTTGGAGGTCCGCGCCGCGACCTCCGCACTGCGCCGTTCGGCACGGCGCTCCTCCTCGGCAACGCGCGCCGCATTCGCGAAGCCGCCGGGGTCCGGATGCCCGTGCGCGATGGCGACCGAGAAGGCGAGTTCATGCAGACGCGGCGGCGTCAGCGCGCCGCCCGTCTCCGCGATCTCGGCCGAGATGGCCTCCAGCGCGGCCTCCGGTGTGCGGCCGGCATCGCGCAGGCGCGGCAGCAGCGCGGCGTCCAGCGCGGCACGCAGCGTATCATCCCCGGCATCGATGGTGCCGATGGTCTCCGCCGCCGCGCGGAAATCCTCACGCCGCGCCCAGGCGATCCCCGCGCGGCTCGCGAGGTCCGCCAGGCGCCCGACATAGCCACGCCGGCGCAGCTTCAGCAGCGCGGCGACGACCGTCGCATCCGTCGCCGGCAGCGCGCGCGACACCTCCCGGATGAGGGAGGGCAGCTCCTTCGCTGTGAAGGGCAGGCCGGAGGCGAGGATGGCTGCCTCGGCGGGCGAAAGCGCGGTGTCGTTCATGCCTCCACCTCCTCGCGCAGGGCTTCCAGGCGCAGCCATTCCTCCTCGGCCGCGACAAGCTCCGCCTCGCGCGAGGCGAGGCCGGTGCTGAAGCGTTTGAAGGCGGCGTGGTCGCGCGTGAACAGGCCGGGGTCCGCGAGCTTGCCGCGCAGCAGCGCGATCTCGGCGGTGAGCTTGTCCATGCGTCCCGGCAGCGCCTCCAGCGCATGCTTGTCCTTGAACGTCATCTTGCGCGCCGCGGCCGCGGTCGGCGTGGCTGCCGCGCCACGCGGGCGGGCCGCAGCGGCGGCGGCCTCGCGCGCCTCAACACCGCGGCCGCGCTGGGCGACCATGTCGGAGTATCCGCCGGCGTAATCCTGCCAGCGCCCATCGCCTTCGAAGGCGAGGATGCCGGTCACGGTGCGGTCCAGGAAGTCGCGGTCATGGCTCACCACCAGCACGGTGCCCCCGTATTCCGCGATCAATTCCTGCAGCAGGTCCAGGGTTTCGAGGTCGAGGTCGTTTGTGGGCTCATCCAGCACCAGCAGGTTCGAGGGCCGCGCGAAGGCGCGAGCCAGCATCAGGCGCCCGCGCTCCCCGCCCGACAGCACGGAGACCGCCGTGCGCGCCTGCTCCGGCAGGAACAGGAAGTCCTTCATGTAGCCGACGACGTGGCGCGGCTGGCCGTTGATGAAGACCTGGTCGCCACGCCCCTCGGTCAGTGCCTGGGACAGCGTGGTCTCCGGTGGCAGCGCCTCCCGCTTCTGGTCGAGCGTGACCATCGCGATCGCGGTGCCACGACGGATAGTGCCGCTGTCGGGTTCCAACTCGCCGGTCAGCAGCTTCAGCAGCGTGGTCTTGCCCGCACCGTTCGGGCCCACGATGCCGATGCGGTCGCCGCGCATCACCCGCGCATTCGCCTCGCGGATGATCAGGCGGTCGCCGAAGCTCTTCGACGCATTTTCTGCAAGCGCGACCAGGTTGCCGGACCCCTCCGCCTCGCTTGCGGCCATGCGGACATTGCCCTGGGGCCCCTGCCGTTCCCGCTTCTTCTGCCGCAGCGCCTGTAGGTCGCCCAGGCGCTTCACATTGCGCTTGCGCCTGGCTGTCACGCCGTAGCGCAGCCAATGCTCCTCCCGCACGATCTGGCGGGCCAGCTTGTGGGCTTCCTGCTCCTCATTCTCGAGGATCTCGTCGCGCCAGGGCTCGAAATGAGCGAAGCCACGCTCGATCCGCCGCGTCGTGCCGCGATCGAGCCAGACCATCGCGCGTGACAGGCGTTCGAGAAACCGCCGGTCATGGCTGATGGTGACAATGGCGCTGCGCAAACGGCCAAGCTCGCTCTCCAGCCATTCAATGGCCGGAAGGTCGAGATGGTTCGTCGGCTCATCGAGCAGCAGGATGTCAGGCTCCGGAGCGAGCGCACGCGCCAGCGCAGCCCGCCGCGCCTCCCCGCCCGAAAGCTGGTCCGGATGCTCAGCGCCCGTCAGGCCCAGGGCCTCAAGAAGGTAGTGCGCGCGATGCGCATCATCGCCACTGGTCAGCCCTGACTCGACATAGGCAAGCACGCTGGCATGTCCGGCGAGGTCCGGCTCCTGCGGCAGGTAGCGCAAGGTCGCGCCTGGCTGGAGGAACCGAGTCCCGCCATCCGCCTCCGCCAGCCCCGCCGCGATGCGCAGCAGGGTCGACTTGCCCGACCCGTTGCGCCCGACGAGTGCGAGGCGCTCGCCAGGCGAGACGGACAGCGCGGCACCGCCCAACAGCGTGGTGGTGCCGAAGGCGAGGCGGATATCGGTGAGAAGCAGAAGCGGAGGTGCGGCCATGCGGCGGTATGGAGGGGAGCGCGGGGGCCGCGTCAAGCCGATGGCCAAACCACCGCCATTGCGGCAGCCTCACGCTCCGCTGATCGGAGTATGCAGATGCGCCGCCTCGCCCTCGCCGCCCTGTTCCTGCCAAGCCTCGCCCTGGCGCAGCCGCAGCCCAGCGGGCGCTACCAGGTCACCGCGACGCCCGGCACGCCGCCAACCGTCATCATGCATGACAGCACCACGGGGCAGAGCTGGGTTCTCGTGCAGACCCCGGGACCGCCGGTGCAATGGGCGCCGCTGCGCTTCTGGGCGCCCGGCAACCAGCTGACGGCACTGCCGCCGACGCCGAGCACGGTGGGGATCAGGCCGGTGGAGCGGTGAGAGAGAAGGCCGACGAAAAGAATTTCCCCGGCCTGTCTCGCTTCAGGCGCTCAGCGCCTCCGGCGCCGTCCGTTCCC
>JAZKFA010000098.1:0-9200 GCA_040386655.1 Pseudomonadota bacterium | reverse complement strand
TCGACACCGCCTTCAACGAGGTGGCTCCGGGTGCGCGCGACCAGGCCGGCGCGCGGATCGGCCGCACCCAGCCCATCACCACCGCGCGGGTCATCCCGCTGCGCCTGCGGCCCGACTCGGCGGCGCCGGAATTCACCCTGGTGCAGGCGCGTGAGCGCGTGACGGTGCGCCCGGCCCATAGCGGCTATGCCCTGGTCGAGACGGAGCAGGGGGTGCGCGGCTATGCGCCGGCCGCCCTGCTCGGCGGTGCGGCCGTGTCGCAGTCCCGCCAGGCTTCGCCCAATGCTGCACCGGTGACAGGCGACGTCCGCCAGCTCGCCGCGACCAACATCGCGCGGCGCGATAATTTCGCGGAATCCGTCGCAACCGCGAATGCCGCCGCCTCCGGCCAGGGCTTCGAGCTCGCAAGCTGATGCGCGCGCTGCTGGCCCTGGTCGCGCTGCTGCTGGCCTGGCCGGCGGCGGCGCAAGAGCCGGTGCAGAACCCGTTCCTGCGCGTCGAGGCCGCGGCCCATACCGCGCCGGTCAACCGCCTCGCGGTCGATGCGTCGGGCCGGCTTCTCGTCTCCGTCTCGGACGACAAGACGCTGCGGCTGTGGTCGCCGGACGGCGCGGCGCGCGGCGTGCTGCGCCCGCCGATCGGCCCGGGGCTGGAGGGCGAGCTCTACGCCGTCGCTCTCTCTCCCGATGGCACGCGCGCCTATGCGGCCGGGCATACGGCCCAGTCCTGGGACGGGCAGTTCGCGATCTACTTCTTCGACACCGTGTCCAGGCGCATGACCAATGTGCTGCGCCGCCTGCCGGCCTCCGTATCGCACCTCGCGGTCTCGCCCGATGGGTCCGTGCTGGCGGCGGCACTCGGCGGGCGCGCGGGCATCCGCGCCTGGGACACGCGCACGGGCCGGCTCGTGTTCGAGGATACGCAGTTCGGCGCGCCGGCGCGGATGGTGGCCTTCGCCGCCGATGGCCGGCTCGCCGCCACTTCCGCCGATGGGCATGTGCGCGTCTATACGCCGCAGGGGCGCAAGGTGGCGGACCGCGTGACGATGCCCAATGCGCGCCCCTATGGCCTGGCGTGGTCGCCTGACGGCGCGCTGCTCGCCATCGGCTACGAGGACCGGCTGCGGGTCGAGGTGCTGGCCTCGGCCGACCTGCGCACGATTTTTACGCCAGACACGGCGGGCATGACCGGGGAGGGGCTGCCCGCGGTGGCCTGGGCGTCGGATGCGCGCGGCGGCGTGCAGCTCTATGCCGGCGGCTATGCCGTCACGCCCGCCGCACGGGCGCGGATGCAGAACACCGGCACCGGCGTACGCGGCGTTGTGGTGCGGGAGGCGCCGGCTGCGCGCGTCGCCGCGGATCCGGCCTCGCTGGAATACCTGGTGCGGCGCTGGACCGATTTCGGGCTGGGCCCGGCCAATGACATTCCCGTCGCGCGCGACGCCATCACGCACCTGCTGCCGCTGCCCGGCGGCGGGCTTGCCTTCGCGGCGGCCGATCCGGGCTGGGGCCGCATCGCGCCCGATGGCACGCTGGCCTTCGCGGCCCAGCCGCCGGGGGCGGATTTCCGCGGCACCGGGGCAGCGCTCGCGATTTCGCCCGACGGCACCCAGGCGCTGTTCAGCCTGCGCGCGGGGGCTGCGCCGATGGTGTTCGACGCGGTCGCGGGCCAGCTCGCGCAGGGCGACGTGCAGGGCTTCCTGCCGGCACGCGTGACGGGGCGGCTGCCCATCACCGGGGCGCGCAATACCAACCAGCCGCGCCTGGGCAATACCCCGCTCCGCCTGCCGGAAGGCGAATTCGCCCGTGCGGGCGCGCTGCTCGATGCCGACCGCGGCGCGCTGATCGGCACCGACAGCTACCTGCGCCTGTACGACGCCTCGGGGCGGGAGGTGGATGCCGTGTTGCTGCCGGCCGCCGCCTGGGGCGTGGCGGTGGCGGGCGAGACCGCGATCGCGGCACTCGGCGACGGCACCATCCGATGGTTCCGGATCAGCCCCCGGCTGTCGGAACTCGCGGCCGTGTTCGTGCAGGCGCAGACGCTGCGCTGGGTCGCCTGGACGCCCGAGGGCCTGTTCGACCACAGCCCCAATGGCGGGCAGGAACTTGTCGGCGTGCACCTCAACGGCACCCGAACGCAGACCCCCGAGTGGGCGAGCTTCCAGCAGGCCTATCGCGCGTTGTATGCGCCGGCCGCACTGCGTGCGCGCATCGCCGGCGACAGCGCGCCCGCGCAGCAGCGCCTGGCCCAGTTGGGCGAACTGCGCGCGCGCATCGGGCAGCTGCCCACGCTGAGCGGCAACACCGCCTGCGCGGTGACCGATGACGGGTGCGTGCCCGTTACCTGGGACGCCGCGGTCATGCCCGCCGGCACGCGCGCGCTGCGCCTGACCTTCGCGGCGACCGATCGCGGGCTGGGCTTCGGCCCTCTCGATATTCTCGTCAATGACCGTATCGCCGCACGCGCCGAGCCGCGCGTGGGCGACCTCTCCGTCGAAATCCCGCTCGACCCCGGCCCCAACCGCATCGCGAGCCGGCTGTATGCGGAGGACCGGACGCTGTTCGCGGAGGGTCCGACCCTGTCGCTGCGCCGGGCCGGAGAACCCCCGCCGCTGGCGGGTGCGGGGCGCCTGGTCGTGCTCGCGATCGGGGTGAACACCTATGCGGTGCCCTCGATGAACCTGCGCTACGCGGTGGCCGATGCGCGCGTGATCGCCGAGACGCTGCGCACCCAGGGCTCGGGCATCTTCCGCGACGTGCAGACGACCGTTCTGGTCGACCGCGAGGCGACGCGGGCCAATATCATCGCCGCCCTCGACCGCGCGGCGGAGACGCTGGAGCCGACCGATACCTTCGTCCTCTACATCGCCGGCCACGGCATCCGCACCGAGCCTGACCAGCGCTTCCTGTTCCTGCCGCACGACGTGCGCGACACCTCCTCGATGCAGGCGATCCGGCGGCAGGGCATCGATGACGGCACGCTGGTGGCGGCACTCGCGCGCATCCGGGCGCGGGACGCCTTCCTGCTGCTCGACACCTGCCATGCCGGGCAGCTGACGATGGACCAGCTCTCCGCACTCGGGAACGAGACGGGGCGGTTCCTGCTGGCCGCGTCCTCTTCGGTGCAGGAGGCGCTGGACAGCTACGACGATCGCAATGGCGTCTTCGCCTTCGCCTTCCGCGAGGGGCTGACCGGCCGCGCCGCCGCGGATGGCGAGGGGCGGATCAGTGCGCTCGCCATCGGAGAATGGGTGATGCGCCGCGTGCCGCAGCTGGCCGCCGAGAAGAACCACCGGCAGGACGCGGTGTTCCGCACCGCCCAGCGCGACCTGCGCAGCTTCTCTCTGGGCCGCGTGGTGCGGAACTGAACCTTCGCCCCGGCGCGCGATCGTGCTGGCGCGGGACGGGGGGTGCTGTGGTATCGAGCACACCACGGGCGTGCCGTCCTGGACGGGCGTGCGCACGGGCAGTTGTATTCCGCACCCCCCAGGCGGCGCGGCATCATTGATCCAAGGCACAGGGAGGCTTCCATGCACCGCCGCACTCTTTTGACCGCAGCACTTGCGGCACCCGCGCTGATCCGCGCCTGGCCCGCCGAGGCGCAGACGGAATCCCCGCCCGGCTACCGCGTGACCTATTTCGATGCGACGACGCCCGGCTCCGGCCGCGTGGGTTCGCGCGACATCACCGCCGCCGGCGATGGCAGCTTCTGGTTCTGCGGCCAGCGCAACGGCACGCTCAACAAGCTCGACCCGCGCACCGGGACGGTGACGCCCACGCGCCTGGGTGAAGGGTCTGCCCCGCATGGCGTGATCAAGGGGCCCGATGGCGGGCTATGGGTCACCGATGGCGGTCAGAATGCCATCGTGCGCGTCGATCCGCGCGATGCGCGCGTGCAGGTCTGGAAACTGCCGGAAGCCTTCGCCAACGGAAACCTCAACACCGGCATCTTCGACACGCGCGGCACCTACTGGTTCACCGGCCAGAACGGCATCTACGGCCGCTTCACGCCCGCCACCGAGCGGATGGATGTGTGGCCCGCCCCGGGTGGGCGCGGCGCCTATGGCATGACCCGTACCCCGCAGGGCGGCATCTGGTACGTCTCGCTCGCCGGCAATCACCTGGCGCAAATCGAGGATCTGGACACGGCGCGGGTGCGCATCGTCCAGCCGCCGACGCCCAACCAGGGCGCGCGCCGCGTCTGGTCCGACACGCAGGGCCGACTGTGGATCAGCGAATGGAACAGCGGCAATGTGTCCATGCACGATCCGCGCGACGGGACCTGGCGCGCGTGGAAGCTGCCGGGCGAGCGTCCCCGCTGCTATTCGGTCTGGGTGGACCCCTCGGACAAGGTCTGGCTGACCGATTTCCCGGCCAACAGCATCGTCCGCTTCGACCCCACGACGGAGCGCTTCCTGGCCTTCCCCTCCGACCGCGCCAACGCGAATGTCCGCCAGATGGACGGCGTCGCCGGCGAGGCCTGGGGTGGCGAGAGCGGCACCGACCGCATCGTGCGGATCCAGTACGGGCTTTGAGGCGGCTGGCTGTCCTCGCCTTGCTGCTGCCAACCCTGGCGGCGGCCCAGGACGGGCGGGCCGTATTCGAGGCGCGCTGCGCGAGCTGCCATGCGGTGGATCGCGCGGCACCGCCGGGGCCTGGGCCGAACCTCGGGGGTGTGGTCGGCCGCGCGGTCGGTGGCAATGCGGGGTTCGACTATTCCCCGGTGCTGGAGGCGGCGCGTGCCAGCGGGCAAGTCTGGGATCGCGCGCGGCTGGAGCAGTTCCTCGAGGACCCGGAGGAGATGTATCCTGGGCTGTGGATGGGCGGGAATGGGTTGCGGCGCCCGGCGGACCGCGCGGCGGTCGTGGAATATCTCTCCCGCGGGGGTTGAGCGGGACGGGTCGCAACCTGCACGCGGCTGGCCCGTTCCACCGCCATGAACGAACCCAAGAAGCCAACCCTCCCCGATCCCGAGACGATCAAGACTCCGCCCTCGCCGCACCCTCTCGACCGCCCTGACGAGCGCAAGGAAGGCGGCCCCGATCTCGGCAAGTCGGACAAGCAGCACGAGAACAAGCGCAAGTCCGACGAGGATGCGGCCGAGGTCGAGGCGCCCTGATCCTCTTCACGCCGCATCTTCAAACGGTTACAGGTCAGGGGCTTGCCCCCAACCCCGGCCTGAGACCTCGATGACCAGCAGCAATGATATCCGCGCCACCTTCCTGAGCTATTTCGAGCGGAACGGACACCAGGTGGTGCCCTCCTCTCCGCTGGTGCCGCGCAACGACCCGACGCTGATGTTCGCGAATTCGGGCATGGTGCAGTTCAAGAATGTCTTCACGGGCCAGGAAAAGCGCGGCTATTCCACGGCGACGACCGCACAGAAATGCGTGCGCGCGGGCGGCAAGCACAACGACCTCGACAATGTCGGCTACACGGCGCGTCACCACACCTTCTTCGAAATGCTGGGTAACTTCTCCTTCGGGGACTACTTCAAGCCTGTCGCGATCGAGCATGCCTGGACGCTGCTGACGCGCGACTTCGCGCTGCCCAAGGACAAGCTGCTCGTCACCGTCTATTCCGAGGATGAGGACGCGGCGAAGCTGTGGCGCGACATAGCCGGCATCCCGGACAGCCGCATCATCCGCATCGCGACATCGGATAATTTCTGGCGCATGGGGGACACCGGCCCGTGCGGCCCGTGCTCCGAGATCTTCTACGACCACGGCGACAAGATCCCCGGGGGCCCCCCGGGATCGCCGGATGAAGACGGCGACCGCTTCATCGAGATCTGGAACTTGGTCTTCATGCAGTTCCTCGAGGAGCCGGCAGGGACGCGCAACCCGCTGCCGCGGCCCTCGATCGACACCGGGATGGGGCTGGAGCGTTTCGCCGCCATCCTGCAGGGCAAGCACGACAACTACGACACGGACACGCTGCGCGCGCTGATCCTTGCCAGCGCGGAAGCGACGGGGCAGGACCCGGACGGTTCCTTCCGGTCGAGCCACCGCGTCGTCGCGGACCATCTGCGCGCGGGCACCTTCCTGATCGCCGATGGCGTGCTGCCATCCAACGAGGGGCGCGGCTACGTGCTGCGCCGCATCCTCCGCCGCGCGATGCGCCACGCGCACATGATGGGCGCGCGCGACCCGCTGCTGCATCGCCTGGTGCCCGCCCTGGTGCGCCAGATGGGCGCGGCCTACCCCGAGATCGTGCGCGCCGAGGCGCTGGTGATCGAGACCCTGCGTCTGGAGGAGACGCGCTTCCGCAGCCTGCTCGACCGCGGCCTGCATTTGCTGGCCGAGGAGACGGCGCGCCTGCCCGAGCGCGGCACGCTGCCGGGCGACGTGGCTTTCCGCCTGTACGACACCTACGGCTTCCCCCTCGACCTCACCCAGGACGCACTGCGCGAGCAGGGCAGGGCGGTCGACCTCGAAGGCTTCAACGCGGCGATGGCGGAGCAGAAGAAGCGCGCCCGCGCCGCCTGGGCCGGCACCGGCGAGGCAGCGACGGAGACCGTCTGGTTCGACCTCAAGGAGACCCTCGGCGCAACCGACTTCCTCGGCTACGCGACCGAGACGGCGGAGGCGGAGGTCAAGGCCATCGTCGCCGGCGGCGCGGTCGTGGAGAGCGCGCCGGTCGGCACCGACGTTGCGATCATCCTCAACCAGACGCCCTTCTATGCGGAGAGCGGCGGACAGGTCGGCGATACCGGCGTGATCACCGCCGCCGATGGCAGCGTCATCACCATTCGCGACACGCAGAAGAAGCTGGGCGACCTGGTCATCCACCTCGGCACGGTCACGCAGGGCACCGCGAAGGCGGGCCAGGCGGTGACGGCGGTGGTGGACCACGCACGCCGCACCACCATCCGCGCGCATCATTCGGCGACGCACCTGCTGCACCACGCGCTGCGCGAGAAGCTCGGCACCCATGTGCAGCAGAAGGGATCGCTCAACGCGCCCGACCGGCTGCGCTTCGACGTCTCCCACCCCAAGCCGATCGAAGCCGCTGAACTGGCGCATGTCGAAGCCGAGGTGAACGCGCTTATCCGCGCCAATGACGAGGTGAAGACGCGCTTGATGACGCCGGAGGCCGCCGTCGCCGAGGGTGCCATGGCGCTGTTCGGCGAAAAGTATGGCGAGGAAGTCCGCGTCGTCACCATGGGCCCGAGCACGGAGCTTTGCGGCGGCACCCATGTCGCGCGCACCGGCGACATCGCGCTGTTCCGCATCGTCTCCGAGGGCGCGGTCGCCGCTGGCGTGCGGCGCCTGGAAGCCGTGACCGGCGAGGCCGCGCTGCGCGTCATCGCCGAGCAGGAAGCGTATCTCCGCGACGCCGCCGCGCTGCTGAAGACCCGGCCGCAAGAACTGCCCGAGCGAATCACCGCCCTACTGGACGACCGCCGCAAGCTGGAGCGTGAGATCGGGGAGCTGCGCAAGCAGCTCGCGACGGGCGCCGGTGCCGCGGCGGTGGAGGAGGTGGGCGGCTTCCGCGTCGCGCTGCGCAATGTGGGCGAGGTGCCACCGAAGGACCTCAAGCCGCTGGTCGAGGCGATCCTGTCGGGCGACACCGCCGATATCGTCGCGCTCGTGTCCACCGCAGACGGCAAGGCGAGCGTGATGGTCGGCATCGGCCCCGCCGCCAAGGGCCGGGCGGATGCGGTGGCCCTGGTGCGCGCCGCCAGCGCCGCGCTGGGCGGCAAGGGCGGCGGTGGCAAGCCGGAGATGGCACAGGCCGGCGGCCCCGATGCGACGAAGGCCGAGGACGCGCTGGGCGCCGTGAGGGCTGCACTGTCCGCCTGAACGCGGTCCGGGGGCGCTGCCCCCGGCCGAGGCTGCGGGAGGGGACCTGTCGCTGCTGGCTGCCTAACTCCGCGGCGCGCGCGAGCCTTCCTGCACGGCGTCGCGCACGACGGAGCGGAACTCGCGCCGGTGCAGCTCGCGCAGCACCAGCAGGCTCGCGGCCATGAGCGCGATGGGGTGCACGATCCAGCCCAGCGCGGCCAGGCCGAAATAGTAGGCGCGCAGCCCGGTGTTGAAGTGCTGCGCGGCGCGGTTCACCACGCGCGCGGCCTGGGTTGCCTCCGTGGCGTAGGCCTCGCCGAAGCTCATCGCGCCAAGCAGGATGGAGCCGTAGTTGAACTGGCGCAGCGCCCAGGTCAGCTCGAAGAAGGCGCGCACGAAGATCAGCACCAGCAGGCCGATCCGCGCCTCCCACGCGCCGTCGCTGATCTCCGCCGCCGCGAAGGGCATCGCCGCGACGACCCGCCGGCCAAGGTCGGGTGCCGCGAAAAGCGCGAGCAGGCCGCCCAGGATGAAGATCGAGGTATTGGCGAGGAAGGAGGTGCTCGACATCAGATTGCCGATGATCGCCGCATCCGCGATGCGGTTCTCGCGTGTCAGGGCGCGCTGCATCCAGCGATGCCGGTGCTCGTCCATGGCAGCGATGACGCTGCGGGCGCGGATGCGCGGGATGCGGTCCACGACCGCGCTGTAGCCGACCCAGCAGCCCACGAAGACTGCGAGGCCCAGCCAGTCGAGGATGCCGAAGGGCAGCATCAGGATGTGCGGCCGGGGGAGGTGTGATTCCCCCGGCCGCGCATGATGATCAGGCCATCGCCTTGATCAGGTTCTCATCCAGCTTCGCGAGGAAGGCCTGTGTGGTCATCCAGGGCTGGTCCTTGCCGATCAGCACGGCCAGGTCCTTGGTCATGAAGCCGCTCTCGACGGTGTCGACGCAGACCTTCTCGAGCGTCTCGGCGAAGGCCACCACGTCCGGGGTCGCGTCGAACTTGCCGCGATAGGACAGGCCGCGGGTCCAGGCGAAGATGGACGCGATCGGGTTCGTGCTGGTCTCGCGCCCCTTCTGGTGCTCCCGGTAGTGGCGCGTCACCGTGCCGTGCGCGGCCTCGGACTCGACCGTGTTGCCGTCCGGGGAGAGCAGGACGGAGGTCATCAGGCCCAGGCTGCCGAAGCCCTGGGCCACGATGTCGGACTGCACGTCGCCGTCGTAGTTCTTGCAGGCCCAGATGTAGCCGCCTTCCCACTTCAGGGCGCTGGCCACCATGTCGTCGATCAGCCGGTCCTCATAGACGATCCCCGCCGCCTTGAAGCGGTCGGCGAATTCCGCGTCGAAGATCGACTTGAAGATGTCCTTGAAGTTGCCGTCATAGGCCTTCAGGATCGTGTTCTTGTGGCT
>JAZKFA010000097.1:0-3044 GCA_040386655.1 Pseudomonadota bacterium | reverse complement strand
CATGCACGTTCACATCGCCCTTGACCTCCGGCCAGGGGAAGAGGTCGAGCTTCCTCGTCCCGGTCATCGGGTAGGCGGAGGGACGTAGGTTACGCGGTGAGACCGGGCCGAAATCCAGCGTCTCGCAGGCCTGGCCCGGCGCCATCACCTGAGCGAAGCCAATGCCGCCCAGCCCGGAATTCCACGGCTCTAGCGCGGCCAGCGCGAACGCCGCCGCGACGGCCGCATCGGCGGCACTGCCACCGGCCTCGAGCATGGCGACACCGGCCTCGGCGGCCCCGCGCGCCTGGGAGGCGACCATGCCGCCGCGGCCGCGCGCCGCGGGCTTGCGCACCTCCCAATGCTGGGTCGTGTGCGGGGCGGGGATGAAGTCGAGGGCCATGGCGCGGGTTTCCCTGGGGACGTTTCCCGCATCGTCCGGCCAGCGGGCGCGGACCGCAAGGGGGCGAGCGCCGTCGCCCCCTTCGCAGGCGCCTTCAGTCGCTGCCGCGCTCGGCGATCCGGCGCTGAAGCGCGGCCTCGAAGTCATTCGAGGCGACGCCGTCGAGGTGGGCATCGAGCGCCGCCGCCGCGCGGCGCGCATCGCCCGCCGCGATCGCATCGACGATCGCGTCGTGCTCATCGGCGAGCCGACCGTCGCCGACCTCATTGTGCACCAGGCTCCACAGCACCGAGACCTGGCGCGCGATGCCGGTCCAGGTCGCGACCAGCGTGGCGTTACCGGTTGCCGCGCACAGCGCGCGGTGGAAGGATCGGTCGGCGCGGCGCTGGCCCATCGGGTCGCCGCCCTCGGACGCGATGCGATACAGGCGCGCGGCCTCGCGCAGCTCGCCCAGGTCGAGCTCTCCGGCCTTGGAGATGCAGTCCCGGATCGCCATGCCCTCCAGCGCGCCGCGCACGCGTGTGATGCTGCGCGCGGACACATTCGTGACTGTCATCAGCCGCATGCCGCGATAGGGGATGGAAATCACCACCCCCTGGCTCTCGAGCAGGCGCAGCGCCTCACGCACCGGGACACGAGAGATCCCGAGCTGGCGAGCAATATCGGCCTCGACCAGGCGATCCCCAGGTAGAAAAACGCCTTCGGCGGCGGCATCGATGATGAGATCAGCCGACTGGTCGACCAGCGTCCGTGGCTTCATCGCCAGCATTTGCGGCTTCGTCCGCAACAGGTGCGAAAGACTTGCCGACTGTATACGATCTCTGCCGGCAAGCGGGCTGCCCCAGTTCAAATATTTGTAACTGAGCATAAAATTCGGGTTGGCTCGCGTCAATGTTTCACCCTTCCCCTCTACGTCCGCTTGCGCCAAAGACCGAAGCCTGACGCCAACAC
This sequence comes from Pseudomonadota bacterium, assembly GCA_040386655.1. Classification (GTDB taxonomy): domain Bacteria; phylum Pseudomonadota; class Alphaproteobacteria; order Acetobacterales; family Acetobacteraceae; genus Plastoroseomonas. The sequence continues at coordinate 1,711 of JAZKFA010000097.1, read as the reverse complement.
GCAAAGGATTAAGTGATGCAGGGCACACAGGGACTCGTCGTCGCACCGATTTTGCGTTCTTTTTGCGATACCGAGGCCCTGCCTGGGACAGGCATCGACCCCGCGAAATTCTGGTCTTCGCTTGAGGCGATCCTGCGCGACCTGGGGCCCGTGAATGCCGGCCTCCTTGCCAAGCGCGATGCGCTGCAGGCCGAGATCGATGCCTGGCACCGCGCCAATCCCGCACGCCCGGTCGACGCCGTCGCCTACAAGGAGATGCTTGAGCGGATCGGCTACCTGCTGCCGGACCCCGGCCCCTTCTCCGTCACGACCGCCAATGTCGACCCCGAGTTCAGCACCATCGCCGGTCCGCAGCTGGTCGTCCCCGTCAACAATGCCCGCTACGCTCTGAACGCAGCCAATGCCCGTTGGGGCAGCCTGTACGACGCGCTCTACGGCACCGATGCGCTGGCACCCGTCAGCACCGCCAAGGGCTTCGACCCCGCCCGCGGCGCGCTGGTGATCGCCGAGGCGCGGCGCGTCCTCGATGGCGCCGTCCCGCTCGCCGATGGCAGCCACGCGGACGCGACCGGCTATGCGCTCAATGGCGGCGGCCTGGCCGTGACGCTGAAGAACGGCACCGCCACCTCGCTCGCGCGTCCCGCGCAGCTCGCGGGCTATACGGGTGAAGCCACGGCCCCCTCCGCGCTGCTGTTCGTGAACAACGGCCTGCACCTGGAGCTGCGCTTCGACCGCAACCACCCCATCGGCAAGACGGACCCCGCCGGCATCGCCGACCTGGTGCTGGAATCCGCCATCAGCACCATCATGGATTGCGAGGATTCCGTCGCCGCTGTCGACGCCGAGGACAAGGTGGCGGTCTATCGCGCCTGGCTGGGGCTGATGAAGGGCGACCTCTCCGCCGATCTGGAAAAGGGCGGCAAGACCATCACCCGCCGGCTCAACCCGGACCGTACCTATCAGCGCCCGGGTGGCGGCGAGCTGACGCTGCACGGGCGCTCGCTCATGCTCGTGCGCAACGTCGGCCACCACATGATGACCGACATCGTCACCCTCGATGGCGCCGAGGTGCCCGAGACCTTCCTCGACGCTGTCTTCACCTCGCTCATCGCGCTGCACGACCTGCGCGGCAAGCGGCTGAACTCGCGCGCGGGGTCCGTCTACATCGTGAAGCCCAAGCTGCACGGGCCGGAGGAAGTTGCCCTCGCCGACCTGCTCTTCGCGCGAGTCGAGCAGGCGCTTGGCTTGGATCCCGCCACGCTCAAGATGGGGATCATGGATGAGGAACGCCGCACCACGGTGAACCTGCGCGCCTGCATCAAGGCCGCCGCCTCGCGCGTCGCCTTCATCAACACCGGCTTCCTCGACCGCACCGGCGACGAGATCCACACCTCCATGGAAGCCGGCGCCATGATCCGCAAGAACGACATGCGCGCCACGCCCTGGATCTCCGCCTACGAGAACAACAACGTCGACACTGGCCTCGCCGCCGGCCTGCGCGGCAAAGCCCAGATCGGCAAGGGCATGTGGGCCATGCCAGACCGGATGGCGGACATGCTGGCCCAGAAGATCGGCCACCCCCGCGCCGGCGCCAACACCGCCTGGGTCCCCTCCCCCACCGCCGCCACCCTGCACGCGCTGCACTACCCCCAGGTCAGCGTCGCCGACCGCCAGACCGAACTCGCCACCCGCACCCCGGCCGCCCTGTCCG
>JAZKFA010000096.1:8357-12446 GCA_040386655.1 Pseudomonadota bacterium | reverse complement strand
CCCCTCACGCTCGAAGCCGCCATCGCCCCCGGCGCCGCCGCGCGCCTGACGCGGCTGCCCCTCATCGCCCAGCGGCGGGTCGGGCGCAGCCGTGGGTCCGCGGAGAACCTCGTCTGGCTCGACACGCCGGCCGGCACGCTGGCCGCCGACGGCCTCGCGCTCGAACAGGGGCCACGCGGTGCCCGCACGCTGGTCCGTGCCATGCCCGCCGCGGGCACCGCCAGCCACCCCGGCGCGGTGCGCTCGCCGCCGATGGCGGAGAAGCTGCCCGATGCCCCCCTCGTCTCGATCGCCGCCTTCGAGGGGCGGCGGCTGAGCATCACGCTCGACGACCCCGCCGGTCCGGTCACCGCCACGCTTCGCACCGGCAAGCTGCGCGCGGTGGCCGCCGAGCGCGAGGTCGCCCGCCTGACGCTGACCGGCCCGCGCGGCGCGGTGGTGGCCCTGATGCAGGCCATCGCGGCCGAACTGCCGGCACTGCCACCCACGGCGAGCCTCGCCGAGGAAGCCCGCGGCCTGGCTCATGGCGTGCCTGCCCGCCCCCGCCGGCGCGGCGCCCCGGACCTCTCCGGCGCCGAGACTGTCGCCGATGCCTTGGCCCAGGCGAGCGGCCACCTGGGCGATGCGGTGCTCGCCATGGCGCCGCTGGCCCGCGTCGATGCCGGACCCGAGGGCGTGCACCAGATGCGCGTCGGGCTGCGCCGCCTGCGCTCCATGCTCAAGCTGATGCGCAAGGCGGCCGACGGCCCGGCGCCGCGCGCGCTGGAGGAAGGGCTGAAGACCCTGCTCGCTTATCTCGGCCCGGCGCGGGACTGGGACGTGTTCACCCGCGGCCTCGGCGCCGAGATCGCCGCCGCGATGCCATCCAACCGCCCGATCGAGCAGTTCCTCGACGCCGCCGAGCAGGCCCGCCGCACCGCCTATGCCGCGCTGGAGAAATTTCTCGCTGGCCCAGACTTCCGCGCCATCGCCTGGTCCCTCGCAGCCTTCACCGCCACCCAGGCCTGGCGCGAGGGCGCCTCGGAGGGGGCGCTGGCGCTGCAGGAGACCCCGCTCGAAGAATTCGGCGCCAACCTTCTGGGAAAGCGCTGGAAGGGCCTCGCGCGCGACGGCGCCGACATGGCCGCCATGGACGGCCCGCGGCTGCACGAGATGCGCCTGGACGCCAAGCGCCTGCGCTATGCGGCGGAGCTGTTCGCGCCCCTGTTCGGGCACAAGCGCACCCGCCGTTTCCTCAAGCGCCTGGCCGGCCTGCAGGAGGCGCTGGGCCTGGCCAATGACGCGACGGTCGCGGCTGGCCTCGCGCAGTCGCTCGGCAATGGCCGTGCGGAGCGCTTCTTCGCAATCGGCGTGGTCACCGGGTGGGCGCAGGCACGCGCCGTGCATGTGCGCCAGGAGGCCGAGGAAAGCTGGGCCGATCTTGACGCTGCCGGACCCTTCTGGTAGCGCAAATTCACGACACCGAGAGACGTATACCCCCTTGTGGTAACGGGATATCGTGACGGTTTTATTCCGATTCGGAGCGAGTCTATGTTGCCCAGACGCCGGATCTTCCGCCCCGCTCCCTCCGCACGTCGCCTCGGCGGCGCCTTTGCCGTCTTCGCCGCCGCCGGCCTCACCTCCCTCGTGCTCGCAATCGGCCTGCCGAACAACCTGTTCGGTTCGGCGCCGCGCGAGCAGGAATGGTCCGCCGCCTTCTCTGAGATCCGCGTCGTCGATGGCGAGACCCTGCGCCTGGGCGAACGCGTCCTTCGCCTCGCCAATCTCGACGCACCGGGCCGTGGCGTGAGTTGCCGCGATGCCGGCGGTGCGCGCTTCGATTGCGGCGATGCCTCGGCCGCAGCTTTGGCCCGGCTGATCGGCGGCCGCGACGTGGTCTGCCGCATCGCGGGCCGCGACAATTTCGGCCGTGGCCTCGGCACCTGCTCCGCCGGCGGGCTTGAGCTCAATGCGGGCTTGGTCGCAGGCGGGTTCGCCTCAGCCGAGGGCGCGAGCCTGCGGATGCTTGAACAGGAGGCCCGGCGCGCCTCGCGCGGCCTCTGGGCGGACCCCTCGCCCGGCTGGGTGCAGCGGTAAAGCCTGGCGCTGGCTAGACCCGGCGGCGGATGCCGTTCGGTGCGCGCCCCCTGCGCGCACCGCGAGCGCGAATGCGCGACCACTGGCCGTCCGGCGAAAGGCAAGCCGCGGGACGCGGCGCCCGCCGCTTGAGGGCTCGCTGAATTTGCCAATTCGGCTCGCCTGCCGATATCGTGCGGTGCAACATGGGTGCGACCCACCGCCCCCCCCAAGGACACATGCCATGAGCCAGCCGGCCTCCAAATCCGTGACCATGACGCTCGACGGCACCAACAAAAGCCTGACGGTGCCGCTGGTCAGCGGCACGCTCGGCCCGCAGGTCGCCGACATCCGCAAGCTGTACAATGAGCTGGGGGTCTTCACCTACGACCCCGGCTATGGCGGCACGGCCGCCTGCGACAGCAAGATCACCTACATCGACGGCGACGAGGGCATCCTGCTCTACCGCGGCTACCCGATCGCGCAGCTCGCCGAGCAGAGCGACTTCGTCGAGGTCGCCTACCTGCTCATGCACGGCGAACTCCCGGGCCCGGATGAGCTGGCCGACTTCACCACCGGTGTGACCCGCCACACCATGCTGCACGAGCAGCTGCGCCGCTTCTTCGAGGGCTTCCGCCGCGACGCGCACCCGATGGCCGTCATGTGCGGCGTCGTGGGCGCGCTTGCCGCCTTCTACCACGACAGCCTCGACATCCATGACCCCGAGGTGCGCCGCATCTCCGCCTTCCGCCTGATCGCCAAGGTGCCGACCATCGCCGCCTGGGCGTACAAGTACGCGCTCGGCCAGCCCTTCATCTATCCCCGCAACGACCTCAGCTACGCCGCGAATTTCCTGCACATGCTGAACTCCGTCCCGGCCGAGCCCTACGAGGTCTCCCCGGTGCTGGCGCGCGCGATGGACCGGATCCTGGTCCTGCACGCCGACCATGAGCAGAACGCGTCAACGTCGACGGTGCGCCTGGCTGGTTCCACGGGTGCCAATCCGTTCGCCTGCATCGCGGCCGGCATCGCCGCACTCTGGGGTCCTGCCCATGGCGGCGCCAACGAGGCGGTGCTGAAGATGCTTGCCGATATCGGACACGTCGACAACATCCCCGCCTTCATCGAGAAGGTGAAGGACAAGAACTCCGACGTGAAGCTGATGGGCTTCGGCCACCGCGTGTACAAGAACTTCGACCCGCGCGCCCAGATCCTGAAGCAGAGCTGCGACGAGGTCCTCAAGGAACTTGGCGTCAAGGACGAGCCGCTGCTGCCGCTCGCGATGGAGCTGGAGCGCATCGCCTTGACGGACGAGTACTTCATCTCGCGCAAGCTCTACCCGAACGTCGATTTCTACTCGGGCATCATCCTCAAGGCGATGGGCATCCCGACCAGCATGTTCACCGTGATCTTCGCGGTTGCCCGCACGGTCGGCTGGGTCAGCCAGTGGAAAGAGATGATGGAAGACCCGACGCAGCGCATCGGCCGCCCGCGCCAGGTCTATACCGGCTCTCCTGCTCGCGATTACGTGAAACTCGACGCCCGCCGCTGAAGCATTCAGGGAGGCGCAGACCTCCCCGTCGTCGGCGGTTTGCTCACGAATCCGTGAAACGCCTGCTTTTGCGTCCTTGGCGCAACGACCTCCCGTCAGAACAGAAACGATGAGGCGGCCCCACGGGGTCGCCTCAACCCGCCGGTACTTCGTGAAGTATGCGCAGCGCGTGTGCCAGAGCGGCGGCGGATTCAAACGATTCGGTTTGATTCCAATTACAACTTAAACGAGAAAAACATCTCAATTAGACGCAGAAAGACTCTTGATTTTGCGTCAATTCCTAAGGAATGATGAAACTCTGAGTTGCAAAATTTTGTGAGAACTCAACCAAATGAACGCTATCTCTCGCCCCTTCGGCCCCAAGCCCTTTGACAACCTGGTGCGCACGCGGCTTCAGTCCTGGCCGCAGCACCCGCCCGGCGCCCCTTTTCCAGGACGCTGGCTACGCGGCCGCCCCGGCGCCGACGTTACCTCCCAGCCCT
>JAZKFA010000096.1:0-8347 GCA_040386655.1 Pseudomonadota bacterium | reverse complement strand
AAGCTGCCCGGCAGCCGGAACATGCGCACGATCCCAGACGGGCTATGGCTCTGCTTCGGGCCCGACCCCGCCGACCCCTATGTGGACATCCTGTGCATCGAGGCATGCTCGACCACCCAGAACATGTTCGACAAGCGCGCCCGCTTCGCCCCCTCTACCTGCTCCCTCCAGGTCTGCTGCCCGTTGGGGTGGCTGCTCAACGACACCGAGGAGCAGGCGGTGGATGGCTGGCCGCCGGGCACGCCGCGTTGGCGCATCGTGGGGCTGCACAAGGCCGAACCGACCCAGGCGCTGATCCTGCCGGTGCGCGATCTGCGCGTGATCTACGGCCTGCGCGGCAAGAACTACGAAGGCTTCGCCCGCCACCAAGTGGCCCATGGCCACGAGTTCTTCTGCCCCATGGAGGCGCTGACCGCCCAGGACGGGCATGAGAACCCCGCACTCCGCAGTCTCATCGGGCGCGCTTCGGTGAGCGCCGCATTCATGCAGCCCGCCTAGAAAACAGGCAGGCCGCGGCAGCATGGGCGCTTTCCACCCCCCGCCGCGGCTGCATTGCCTCCTGGCCCGGAGGTTGCTCTGCTGCGGGATCAAATCCGGGGATTCCTACGCCATGACCATCACCCGCCGCCACAGCCTCGCCCTCGGCGCGGCCATCCTCGCCGCCCCCGCCATCGCCCGCGCCCAGGCGCAGCCTCGGGTGCGCTTGACCCTCGACTGGGCCTTCCAGGCGCCCAACACCTTCGCCCTGACCGCGCGCGAGAAGGGCTTCTTCCGCGAAGCCGGCGTCGATGTGCAGGTCGACCGCGGCAATGGCTCCGGCGGCGTGCCGGTCGCGATCGCCGGCGGCGCCTACGATATGGGCTATGCCGACATCAACCCGGCCATCAAGTTCGTGGCCGAGAACCCCGACCGCGGCATCATCTGCGTGGCCGTCCTCCACGACCGATCCCCGCTCTGCGCCATCGTCCGCGCCGACGGCCCGATCCGCACCCCGCGCGACCTCGAGGGCAAGCGCCTCGCGGCACCGGATTTCGACGCCGGCCGCCAGCTGTTTCCCGCCTTCGCCAAGGCCGCCGGCATCGATGCCTCCAAGGTGACCTTCCAGTCCGTCACCCCCGCGCTGCGCGAGCCCATGCTGGTCCGCCGAGAGGCCGATGGCGTGACCGGCTTCGTGACCACCTCCGCCCTCGCGCTCAAGGGCCTCGGCCTGGATCATCCGGCGCAGCGGGTGATGATGTATTACGACCACGGGCTGAACCTCTACGGCGGCGCCATCCTGACCACCCGCGCCTTCGCCCAGCGCAATCCAGCCGCAGTTCGTGGCGTCGTCGCCGGCTTGATCCGTGGCCTCAAGGCGCAGATCGCCGACCCCGCCGAATCCCTGGCCATCCTGCGCCGCGTCGAGCCGCTGACCGACGTCGCGCTGGAGGCCGAGCGCCACCAGATGAACGCGGCCCGCGTCATCGTCACCGACCATGTGCGCGCCAACGGCCTGTCCTCGGTGGACATGGCGCGCCTCCAGGCCGGCATCGTCGCGGTGGAGGAGAGCTACAGCCTGACCCCGCGCCTGCAGGCGAGCGCGATCTATACGCCGGAGTTCCTGCCGGCCCGCGCGGAGCTGATGCTGTAAGGAAGCAGGGCTGGGGAAAGGAACTTCCCCCGACCCCATTCTTTTGTTTTTGGCTCATGGTGCCGTTGTCGGGTCAGCCCTGAAAGCAGTTGATGTCGCCCTTTGTTGAGATCGACAACGTGGCCATGCGCTACGGCGGCACGGACGGCACGCTTGCGCTGGAAGGGGCCACGCTGTCCGTGGCGAAGGGCGAGTTCATCGCCGTCGTTGGCCCCTCCGGCTGCGGCAAGTCCACGCTGATGCGCCTGGTCACGGGGCTCTGGCCGCCGACCGAGGGCAACGTCATCGTCGCCGGGTCCGAAGTCACCAAGCCCCTCTCCATCGCGGGCATGGCCTTCCAGAACCCCACCTTGCTGCCGTGGCGGCGCGTGCTCGACAACGTCATGCTGCCGCTCGAAGTCGTGGAACCCCACCGCCGCCGCCTCCGCGCCAACCGCGCCCAGTATGAGGCGGAGGCCCACGCGCTGCTCAAGCTGGTCGGGCTGGAGGGCTTCGCCCAGAAGCAGCCCTGGCAGCTCTCGGGCGGCATGCAGCAGCGCACCAGCCTCTGCCGCGCGCTGATCCACCAGCCCGAGCTGCTGATGCTCGACGAGCCCTTCGGCGCACTCGACATCTTCACCCGCGAGGATCTCTGGGCCGTGCTGCAGGATGTGTGGCTCGCGCGCCGGCCCACCGTCATCCTGGTCACGCACGACCTGCGCGAGGCCGTCTACCTCGCCGACCGCGTGCTGTGCATGTCCGCGCGCCCCGGGCGCATTATCGCGGAGACGGTGATCCCCTTCCCCCGTACCCGTGACCTCGCGCTGACCTATACGCCGGAATTCCAGGCGCTCGTCGCCGGGCTGCGCGGGCAGATCGACGCGGCGCGCAAGCAGCCAGGCCTCGCCGATGTCGCTTGAAGCGCCTCACCCCAAGGACCGCGCCGCGGCCCTGATCGCCGCCGCGCGCCGCCGTCGCAGGCTGCAGGCTTGGCTGCCCTGGCTTGTCGTCATCGGGATGTTCGCCTTCTGGGAGGCGGGGGTCCGCGCCTTCGACGTGGCGGAGTTCATCCTGCCCGCGCCATCCGCCATCGCCGCCAGCATGGTGAAGTGGTGGAACCCCATCCTGCAGAATGCCTGGGCGACGCTGGTCACCACGACCATCGGCTTCGCGCTGGCCATCGTGTTCGGCCTGGCGCTGGGGGTGGCAATCGGCAGCTCGACGCTGCTGTATCACGGGCTCTATCCGCTGCTGATCGCGTTCAACTCCGTCCCCAAGGTCGCGGTGGTCCCGGTGCTGGTGATCTGGTTCGGCGCGGGCGCGATCCCCGCGATCATCACCGCGTTCCTGATCAGCTTCTTCCCGATCGTGGTGAACGTCGCGACCGGCATCGCGACGGTGGAGCCGGAGCTGCGCGACGTGCTGCGCGCACTCGGCGCGAAGCCGTCGGACATCATCCGCAAGGTGGGGCTGCCGCGCGCGATGCCCTATTTCTTCGCCTCGCTGAAGATCGCGATTACGGTCGCCTTCGTTGGCTCCATCATCGCGGAGACGGTTGCCTCCAACGACGGCATCGGCAAGCTGATGATCGTCGCGTCGTCCCGCTTCGACGTGCCGCTCGTCTTCGCCGGGCTGATCGTGACGGGGATCATGGGGGTGGGCATGTACGCCATCGCGGCCGCGATCGAGACGCGCACCACAGGCTGGGCCATGCGCGGCCAGCTGGACCCGATGAGCGCGGCGCCCGGCGGATGAACGCCATCCGCCTGGGGATGTTCACCCCCTCCTCCAACACCGTCCTCGAACCCGCGACCGCGCGGCTGCTGGCAGACACGCCCGAGATCACCGCGCATTTCCAGCGCCTGCGCGTGCTGCAGATCGGGTTGGACCCGGCACTCTCCGCGCAGTTCGACACCGGCCCCATGGTCGCCGCGGCCGAGCTCCTGTCCGATGCCAAGGTGCACGCGCTGTGCTGGAACGGAACCTCCGGGTCCTGGCTTGGGCTCGATGCCGACCGCGCCATCTGCGCTGCCGCGACGGCGGACACGTCCCTGCCCTGCACCACCGCGACCCTCGCATTGCATGCCGCGCTGGCGCTGCTCGGCGCCCGCCGCGTCGCACTCGTCACGCCCTACGTCCCGGAAATCCAGGACGCCATCATCGCCAACCTCGCCGCGGCCGGAATCGAGACCATCGCCGAGCGCCACCTCAACGACCCCGGCAACTACAGCTTCGCCGACCACTCCGCCGCCAAGGTGGACGCGCTGGTGCGCGAGGTCTCGACGACGCGCCCCGACGCCATCATCATCCACTGCACGAATTTCCGCGGCACCGAGGGTGCGGCGGCCATCGAGGCCGAAACCGGAATCCCCGTGCTCGATTCCATCGCCGTCTCGCTCTGGGGCGCCATGCGGGCGGCTGGCGCAGCCACCTCACCGCTGTCCCGGCACGGGCGCCTCTTCACCCTGTAGCCGACTGCGTCCAGACTGCGCCCCGAGGCCCGGTTCAACCGGCCCGCCACCGGAGGAGGACGCCCATGCTGCGCCGCGCGCTGATCGCCGCCATCGCCTTCATGCCCATCGCCCCCGCGCTGCACGCGCAGCCCTACCCCAATCGGACCATCACCATCGTGGCCGCCGGCGCGGCGGGCGGGCCGACGGACACCATCGCCCGCATCACCGCCGAGGCCCTCGGGCGCCAGCTGAACAACACCGTGGTGGTGGAGGCGATCGGCGGCAGCACGACCGGCCCGCAACGCGTCGCTCAGGCTCGCCCGGACGGCTACACCCTGCTGATCAACAATATCGGCCTGGCGTCCCAGGCCACGCTCTACCGCCGCCTGACCTACAACCCGCTCACGAGCTTCGCCCCGCTGGGCCTCGTCTCGGACGCGGCCATGACGGTGGTCGCGCGCACCGACTTCCCCGCCGAGGACATGCGCGGCGCGATGGCCGACCTCGCCCGGCGCGGCGATGCCGTGAACTTCGCGGCCGCGGGCCTGGGTTCGGCGGCCAATCTCTGCGCGCTGCTGGTCCAGGGCGCCGCCGGCGCGCAGGCGACGATGGTGAACTTCCGCGGCACCGCGCCGGCGATCGCGGAGCTGATGGCCGGCCGCGTCGACCTGCTCTGCGACCCGGCGACCAACACGGTGAACTTCATCCGCGAGGGCCGGGTGCGCGCGCTCAGCGTCAGCAGCCCGGCGCGCCTGCCCGGCCTGCCCGCCATCCCCACCACCGCCGAGGCGGGGTTCCCCACCATCGCGATGTCCACCTGGCACGGCTTCTACGCCCCCGCCGGCACGCCCGAGCCGATCCAGGAGCGGCTTTCGGCCGCGCTGCGTGGGGCCATGGCCGACCCCGCGCTGCGCCGCCGCTTCGCCGACCTGCTCACCGAACCCGCCACCGAGGAGCGCGCGACCATCGCCTTCCACCGCGCTTTCCTGGCCGAGGAGGTGGCGCGCTGGCGGCCTGTGATCGAGGCCGCGGGCGCCTACGCAGACTAGAATCCACGGGCCCGAGGGTTTGCGCCACTCGCGGCCGGCCCCATCCTAGCGGGATGCGATTCCTGCTCCGTTTTCTCGCGCGCGGCGTGCTCCTGCTGGCACTGCTCGTCCCGCTCGCCGTCGCGGCCGGCTTCGCGCTGGTCTGGTGGACGTTGCCGCCCGAGCACGCGCAGGCGCGCATTCCCACGCTCGACGCGCCGGTCGCCATCACGCTCGATGTCCACGGCATCCCCCTGATCCGCGCGACGACCGAGGCCGATGGCCACCGCGCCATGGGCTGGCTGCACGCGCGCGACCGGCTGTTCCAGATGGAGATGATGCGCCGCGGCGCGACCGGACGCCTGTCCGAGATCGCCGGCACGGCGACGCTGCGCTCGGACCGCTTCACCCGCCTGCTCGGCCTCGCGCACCGCGCGGAGGCGGATTTCGCGAGTTTGCCGGAGGCCACACGGGCCGCGCTGACGCAATACGCCGAGGGCGTGAATGCCTGGATCGCGGCGCATGGCCGCTTCTCCGCACCGGAATTCCTCATCCTCGGCCCGCCGGAGCCCTGGCGCCCGGTGGACAGCCTTCTCTGGGCGAAGGTGCTTGGCCTCTGGCTCTCGGGCAACTGGCGCGACGATCTGGAGCGGCTGCGCCTCGCCGGGCGGCTGCCGCCCGAACGCATCGCGGAACTCTGGCCACGCGACACCGCGCTTGGCCGCCCCGACGTCGCCGAGGATCGCGCGGCCCTGCCGGGCATTGAACGCCTGGCCGCGCAGGTGCCGGTCTTCGGCGTCGATGCGCCGGTGCCCTCATCGGCCTCCAACGCCTGGGTGGTGGCGGGCGCGCGCGCGGCCGGGGGCGCGCCGATGCTGGCCGCCGACCCGCATCTCGGCTTCTCCGCGCCCATCCTGTGGTACCTCGCCCGCATCGAGCTGCCCGGCGGCCGCTTCCTCGCCGGTGCGACTGCGCCGGGCGCGCCCTTCATCATCATGGGCCGCAACCGCGACATCGCCTGGGGCTTCACCACCACCCATTCCGACACCCAGGACCTCGCTTATGAGCGCGCCGCCGGCACCGGCTACGCGACCCCCGAGGGACCTCGCGCCTTCGCCACGCGCACCGAGACGATCGCCATCCGCGGCGCACCGAGCGAGACGATGATTGTGCGCGAGACCCGCCACGGCCCGCTGCTGACGGACCTCGACCCAACCACGCGCACGGACGGGCTGATGGTCGCACTCGCCATGGCGAACCTCGCGCCCGACGACACCGTGGCCGCCGGCCTGCACGCGCTCAACCGTGGGCAGACGCTCGCCGATGCGCGCGCCGCGGCGGCGCAGATCACCTCGCCGCCGCAGAACCTGATGGTGGCCACGCGCGGCGGCGACATCGCGATGTACCTGACGGGACGCACGCCGATCCGCCGCTCCGGCGACGGCACCCTGCCCTTCGAGGGCTGGAATCCGGCCCAGGGCTGGTCCGGCTTCGTGCCCTTCGATGCCATGCCGCACCTGGAAAACCCGGCCTCCGGCCTGCTCGCCAACGCCAACAACCGGCCCGCCCCGCGCGACCACCCCGTCTTCCTGGGCGCGAGCTTTCCCGCCAGCTGGCGCTTCCTGCGCGCCATGGCGCTGCTCGAAGAGCGGCCGCGGCACAGCAGCGCCGATTTCGCCGCGATGCAGGTGGACACGCTCTCGCTGTTTGCCCTTGCGGTTCGTCCCGCCCTTGCCGCGATGCCGCGCCCGGACGGTGCCGCGGGTGCGGCGCTCGACCTGATGCTCGCCTGGGATGGCCATGCGGGCGCGGCGCTGCCCCAGCCGCTGATCTTCAACGCCTTCGTCGAGCAGTTCGGCCGTGCGGTGATGCGCGCCGCCGGCCTGCCGGACAATGCCCATGCGCCCGGCCAGGACTTCCTCGCCGCCGTGCTCGATGGCCGCCTGGCGCATTGGTGCGGTGGCCAGGGCTGCGGCGCGATTGCGGCCACCGCGTTGGTCGAGGCGGTGCGCGGTATCGCGGCCGAACAAGGGCCGGACCCGGCCGCCTGGCGGTGGGGTGCGGCGCATGTCGCGCGCTTCGAACATCCGCTCCTGCGCTTCATCCCGGCACTCGCAGCCCTCACGCGAATGGAGGTGCCTGCCTCCGGCGATGGCGACACGCTGCTGCGCGCGGCGTTCCGGGGCGGAGACTTCGCCGCCATCCACGGCGCCGGTCTGCGCGCGGTCTTCGACCTGTCCGACCCCGACGGCACGCTGGCGGTCACCGCCACCGGCCAGTCCGGCCACCCCATGAGCCGCCACTGGCGCAACCTGCTGCCGGCTTGGCGGGACGGGCTGGTGCTGCGCCTGGACGGACGCGGGACGGATGGTGGCAGCGTTGGGCTGCATCCGTAACAGCTACGGTCGAGCCCGCCAGGACCCCGCCGATCGCGGGACAGCGATGAAGCCTGATGACGGCTACCCAAGGCCGCGCGATGGTGATCGCGTGGATGATTGCCGCTTGAGGGAGAACCGGATTTGGCCATGACCGCGGCGCTGGTCGGCTTGGCTGGCGCGATCGCCCTGCTGCTCTGGGGCACGCATATGGTGCAGACCGGCGTGCAGCGCGCCTTCGGGCCGCGCCTGCGCGCCCTGCTCGGCCACGCGCTCCGCAGTCCCTTGCGCGCCTTTCTCGCCGGCGCCGGCGTGACCACGGTCCTGCAGAGCAGCACCGCCACGGGGCTGATGGTCACGGGCTTCGCGGCCTCCGGCCTGGTGGCGCTGGTCCCCGCGCTGGCGGTGATGCTGGGTGCGAATGTCGGCACCACACTCATCGTGCAGCTGCTGTCTTTCGACGTCGCTATCTTCTCACCGCTGCTGGTGCTGATCGGCGTCATCCTGTTCCGCCGCGCGGCCGGCGCCTTCCTCCACGACCTCGGGCGCGTCTTCATCGGCCTGGGGCTGATGCTGCTGGCGCTGCACCAGATGCTGGCGCTGACCGCGGGACAGGCGGATGCGCCGGGACTACGCGCGCTGCTGGGCGCCATCGCCTCCGTCCCGCTGCTCGACGTGCTGCTCGCGGCCATCATCACCTGGGCGGTGCATTCCTCGGTCGCGGTGGTGCTGCTGGTCATGTCGCTCGCAGCCCGCGGCATCATCCCGATGGAGATGGCGATCGCGCTCACGCTCGGGGCCAATCTCGGGACGTCGATCAACCCGGAGATCGAGGGCACCACGGGACAGGATCCGGCGGCCAAGCGGCTGCCAGTCGGCAAC
>JAZKFA010000095.1:0-6302 GCA_040386655.1 Pseudomonadota bacterium | reverse complement strand
GATCGGCTCGATCCCCGGCGGGGGTCGAGGGGGCGGAGCCCCCCGCCTTCCTCCCCATGCCTGAAGCTCCGCTCCTGGCCGGTACGCCCGCGACCGCACGGCGGCCGCCGCGGTTCTCGCGGTTGTTGCGGCGCATTCTGTTGCTCAATGCCTTGCCGCCGGCGTTGTTGGCGGCGTCGTTGTTGTACCTGGATCAGTACCAGGATGGCCTAATGGCGGCCGAGATCGAGGGGCTGCGGACCCAGGCGCGCATCTATGCGGCGGGCATTGGCGAAGCGGCGGTGCGGATCGAGAATGACCGCGCGGTGCTGGTGCCGGAGATGGCGCGGCCGCTGCTGCGTCGTCTGGTGGAGCCATCGCCCAACACGCAGGCCAAGATCTTCGACAATACGGGTTTGTTGGTCGCCGATAGCCGGGTTCGGGAGAATGCCGGCGGCGCCATCGTGACGGAGCCGCTGCCCCCTCCAGAGCCGCGGGGGGTGGTGAATGCGACGGTGACGGGGATTTATGACCGCTTGCTGCAGTTGTTGCCGCGCAGCTTCCGCGGGCAGCCGAGCGTGGTCGATCCGAACCCGGACGCGCCCTCGTTTGATTGGCAGCCTGATCTCGGTCCGGAGCGGCGGGAGGAGTTGCGGATTGCGCTGGAGGGCGGGGTGACGCCCTACATACGCAGGACTGGTGACGGAAGGCTCCTGGTCTCGGTCGCGGAGCCGGCGCGGCGGGCGGGGCAGAGCGTCGCGATCGTGCTGCTGACGCGCGAGGCGCGGGAGGTGGACCAGCGCCTGCAGGAAATCCGCGCCTCGGTGCTGACGCTGTTCGGCACCGCCCTGATCCTGACGGTGGCGCTATCCTTTTTTCTCGCGCGTACGATCGCGACGCCGATGCTGGAACTGGCGCGCGCGGCCGTACGCATGCGGGAGGGCGAGGGCAGAGCGAACACCGTGCCGGAAGCGCTGATGGTCCGCGACGACGAGATCGGCGTTCTCGCGCGGGACCTGCAGAATTCCGCAAGCGCCCTGTGGGGGCGGATCGACGCGAATGAGCGGTTCGCGGCGGATGTGGCGCATGAGCTGCGCAACCCGCTGACCAGCGTGCGCAGTGCGATCGAGACGCTGCGCCGTATCGAAAACCCCGAGGCGCAGAAGCGCCTTCTCGCGATCATCTCGGAAGATGCGGTGCGCATGGACCGCCTGATCGGCGACATCTCGGATTCGAGCCGGGTGGATGCCGAGCTGTCGCGCACCGTGACCTCGCCGGTCGATGTGGCGCCTATCTTGGCCACGCTCGCGGAGCTGCATAACGCGACGCGCAAGGGCGATGCTGACCCGGAGGTTACGCTGGACGCGCCGGCGGAGGGGCTGATCGTGCGTGGCGTGGAGGGGCGCCTGGTGCAGGTGTTCCGCAACCTGCTCGGCAATGCGGTGTCTTTCAGCCCGGAGAATGGGCGCGTCAGGGTAGCCGCGCGCGCCACCGGCGCGGTGGTCGAAATCACGGTCGAGGATGAGGGTCCGGGCATCCCCGACCACAAGCTGGAGAGCATCTTCGAGCGCTTCTATTCGGAACGTCCGACAGGGGAGCAGTTCGGCCAGCATTCCGGTCTCGGCCTCTCGATCAGCCGGCAGATCGTCGAAGGCCTGCGCGGACGGATCAGTGCGGAAAACCGTCGCGACGCGCAGGGGCGGATCGTCGGTGCGCGCTTTGTGATCAGGCTCCCAGCCGCCTAGGCGTGACAGGGAATCAATTCTAGGCTTTGGAAAAATGAAGGAGATAATCCCCATGAACGCACCCGAGCGCCTGCGCGCGCTGCTCGCCAAGCCGGGCTTCGTTACAATGCCCGCGGTTTGGGATGGGCTTTCGGCCAAGCTCGCGGCAGGGGCTGGGTTCCCGACAGCCTTCCTGTCGGGCTCCTGCGTCGCGGCGAGCCGGCTCGGAGGGCCGGACCTCGACCTCATCTCCTTCGGCGAGATGTTCGACAGCTTCACGATGGTCCACAACGCTGCGCCGGCGACGCTGATCCTGGCCGATGGCGACCATGGCTACGGGAATGCGATGAACGTCATGCGCACGGTGGCCGCTTATGGCCGAGCGGGCGCGGCCGCCATCCTGATCGAGGACAAGATCACCCCGCGCGCGCTGACGGCGGCCGGCAAGCCCTGCCTGCCACGCGACGAGGCGCGCATGAAAATCCGCGCCGCGGTACAGGCCGCCAAGGCGAGCGGCATTCTCATCCTCGCGCGCACCGATTGCCGCCCCACCCAGGGCATCGACGAGGCCGTGGCGCGCATCGCGATGTATGTCGAGGAGGGCGCGGATATCCTGTTCCTCGACAGCCCGGCCGATGATGCGGAAATCCGCCGCGCCGTCGAGGCGGCGGCGGGCCGTCCCTCCTTCGCCGTGCTCTCACCCGGCGGTGCGCGGGCGACGCCGACGCGCGACCAGGCCGAGGCTCTGGGCTTCAAGATCGGCACCTACCCGACGGGGATGCTCTCGCCGGCCGCGGCCGGGATGAAGGCCGGCCTCGCGGCGCTGCTGTCCGGCGAGGCCGAGGCGGCGAGCGCCCTGCCATCCGCCGAGCTGCGCATGATGCTCGGCTATGGCGAGTATGACGCCGCGGCGAAGGCCTTCATCGCCTAGTTCGGCGTGGCGCCGGTCGCCCGCACGATCGGCGCCCATTTCTCGCTCTCCTGGCGGATGAAACGGGCGAGTTCCTCCGGTGAACCAGGCCTCGGCTCGGTGCCGTGGCGGGCCATGTGCGAGATCATTTCGGGATCCCGCAGCGTGCCTTGAAGCGCCGCATTCGCGCGTGCCACGATCGCCTGGGGCAAGCCCTTCGGTCCGAGCAGCGCGTACCAGTTCGCCACCTCGAAGCCCGGCAGGGTTTCAGCGATGGTGGGCAGCGCGCCGGTCATGGCCGAGCGCTGCGCCGTTGGCACCGCAAGCGCCCGCAGGCGTCCACCCTCGATCTGAGGCAAGGCAGTCGGTGCGGTGGAGAAGGCGAAATCAACCTTGCCGGAAATCAGATCCGTCATCATCGGGCCGCCGCCGCGATAGGGCACGTGGACGGTGCGAATGCCGGCCTCCTGGTCCAGCAACGCGCCGGCCAGGTGCCCCGCCCCGCCAACGCCGGAGGAGCCATAGGTCAGCGTGTCGGGCCGTGCGCGCGCGGCGGCGATCAGGTCCGCCACGTTGCGCCAGGGCCGGTCGACCGGAACCACCAGGATGTTGAGGATGTCACCGGCCATGCCGATGGGCGTGAGATCGGCCTGCGGATTGAAGGGGAGGTTGCTGAACAGCGTGGGGTTGATCGCCAGTGCGCCGATTGTGCCCATCAGCAGCGTGTAGCCATCGGGCTGGGCGCGCACGACGAGTTCAGTTGCGAGGTTGCCGCCGGCGCCTGGCCGGTTCTCCACGATGATGGGCTGACCCAGCAGCTCCTGGAGCTTCGGTGCCAGCGTGCGGGTCGTGATGTCGGTGGCTCCGCCGGCGGCGAAGCCCACGACGATGCGGATCGGCCGGACCGGCCAGGCATCGGCGCCTTGCGCCATCGCGCGGGTGGCAAACGGGATGGAAGCGGCGGCGCTTAGGATCGACCTGCGCTTGATCATTGGGGGCACTCCCTTGGACGTGGCCAAGGGAGATAGACCGAACGCGCCCGCGCGGCGAACCCCGTTTTAGTCAGCGTTCCAGCGGAGCGGCCAGCGCCAGGCTCACACCATGCAGGCGGTTCTGGAGAATGCGGACCGCATCACCCATCGGCAATGCCGCCATCGCGCCCTGCGCCAGGACCAGCCCGCAGAGCAGCATCGGCAGCGCCGAGGTCGCGAAGGGAACAAGATTGGCCATGCGCATCGCGAACAGCGCGGCGCCAGCGAGGGTGCCAATGAGCGTGCTGTCGCTCAGATGGGAGGCCGCCCAGGCGAAGAGGCCGGCAAAGACCAGGGCTTTTGTCACGTGCATGAACATGGGGTTTTCCTCATGGCGATCGGCCTCGATCCGGCCTTCCGCCATCCTGATCGAGCGGAGTTAAAATACGCTCAAAGGAGGAATTCCATTTTTGATACGCGCGTGAAGGTTGGGTGCTACCAGTAGTTGACCCGCGGCCACTGGCCGATCACCGTGTCGCCTTCCACCACCCAGTAATGCGGATGCGCCGCGGCGGTGAGGCAGGTGTGGTTGGGCGCGATGCGCAGCAGCGACCCGATGGGAAGGTCGGGCAGCGGCTGCGGGCCGGTCACCTCGCCATGCTCCTGGTGGGTACGCGCGACAATGGCACCGCCGAGCGTATCGTGACCGTGCCGGTCGAGCGCGAGCCCGAAGCCGTAGTCATGGGGCGCGGCCTCCGTGCTGCGATCCTTCGACAGCGCGAGCGCGCCGGCATCGACCAGCACCGCGTTGCGCGCGGGCTTGCGGCCCGTGACGGCGGTCAGCACGGTCAGTGCGATGTCGTCCACCCCATGCGTGCCGAGCTGCGCCTGGAACAGGTCGCCGAACATGTACACGCCGGCCCGGAGTTCGGTGATGCCCTCAAGGTGGACCGCGTGCAGCGCGGTGGGCGAACTGCCCATGGAGACGATCGGCACCACATGGCCCGCCGCACGGAGCCGTTCGGCCGCGCGCACCGCACCGGCCCGCTCGGCCTCCGCAATGGCCGCCATGGTGGGAATGTCGCGGCCGCGATAGGAGTGCCCGGCATGAGCCAGCACGCCGGCGAGGCGCAAACCCAGCGCCTGAGCGATGGCCAGCAGCTCCTCGCTCTCGGGTGAGACGCCTCCGCGGCCTTCGCCCACGTCGACCTCGATCAGCGCGCGCAGCCCGCCGGGATGGGCGGCAATGGCGCGCGCGGCTTCGACGTCATCGGTGATCAGCTTGATGTCGCCTCCGATGGCGGCAAGCAGGTTCAGCTTCTGCGGCGTGACGCCCACCGCGTAGATCTGGTCGCGCCAGCCGGCTTCCGCGAAGTAGCGAGCCTCGGCGACGGTCGAGACGGTGATCGGGCCGAAATTCGGCGCCGCGAGGGCTGCTACGTCCACGCTTTTCGCAGTCTTCATGTGCGGGCGCAGCACGAGGCCAGGGTGGCGGGCGACGGCTTCCTGCATGCGCGCGAGATTCCGCAGGAGTATGGCGCGGTCGAGAACCAGGCAGGGGGTCGGCAGCTCGTCCAGTGTCACAGCGCCACTCCCAGCATTTCGGCGAAGCGCGGGGTCGCCTTCAACCCTGTTCCCGTCAGCACGATCACGGTCGTCTCCTCCGCGCGGATGGAGCCGGCGGCGAGCAGCTTTCCGAAGGCGGCGGCAGCCTGCGCGCAGGTCGGCTCCACATAGAATCCCCGCCCTGCGAGGGCGAGCGCGGCGGTCGCGATCTCCTCCTCCTCCAGCATTACCGCGCCGCCTTCGCTCTCGGCGAAGATGCCCAGGCATTCGGCGGTGCGCAGCGGCTCCGCGATGGCGGTGCCCTCGGCGATGGTCGGCCTGGCGGGGACCGGGTCGAGGCCGAGGAAGGCGCGCGCGATGGGCGCGCAATGGGCTGGCTGCGCGCCGAAGATTCGCGGCAGGCGCTTGATCTCGCCGGCGCGCAGGAGCTCGAGGAAGCCGATGCCGCAGCCCAGCACGTTGGACCCGGCGCCGCAGGGCACGATGACATTGTCGGGCGCGCGGAAGCCCAGATCCTCCCACAGCTCATAGGCGAGCGTCTTGGTGCCTTGCAGGAAGAATGGGTGCCAGTTGTGGCTGGCGTAGAAGATGCCGTCCTCGCGTG
Organism: Pseudomonadota bacterium; assembly: GCA_040386655.1. Lineage (GTDB taxonomy): Bacteria > Pseudomonadota > Alphaproteobacteria > Acetobacterales > Acetobacteraceae > Plastoroseomonas. The sequence continues at coordinate 548 of JAZKFA010000095.1, read as the reverse complement.
CTTGCCCCTGGCGGAGCGCCTCGTCGGCACAGGCCTGGCGCGAGCCGGGGGTGAGCTGGATGGCGGCACCCGCGGCGCGGGACTGCACGGTCTTGGCCGCGCTCGTGCTGTCGGGAACCAGGATTTTGGCTCGCATCCCGCCGGCGGCCGCATAGGTCGCGATGGCGGCGCCGCCATTGCCGGAGCTGTCCTCCAGTACGTGCCGCACGCCCTGGGCGCGCAGCAGCGACAGCATCACCGAAGCGCCGCGATCCTTGAATGATCCGCTCGGCATGAACCACTCGCATTTCAGCATGGCGTTCGCCCCGCCGATGCGTGCGGGGACCAGGGGCGTGGCGCCCTCACCCAGCGTGATGGGCGCCTGGGGCGCGAAGGGAAAGGCGGCGGCGTAGCGCCAGATGGAGCGGCGGTCCCGCGCAATGGCGTCGCGGGTGATCCCGGGCAGCGGCGTCAGCATCAGCGGTGCGCCGTCATCCCCGCACCAGCGCGGCTGGTCGAGCGGATAGCGGGCGCCGGAGCGCGGGTCGAGGTAGGCGGGCTGATCATTC
>JAZKFA010000094.1:1367-3181 GCA_040386655.1 Pseudomonadota bacterium | reverse complement strand
GGCGCCGCCCGCGCCGGCCGCCGCTGCGGCGGCTCCGGCACCGGCGACCGTGAGGACCTTCCTGGTCTTCTTCGACTATGACCGCGCCGATCTGACGGAGCGTGCGCGCCAGATCATCTCGGAAGCCTCACTCAACGCGCGCCGGTCGGGTGGCACCACGCGGCTGGAGGTCTCGGGCCACACGGATCGTGCGGGAACACCGGCCTACAACCACGCCCTTTCGCAACGCCGGGCAGATTCGGTCGCGGCTGAGCTCGTGCGCAACGGCGTCGCGCGCGGCGACATCCAGGTGACCGCATTCGGAGAAACGCGACCGCTCGTCGCGACCGCCGATGGAGCCCGCGAACCGCAGAACCGTCGCGTCGAGATATTGCTGCGCTAGAGGCAGCGGCGCCGGGACGGGCGAACCCGCCCCGGCTTTACGCCAATCAGCGCTGGCGACGGGCCGGGCGCGCGGCGCGGGTCGGTGTCGCGCTGGTGCAGACAGCCGGCTCATACGTCATCAGGATGTTGCGGGAATTCGCCATCCTGATCAGTTCGGCCGAGTTCGGGGCAGCGACGGCCTGCTGATAGAGAGCTGCGTTGTCGCGGCAGAGGAAGCCCTCGAACCGTGCTGCTTCCTGATCATGCGCATTGATGAGTTCGGTCGAGTAGTTGTTGTACCGCGCCACGCCGGCGCCGCCATGTGCGCGGCGGAAATGCGTCTGCGCGGTGCGCCCCGCATTGGTCAGGTCGGCCTGGTGGCGCCTCACGAAGCTCGCATAGGTCGCGTCCTGCTGGCAGCGGATCGCCACCACCGCGAGATGGCTCTGCAGCGCATTGAGCTCCAGCGCCGCCCTTTCACTGGGGAAGGCGCAGGTGTCGGCGATGGCAGGCGCTGCGATCGCCAGCGCCGCGGCGCCGGCCAACCAGATGCGGGATTTCTTCATGAGACCGTTCTTTCCGAGAAACTGCCTCGCCTTATACACGCCGACACTGCGCGCCGGAAGCCTCAACATTCCAGGCGTTACAGTGTCTTGGCGTCAGAGCCAGCCAATCAGGTAGAGGACCAGGATGATCGGCAGCGGAATGCCGATGAGCCACAACAAACCACCACGCATCATTGCTCAAACCTCCAACGCGGCGCGGAAATCGTGCCGTTCTGGGATCGTGAACGCCCGCGCGGGCCGCGCGGTTTCAAGCCGCGGCCGGTGCCTCTGTCCGCCGGCGCCGGGATAGCCGTGCGAGGTCGGCAAGGCGCCGGTCGAGGAAGGCCGCCGTCTGCTCCAGTTCCGGATCCGCACGCCGCAGCCAAAAGGCGAGGGTGGCGCCATAGACAGCGCCCAAGCTTGCGCGGCGGGTGTACCAGGAGAAATCCGCCGAGGCGTCGCCTGCGGCGTTCCACATCGCGTCGGCCGTGCGTGCCGTGGCACGCAACGCGACGCCGGGATGGCAGGCCAGGCGGGCGAGTGCGCGGCGCACGGCTTCCCGGTGCGGCTCGGCCTGCTCCAGCCTGATCAGGATCAGCCGGCGGATGCGCGCGGGCGTGCGCAGCGCGCCGAGATCCTCGGCCTCCGCCGCCGCGGCCATATCGCGGTCGGCGAGGTCGAGCCAGGCATCGATCGCATCAATGGTGCCGCGTGGGAACAGCCAGGCCTCGCTGTCCGGATCGAGGCCGGCATCGGCCAGGCCGGCGCGCAGCGCAGCTCGCCCCCAGCCAAGGCGCGCCACATGGGGCAGGGCGGCCCGCAGTGCCGCGTCGCGCTCCGCACTCTGCTCGATCGGCATCAGGCAGCCTCCTCCTTGTCGCGCCGCGCCAGCTCCTCGGTGAAGCC
>JAZKFA010000094.1:0-1357 GCA_040386655.1 Pseudomonadota bacterium | reverse complement strand
ATCTGCGTCATGTCCGTCATCCGGCTCAGGTAGAGCACGCCGTCCAGATGGTCATTCTCGTGCTGGATGACACGGGCAACGATGCCCTCCGCCTCGCCTTCGATGGTCGCACCGTCCCGATCGAGGCCGCGGAACCGCACGCGGGCCGGGCGCTGAACGGCGCCGCGCAAACCGGGGATGGACAGGCACCCCTCCCAAGCGGTCGCGATCTCGACGTCGATCGGCGTGACCTCGGGGTTGATCAGGACGTGCGGCGCGCCGGGTCCGGCGCGGAACAGGAACAGCCGCAGCGGCACGTGCACCTGGGGTGCCGCGAGCCCGATGCCGCCCGCATCGGCCATCGTCTCGGCCATGTCGGCGATCAGGCGCTGGATCTCGGGCGCGGTCGGGTCCGGGATATCGGCGGCGCGGCCGAGGAGGACCGGGTGGCCCAGGCGGGCGATCTTCAGCAGGGCCATGATGGTCTTCTCATTGGACAGGGTGGATAATGCCGGAAGCGCGATGCGCAAGGGGGCTTCCGGCGCGGGGCGGCTTTGTGCTAACGCAGCCTTTCTCGAAGAGGGGTGGCTCGCCGTCCCTCTTCTTTGTCGTCGTCTTCAATCACGATTTTCGAAGGAGTTCGAGCCGCGTGCAGGTCGTCGTCCGTGACAACAACATTGATCAGGCGCTCAAGGCGCTCAAGAAAAAGCTGCAGCGCGAAGGCGTGTTTCGCGAGATGAAGCTTCGCCGCCACTACGAGAAGCCCTCCGAGCGCCGCGCCCGCGAAGCTGCCGAAGCCGTCCGCCGCGCCCGCAAGGTCGAGCGCAAGCGCATCGAGCGCGAAGGCTTCTGAAGCCGCCCGGGGGAGCAATCCTCCCCCTTCGTTGACGGCCCGGTGATGCCCGGGCCGCCCACCTTCCATCAGGCGATGCGCGCGGCACCTTCGGTGCTGAGCCAAGCCAACCGGCCCGCGACGAAGCTCGCGACCGGCGCGCGTGCAGCCGCGTCCACCACCACGATGTCACCGCGCAGCCCATCCTCGATCCGGCCACGGTCGCTGAGGCTCAGGGCCTGTGCCGGATTGTCCGCGACCAGCGCCCAGGCCTCGCCGAGGGTGAGCGTGCCGCGGCCCTCCAGGACGAAGGCCGCCTCCAGCATCGCCGGCCAGTAGTAGTCCGAGGCGAGGATGGTCACGATGCCACGCTCGGCCAGCGGTGCCGCCGAGGCCCAGCCCAGATGGCTGCCGCCGCGCACGACGTTGGGCGCGCCCATCACCACCGCCTCTCGCGCGTCGCGCGCATCCTCGGCGATCGCTTCGTTGAGCGGGAATTCGGCGATGTGGGCGCCGAGTGCCCGGAACTCCGCGCGCATGCCGAGC
>JAZKFA010000093.1:25993-28709 GCA_040386655.1 Pseudomonadota bacterium | reverse complement strand
GCGCGGCCAGCGAGCGGGCGCAGGCGGAGGGCCACTGGATCGGCAACCACACCTTCACCCACACCGGCCCGCTCGGCGACCGCCACGACCCTGGCCACGCGGCGGCGGAGATCGGCCGCACCCAGGGGCTGCTCGGCGCCCTGGCGCACCCGGACCGGCTGTTCCGCCCGGTGGGCGGCGGCGGCCGGGTCGGCCCACATTTGCTCAGCACGGAGGCCCGCGCCCACCTGGAGGCACACGGCCACACCATGGTGCTGTGGTCCGCCGTCCCCGGCGACTGGCGCGACCCCGATGGCTGGCCCGCCCGCGCGATGGCGCAGTGCCTGGCCGAGCCGGAACCGCTGCTGGTGCTGCACGACATCGCAAGTGGCGCCATGGCCCACCTTGACGCCTTCCTCGGAACTCTGGCCGATGCGGGCGCGGGCTTCCGCCAGGAGTTTCCTGACGCCTGCCTGCCCATGATCCGCGGCGCCGCCCGACCCGGCCTCGCGCAATACGTGACGCCCGAAGGGGCGAAGGGAGACGCCGCATGACCTCACTGAACCGACGCGCGCTGCTGGCCGCGATCCCCGCCGCAGCCATGGCCGGACAGGCGAACGCCCAGGCCCAGGCCTGGCCCACCGCGCGGCCGATCCGGCTGGTCGTGCCCTTCCCCGCCGGCACCACGACCGACAGTTTCGGGCGCGCCATCGGCAATCATCTCGGCCAGGTCCTGGGGCAATCCGTCGTGGTGGAGAACCGGTCCGGTGCCGGGGGCAACATCGCCGCCGCCGCCGTCGCGCGCGACCGTCCCGATGGCTACACCATCATCCTCGGCACCAGTGGCACGCATGGGGTGAATGCGAGCCTGTACCGCGAGCCCGGCTTCGACCCGGTGCGCGACTTCACGCCTGTGGTGCCCTTCGTGACCGCGCCGGTGGCCCTCGCCGTGCGCCCGCAGCTCGGCGTGCGGGACTTCACCGGGTTGATCGCGCTGGCCCGCCAGCGGCCCCTGAGCTTCGCCTCTGCCGGCAACGGCACCACGGGGCACCTGTCCCAGGCGCTGCTCGATTTGCGCGGTGGGGTGCAGACCACCCACGTGCCCTATCGCAGCGGCGCGCAGGCGGTGACGGACCTGCTCTCGGGGCAGGTGGATGCGATGTTCTACCACTACCTGCCGCTGGCCCAGCACGTGCAGGCGGGATCGCTGATGGTGCTGGGCGTCACCGCACCCCAGCGGACGGAGACGTTGCCGCAGGTGCCCACCATGCTGGAGCTGGCCCTGGCCGGCTTCGTGGTGGAGGGCTGGTGGGCGCTGTACCTGCCCGCCGGGGCGCCGCGCCCCGTGGTGGACCGAATCAACGCCGCGACGAATGAATGGCTGCGCAGCGGGGAGGCGTTGGAGACCCTGCGCAACCAGGGGGTGACGGCGCTGGGAGGGACGCCCGAGGAGCTGGCCGCACGGACGGTCGCCGAGGTCGCGAAGTGGCGCGAGGTGGTGCGCGACGCACGGATCGAGCCGGGGTGAGGCCCAGGGTATTGTGCCTCAAGCGCATCGTGCCGAAGGCACGCCTTCGGCGTGACGCGCGCGCTCCGCGCGCTTGGCTCGCCGCACAAGCGGCGTTCGCGCATTCGCGCTCGCGGTCCGCTAAGGGCGCGGCCCGATGCACCGGCCTCAGGGCGCCGAGCGCGCTCTCTACAGGGTTGGCTCGCCGCACGAGCAGGGTTCGGCCATTCGGCCTCGTGGTGCGCACAAACGGCGCGCCAATGACGGGTCCCCGGAGCGTCGGCCGCGCACTTGCAACAGTGATTGACCGCGGCCTGCCCTGACCATCAGGCTCACGGCCAAAGGACGCCAGGAGACCACCATGCAGGACCTCGACGCCAACGACATCACCGATGCCGTCATCGCCCAGATGGCCGGCACCCCCGACGCGCGCATGCGAGAGATCATGGAGGCCGCGGTGCGGCACCTGCACGCCTTCGCGCGCGAGGTGAAGCTGACACCGGAGGAATGGCTGAAAGGCATCGCCTTCATGACCGCCGTCGGCCAGGCCTGCACACCCTATCGCCAGGAATTCATCCTGCTGTCGGATGTGCTGGGCCTCTCGCGCCTGGTCAACGCCATGCACGACGCGCAGGGGCGCGAGGAGGTGGGTACCGAGACCAGCCTGCTCGGCCCGTTCTTCCGCGAATCCGCACCAGTCGTACCGCTCGGCGGGTCCATCGCGCATGTGCGCAAGGGGCCGGAGATCGTGCTGTTCGGCCAGGTCAGCGACGCCGCCGGCAAGCCGGTGCCGCATGCGAAGATGGATTTCTGGCAGACCGGCGCGGACGGGCTCTACGACCTCCAGGCGCATGATCCCACGGTGATGGACATGCGGGGACAGCTGCAATGCGACGCGCAGGGGCGCTACCACGTCCGCTCGGTCAAACCGATCGGCTACCCGATCCCGATGGACGGGCCGGTGGGCGAGCTGGTCACCAAGCAGGACCGCCACGGCTTCCGCCCCGCGCATATCCACGTCCTGGTCTCCGCGCCGGGCTACCGGGAGCTGGTGACCGCGCTGTACTTCGCCGATGACGAGCATGTGGATTCCGACACGGTGTTCGGCGTCTCCGCATCGCTGGTGGTCCAGGACCGGATGGACCTGCCGGATGCGCCGATCCCGGGCCTGCCCTCCATCCGCTACGACTTCACCCTCTGATCGAGGGGATTCGAATCCCAAGGGCGGCT
>JAZKFA010000093.1:22826-25983 GCA_040386655.1 Pseudomonadota bacterium | reverse complement strand
CAAGGGGAGGAAACAAGACCAATGATCATCCGCCGCCTGCTGGCCGCCCTCGCGGCCGCGCTGCCGCTTGCCCTCCCATCGCCTGCCCCTGCGCAGGAGGTGTTTCCGGCGCGTCCCATACAGATCGTGCTGCCCTACCCGCCGGGGAACTCCATCGACCTGCTGGTGCGCGCGCTGGCGGCGCAGCTGAGCCCCGTGCTCGGTCAGTCCACGGTGGTGGTGAACCGCGACGGGGCTGCGGCGCTGGTGGGCTCGGTGGCGGTCGCGCGCGCGGCACCGGATGGCTACACGCTGCTCTATGCGCCCGCGCTCGTCGCCTCCGTCCTGCCGGTGACGCAGCCCGCGGCGGGGCTGACGACGACCAGCTTCCGGCCGATCTGCCAGGTGTTCAACAACTCCATGGCGCTGGTGGTGCGGCCCGACAGCCCCATCCGCGACCTGCGCGGGTTGCAGGCCGCGGCCCGTCCGAATCCCGGGCGGATGACCTACGGCACGCTCGGCATCACCTCCATCCCGCATCTGGCCATGGTGCAATGGATGGGCGCGGCGCAGGTCGAGGTGGAACACGTGCCCTTCCGCGCCGACAGCACGGTCATGACGGAGGTGCTGGCCGGACGGCTCGATGTCGGGTCCATCGTACTGGGCTCGGCGGCGGGGCGCGGCGACCTGCGCGTACTGGCGGTGTTCGACGCCCAGCGGCACCCGGACTTCCCGGACTCAGCCACCGCCATGGAGCAGGGCTTCGAGGTTGCCCCCGCGAGCTTCGGCGGCCTGTTCGCCCCGGCCGGCACGCCCGAGGACCGCATCGCGCGCATCGAGGCGGCCTGCGCCACGGCGGCGGCAAGCGAGCCCTACCGCACCGCCGCGCGCGGCAATGCGCAGCCCTCAACCTTCTATCTCAACCGCGCCGATTTCACCCGCCGCCTGCAGACCGACATCGAGCAGAAGGCCGAGGTGCTACGCGGCGTGCGGCTGAACTGAGCCAGGCGCGCCGCGTCACTCCGGGTTCACCCCCGCGCGGACGAGCACCGCGCGGCTGCGCACGGCATCCTCGCGCACGAAGTCGCGCAGCGCGGCCGTGGCGGTCAGGTCCGGCCGGCGCTCGATCGCGAGTTCGGTGAGGCGGCGGTCGAGGCCGACCATCGCCTGGTTGAAGGCCGCATTCATCGCGGTGATCGCGGGCGTCGGAGTGCGGACGGGTGCGAAGGCCATGATCCAGGCGGCCGCCGAAAACGCCGGCAGCCCGGCCTCGGAGGCGGAGGGAACATCCGGCAGCACCGCGCAGCGCGTGTCGCCGGCCACCGCGATGGCGCGCACGGAATTGCCGCGGATATGCCCCAGCGCGGAGGCCACGGGGTCGATGCACATCTGCGTCTCGCCGGAGATCACCGCCTGCATGGCCGGCCCGCCGCCGCGATACTGCACCACCTGCATCTCCGCCCCCGCCGCCGCGCGGAAGACCTCGGTGGCCAGGTGGTTGCCGCTGCCGATGCCGGCCGAGGAGACGCTGACCCGGCCGGCATTCGCCCGCATCCAGGCGAGCGGCTGCGCGAGGTCCGTCACCGGCAGGCGCGGCGTGACCACCAGCACCTGCGGGATGCGCCCGAGATGCGCGACCGGCGTGAAATCCGCTATCGCGTCGTAGGGCATGCGCGCGACCAGCGCCGGCGCGATGACGTGGGCATTGGAATGGATGAGGATGGTGTGGCCATCGGGGTCCGCCTTGGCCACCGCCTCAGTGCCGATCAGGCCCGCGGCACCGCCGGGGCGGTTCTCGATCACCAGCGGCTGGCCGAGCAGCGCGGCCGCCGCATCCGCCACGACGCGGGCCACCACGTCGGTCGCGCCGCCCGGCGCGAAGGGCACGATGACGCGGATGGGCCGGGACGGGCGCCAGTTCGGCGCGGGGCTGAGTGCGCGGGCGGATGCCGGCAGCAGCAGCGCGGACGCCATGAGCAGCCTGCGGCGGTCGATCAATATTGTCATGGCGTGTTCTCCCGGCCTCGGCGTCGTCCTGCGCCGCGGCGGGATTTCACCACAACTGGCGGTCCGGCCGCTCGTGAAATCACGCGCGCCAGAGGCCGCCTTGCGCAGCGCGGCGATCCTGCGATCCTGCATGCGGAGACCACGCATGACCCTGACCGAAGCCATCGAGGCGCAGACGCCGCTGGTGCAACGCCTGCTCGACGGCGTGGCCGCGATCGGCGCCGACCCGCCGGGCATCACGCGGGAGGCGTTCGGCGCCGGGGAGAACGCGGCGCATGCGCTGGTCGCCGAGGCCGGGCGCGCGCTCGGCCTGGTTGCCAGCATCGATGCTGGGGCGAACCTCACACTGCGCTGGGCGGCGGCGGAGCCGGCCACTGCCCCGGTGCTGATCGGCTCGCATCTGGACAGCGTCGTCCAGGGCGGGAATTTCGACGGCGCGGCGGGGGTCATCGCGGGCATCGCCTCCATCGCCGCGCTGCAGGCCGCCGGCATCCGGCCGCGCTTCGATATCGAGGTGCTGGCGCTGCGCTGCGAGGAAGCGGTGTGGTTCGGGCTCGGGCTGATCGGCAGCCGCTGCCTGCTCGCGCGGCTGCCGGAGGGCGCGCTGGAATTGCCGCATGCGCGCGGCGGACAGACGCTGGCGCAGCGCATCGCGGATTGCGGCGGCGATCCCGCGCTGTTGCGGCAGGGGACGCCGCTGCGCGACCCACGGGGCATCGGCGCGTATCTGGAAGTGCATATCGAACAGGCGCCGCAGTTGATCGAGGCCGGCGCGCCGGTTGCCGTATGCCTCGCGAACCCAGGAAACGTGCGGCACCCCTTCATCCGCATCAGCGGCGAGGATGCGCATACCGGCCTGCCGCACCGCTTCCGCCATGACGCGGCGCTCGCCGCCGCCGACCTCGCGCTGTCACTCGAACGGTTGTGGCTGGCGGAGGAGGCCGCCGGCCGCCCCATGGCCGTCACGATCGGGCGGCTGCACACCGACGCGGCGCGGCACAGCCTGACGGCTGTGGCCGGCGACTGCACGATGAGCCTCGATCTGCGCGGCTACAGCGCGGATCACCTGGCGGCGCTGGAAGGCCAGCTTGCGGCGTGCGTCGATGACGTCGCCACGCGGCGAGGCGTGCGCATCGCGCTGGGTGAGCGCAGTGCCGCGGCGCCGGGGCGG
>JAZKFA010000093.1:18725-22816 GCA_040386655.1 Pseudomonadota bacterium | reverse complement strand
TCACCGAGGCACTGACGGCCGCCGCCGCGCGACAGGGTATCGCGGCGCCTGCGCTGAACAGCCCCGGCAGCCATGACGCGAACAACTTCGCCGCCGCGGGCGTGCCCACGGGGATGCTGCTCATCCGCAACCAGAACGGCAGCCACAACCCGCATGAGGCGATGGACACGCCGGACCTGATGGCCGCCGTCGCGGTGCTCGTGGACCACCTGGCGCATGATGCGCGCTGACCCCGCCCCCTCGCCCTGCCGCGGCACCTGCCGGTACGACGAGGCGGCGGAGATGTGCCGCGACTGCGGGCGGCTCGGGCGCGAGATCGCGGGGTGGTGGAAGGCCAGCCTGGAGCAGCGATTGGCGATTCGCATCGCCGCGATCGCACGCCTCGATGCACGCAGAGCGGCGGCGAAAACCTGACGGGCAGGCACTGCGGCTTGCGCGATGCGCGGCGCAGCCAATCTTGCCGGTATGAGCACGCCCCAACCCTTCGCCGCCGCCGACCTCGCCGCCCTTGCCCCTGATATCGAGGGGCTGATCGGCGACATCCGGTCCGATCATGCCGGGGAGACGGGGGCGGTGATGATCTATCGCGGCATCCTCGCCGTCGCGCGCGACCCGGTCATTCGCGCCTTCGCCACCGAGCACATGGCCACCGAGCAGAACCACCTGGACCTGCTTGACGCTTTGCTGCCGCCGGGACAGCGCAGCGTGCTGCTGCCAATCTGGCGCGTGGCGGGGTTCCTGACTGGTTTTCTGCCGGGGCTGGTGGGCTCGCGCGCGGTCTATGCGACCATCGACGCGGTGGAGACCTTCGTGGACCACCATTACGAGGAGCAGATCCGCAAGCTGCCGATGACCGGCCCCGGCGGTGTGCTGCGCGACACGCTCATCCAGTGCCAGGCCGACGAGGTGCATCACCGCGACGAGGCGCGGGAGATGCAGACCACGCCTGCCGGCCCGCTGCTGCGCGGCTGGTCCTGGCTGGTCGGCGCCGGCAGCAAGGCCGCCGTCAGCGCGGCAAGACGCATATGAGCGCGCCTGCCCCCTGCAGGTCTATTTCGACGGCGGCTGCCCGGTATGCGCGCGCGAGATCGCCTTCTACAAAGCGCGCCCCGGCGCCGCCGGCTTCGAATGGATCGACGTCAGCAGCGACGACCCCGGCCCCGGGCCGACGCGGGAGGCGGCTCTCGCGCGGATGCATGTGCGCCGTGCCGATGGCACGCTGCTGAGTGGTGCGGCCGCATTCGCGGAGATGTGGCAGCGCATGCCCGGCTTCACCTGGCTCGGGCGGCTCGTGGCGCTGCCGCCGGTACGCGGTATCGCGGAGCTTGCCTATCGCGGCTTCCTGCGCGCGCGGCGGGTATGGCGCTAAAGGCTGTCATAATTGGTGCGTCAGGCGGCATCGGTGCCGCGCTGGCCGAGCAGCTCGCCGCGGAAGGTGCTGATGTCACGGGCCTGTCCCGCCGCACCGACCCCGCGCTGGATCTGCTGGACGAGGCATCAATCGCCGCCGCGGCCGCCGCCATCGGCCCTGGTCTGCACCTGGTGATCGACGCGACGGGCTTCCTCCACGATGACCGGTTCAGCCCGGAGAAGAGTTTTCGTCAACTCGACCCCGCGCACATGGGGCACAGCTTTGCCGTCAATGCGACCGGGCCGGCGCTACTGATGAAGCACTTCCTGCCGCTGCTCGGGCGCGGGGAGCGGGCGGTCTTCGCGACGCTGTCCGCCCGCGTCGGCTCCATCGCGGACAACCGCATCGGCGGGTGGACCAGCTATCGCGCGGCGAAGGCGGCGCTGAACCAGATCATGCGCAACGCCGCGATCGAGCTGGCGCGAACGCATCGCGAGGCGATCTGCGTGTCCCTGCATCCGGGAACTGTGGCGACGCCGCTGTCCGGTCCCTTCGCCAAGTCCGGACTCGATGTGCAGACGCCCGAGCAGTCCGCCGAGCGGCTGCTGGCCGTCATCGCGGGGCTGACGCCGGCCCAGACGGGCGGCTTCTTCGACCACAAGGGCGAGGCAATTCCCTTCTAGTCGGAGGCTGGCTTCCGCGCACTCGCCAGCACGTAGTCGAGCGCGCTGTAGACCCGGTCCGGGTCCACCGGCAGCAGCGCGGCATAGGCGAGCTGGCCCGGCAGCGGCAGGCGCCGGAACAGCGCCCGGTCCTCGCGCAGCGCGCGGTGCCAGCCGGGGAAGACATCCTCCCCGATCGAGCGCAGATCCACCCCACGGAACCCTGCCGCCGCGAGCTTGTCCGCATACCCATCCTGCCGGTCGGCATTCGCCTCGGGCACCGAGAAGATGCGCGCGAAGACCGGCCAGGTGCAGGCCTGCCAGCGGCGGCCGCCGGGCGATCGCGCTGGCTCGGCGCGGATCAGGTCGGCCAGCACCAGGCGCCCGCCGGGCCGCAGCACGCGGAAGGCTTCGGCGAGGAAGGCCTCGCGCGTGTCGAAATGGAAGGCGCATTCGACGGCCGTGACCACGTCCGCGCTGGCATCGGGCAGCGGTAGCGCGGTGGCGGAACCCTCCATCAGCGTGATGCGGTCCGCCATGCCGCGGCGGGCAACGCGCGCGCGGCCGATGCGGACATGCACGGGTGTGATGTTCACGCCGGTGATGCGGCGCGGAGCCAGCTTCTCCATCCACAGCATGTCCTGGTCGGCGAAGCCGAAGCCGACATCCACCACCTCGTCGCGTGGACCCATCTGCGCGGTCTCGGCCACCAGCATCGCGAGCGCGGCGCAGGCCTCGTCGATTGTTGCTGCGTCCTTCCAGTAGCCGAGGTTGAGATACAGCCCGCGCTCGGTGAAGGCGCGCGTCGCGAGCCGGCTGTAGAGCGCGCGCGGGTCGGGCCAGAAGCTGGCCCGCTTGCGTGGTTGATCTCCTGCCGTCATGCGCGAACCCTCCGAAGCGGGTGAGATAGGGCTGCCGGCCGCGCGTCGCACCCTGCGCACAGGGCTTGACCGCGCAACTGTGACACGCAAAGGCCCGTCCGAACCCGGTCCGGAGTATCCCGCAATGCCCGCCCCCATCGCCCTCGGCATCATCGGCTTCGGCATCATGGGCGAACGGATGCTGCGCGCGGCCCTGGCCCATGCGACGGATTATGTGCGGGTGACCGGCGTGTGGGACCCCTCGCCGGGCGCCGTGGCGCGGCTCGCCGCGGTGGATGGCGGCGTCCCGATGCTGGCCTCCGCAGAGGCGGTGATCGAGGGCTGCGAGTGCCTCTATGTCGCGGCACCGCCCGCCGCGCATATCCCGCTCGCGGAGGCCGCGCTGGCCGCCGGGCGCGCGGTGTTCCTGGAGAAGCCGCTGGCCACCGACCTTGCCGCCGCGCGCGCCTTCGTCGCGCGTGCCGAGGGCGCGCGGGCGGCGGTGAACTTCCCCATGGCGTCCTCGCCCGCCGTTGCGCAGCTCAGCGCCTGGCGGTCGGGTGCGCCGGCGCGATCGCTTGAGATCGAGGTGGGGTTCGCGACCTGGCCGCGCGGATGGCAGAAGGACGCCGCGAGCTGGCTCGCGCGCCGGACCGAGGGTGGGTTCACGCGGGAGGTCGTCTCCCACTTCCTGTTCCTCACGCGCCGGCAGCTCGGTCCGCTCGCGCTCATCGATGCCGCCGCCGCCTGGCCGGAGGGCGATGGCAGCGAGACGCTGATCCGCGCGCGGCTGACCGCCGGCGGGGTGCCGGTGACGCTGTTCGGCGGCGTGGGCACGACGGACAAGGATGACCAGAACAGCTGGACGCTCGACGATGCGATCCGGCTGCGGGACTGGTCCTATGCGGAGAAGCGCGGCGCCGATGGTGAATGGGCGCAGGCGCCTGATGCGCTGCCGAACGAGCGCATGCGTCCGCTGGTGCTGCGCGGCCAGCTGGAAGGCGTCGCCGCCATGACGCGCGGCGAGAGGCACGGGCTCGCCACGCTGCGGGAGGCGCTGGAGGTGCAGGAGATCGTAGAAGCGATACTCACATAGTGCCCTCAAGCGGCGGGCGCGCGCTCCGCGCGCTTGCCTCGCGCCACTAGGCGCGCGCCGCATTCGCGGCGGGCGGTCGGCGCAAAGGCGCCGCCCGAAAGGGCGGCCGCCTTCGGTTACGG
>JAZKFA010000093.1:13557-18715 GCA_040386655.1 Pseudomonadota bacterium | reverse complement strand
GGCAGCGTGCCGGCGCGGCGGGCGCCCGCCTCAAGTGGCCGGCAGCCCCGCCGATAAGCAGGCATGCGTCGCCTCGCCCTGTCCGCCTGCCTCGCCGTCGCCAGCGTGCTGGCCGGCTGCGACATGCTGGGCATCGAGTCGCCCGAAAGGGCGGCCGCCTTCGGTTACGGCCCGCTAAACGCTTCCCCCGCCATTCACCGCCAGCATCTGCCCGTTCACATAGGCCCCGGCGTCGGAGACCAGCATCCGCACCACCGCAGCCACCTCATCCGGCGTGCCCATGCGCCCGGCCGGCACGTGTGCCACCGACGCCATGCGGTAGGTGACCGCGCCGCTCGCCTCGTCATCGCCGGCGATCGGGCCGGGCGAGATCGCGTTCGCCGTGATGCCTTGCGCACCGAACTCCTTGGCCAGCCCCTTCGTCAGCCCCCACGCGCCATGCTTGGCGACGGAGACGGCGACGCGCCCGGAATGGCCCTGCATCGCGTTCATCCCGGTGAAGTTCACGATCCTGCCCCAGCCGCGCTGGACCATCCCCGGCAGGCAGGCCTGCGCGAGCCACACCGCGGCTTCCAGGTCCACACCCATGACGCGGCGGAAATCCGCCTCGGGCATTTCGAGGAAGGGGCGTGCCGGGCGGAGTGCGGCGTTGTTCACCAGCACGTCCACCGCGCCGAACTGCGCGATCGCCGCACCCGCGAGGGCCAGGCAGGAATCGCGCTCGCCGACATCGGCCATGGCGACCAGCGCCTTCACGCCGAGCGCGCGCGCCGCATCGGCCACCGCCTCGCACGCGTCGCGGTTCGAGGATCCGTTGACGATCACGTCGAACCCGTCGGCCGCCAGTTGCAGCGCCACCGCGCGGCCGATATTGCGCCCGCCGCCGGTGATCAGCGCCGCCTTGCCCCGTCTGGCCATTATCCTGTCTCCCCCAAAAATGTTCAGCGCGCGAGCGCGTAGGCCTGCATCTGCCGCGGCGTCGCGGCGGCCGCGACGAACCCATCCCGCAGCCCCACCGCGCAGACGCGCCCGAGCGACCACGGCGCCTCGACCGAGACATGATGCCCGCGATTGCGTAGCGCTGAAATGGCGGCCTCGCCGAAGCGCTCCTCGACCAGGAGACGGCCGGGTTCGGCGATGCGCGGGTAGAAGCTCTGCGGGAAGTGCCGGCTCGTGAACAGCGGCATGTCGATGGCGGCCTGCAGGTCCAGCCCGTGATGCAGATGCCGCATCAGCACGGCCAGGATCCACTGGTCCTGCTGGTCCCCGCCGGGCGTGCCGATGGCGAGCCAGGCGGCACCCTCCTTCGTCACCAGCGTGGGCGTCAGCGTCGTGCGCGGCCGCAGCCCCGGACCCAGGCTCGCGGGGTGTCCGCGTTCGACCCAGCCCATCTGGCCGCGCGTGGAGATGGAGAAGCCCAGCGCCGGAATCGCGGGCGAGCTTTGCAGCCATCCGCCCGATGGCGTGGCCGAGACCATGTTGCCCCAGCGGTCCACGATATCGAGGTGGACGGTGTCGCCCCATTCCACCGGCTGCGGCGCGAAGGTGGGCTCGCCGGCGCCGATGCCCACCGGCGTCTCCGCGCCGGACATGGCGAGCACGCGCGCCAGGCGGTCGCGTGCACCAGGCAGGTCGCCGCAGATGAGGTCCAGCGAGGCGTGCTCGCCCACCAGCGCGCGGCGCTGGGCCGCGTAGTCGTCGGAGAGAAGCGCGGCCAGTGGCACGTCGAACCCGTCGGGGTCGCCGTAGAAGGCCTCGCGGTCTGCATAGGCGAGCTTGAGGCATTCGACGATGGTGTGGACGAAGCGCTCGCCGGCCGGGTCCATGGCGGCGAGGTCGAAGCCATCGAGAAGGGCGAGGGATTGCAGCAGCACCGGCCCCTGCCCCCAGGGCCCGGTCTTGTGCACGGTGACGCCGTGGTGGTCGCGCGAGACGGTGGGCTCCACCCGCGCTGCGTAGCCCGCGAGGTCGTCCGCGGTGAGCAGCCCGGCATTGCGCCGGCCGGTCGAATCCATCAGCGATTCGGTGCGGTAGAAATCGCCCACGGCCTCGGCCACGAAGCCGCGGTAGAAGGCGTCGCGCGCGGCCTCGATCTGCGCGATGCGGTCGGGGCCCGCGGCCTCCGCCTCGGCCAGGATGCGGCGGTAGGTGGCGGCTATGACAGGGCTGGTGAAGCGGCTGCGCGGGCGTGGGACTTCGCCACCGGGCAGCCAGATCGCCGCCGAGCTCGGCCATTCCGCGGCGAAGAATTCCTGCGCGGCGAGGATCGAGGTGGACACGCGCGCCAGCACCGGGAAGCCGTCCTCGGCGTAGCCGATGGCCGCCTCCAGCACGGCGCGCGGGGTCCAGGTGCCGTGGTCGCGCAGCAGCAGCATCCAGGCGTCGAAGGCGCCAGGCACGACGGAGGGCAGCAGGCCGGTGCCGGGCACCTGCGCCAGGCCGAGGGCCGCGAAACGCTCGGATGTCGCGGCCATCGGGAAGGGTCCCTGGCCGCAGATGACGATGGGTTCGGCCGCGTCATGGCGCTTGAGGATGATGGGCACCTCGCCGCCGGGACCGTTAAGGTGCGGCTCCACGATCTGCAGCACGAAGCCGGTGGCACACGCCGCGTCGAAGGCGTTGCCACCGCGCTCCAGCACGGACATGCCCACGGCGGAGGCGATCCAGTGGGTGGAGGAGACGGCGTGATGCGTGCCGCGCAGTTCGGGGCGTGTGGTGAACATCCACCCTCTTCCCATATCGCGCCCGCCGGTGCCATGGAGGGGGCGAATTTTCGCGGAGCCCCGCCCATGCCCTCACCCTCCATCCCCCGCCGCGCCGCGTTGGCCCTGCCCCTGGCCGCGCCATTCGCCGCCCGCGCGCAGGCGCCCTTCCCCAATCGCCCCATCGCGGTGATCGTGCCCTGGGCGCCGGGCGGGACGACGGACATCCTGGCGCGTGTCTTGGCTGAGCCGATGCGCGCCACGCTCGGGCAGGCGGTGCTGGTGGAGAACCGGTCCGGCGCCTCCGGCAATATCGGCTCGAACGCCGTCGCCCGCGCGCAGCCCGACGGGCACACGCTCCTGTTCGGATCGATGAGCACGCACGCGATGAACGAGGCGCTGTTCAACAACATGCCGTTCCGCGGTGCGGAGGATTTCACCGCCATCGCGCTGCTCGCCTATGTGCTGAACACGATGGTGGTGCATCCCTCCGTCCCCGCGCAGACCCTGGCGGAATTCGTGGCCTATGGGCGCGCCAATCCGGGCCGCATCGCCTATGCCTCGGCGGGGCCGGGATCCACCAACCACCTGTGCGCGGCGATGTTCGCGCGCATGACCGGCATCGACATGGTGCATGTGCCCTATCGCGGCGGTGCGCCAGCGGTGCAGGACACCGTCGCCGGGCAGACACAGCTGTTCTTCTCGGCGGGGACGCAAACGCTGCCGCATGTGCGCGAGGGCCGGCTGCGGTTACTGGCCGTGACCGAGGGCCGCCGGTCCCGCCTACTGCCGGACGTGCCCACCGTGGCCGAGGTGGTGCCCGGTTATGAGATGGCGGTGTGGTACGGCGCGCTCGGCCCGCGCGGCATGGCGCCGGGGCTGGTGGCGCAGCTCAACGGCGCGATCAACGCGGCGCTGGCTCTGCCGGAGGTGCGCGACCGCATGGCCGCGATCGGCGTCGAGGTCACCAACGAGACGCCGGAGAGCTTCGCGACGACGCTGCGCGCGGATGCGGAGAAATGGACCCGCGTGATCCGCGAACTCGGCATTGCCATGTCGGATGCCTGAGGCAACGCTGACCGCGACACAGCTCGCGCGGCTGGAAGCGGCCTCGCCGCTGCTGCCTGCCATCGACGCCGTCGGGCGGGAAGCGATGGGCCACGCCCTGTGCACCGCTATGCGGTTCGAGGCCGCGACCATGCGCGTGCGACGGCTCTACACTTCGAACGCTGAGGCCTATCCGCTCGGTGGGTGGAAGGCGAAGCGGGACACGGCATGGGGTCGGCACGTGCTGCTGGAGGGCCGGGTCTTCGTGGGCGAGGGTGCTGCCGCCATCGAAGCGCATTTCGACGACCACGCGCTGATCGCGCGGCTTGGCCTGCGGTCCATCGTCAACGTGCCGGTGCGCCTGGGCGGTGCCTGCGTCGGGACGCTGAACTTCCTTTGGGAAGCGGAGCGCCTGGGCCTCGCCCACGTCGCCACCACGCGGCTGCTCGCCCTGCTGGCGGCGCCGGATTGGGCCTGATGGCGCGGAAGTTGCTGGCCCTGCGCCGCCGGACCAGCCCATTTTCCAGGCATCCGGCCGCCCGCACTTCCGCGTAGGGTGGACCAAACAACCCGAGGCACTCCCCCATGACCCGATCCGTCATCGACGCCGTCGCCGCCTGGCAGCCCGAACTCGCCACAATCCGGCAGGACATCCACGCCCACCCCGAGCTCGGCATGGAGGAGGTGCGCACCTCCGGCCTCGTCGCCGAGCATCTGCGGAACTGGGGCATCGAGACCACGACCGGCGTGGGCAAGCTCGGCGTCGTCGGCACCATCCGCGGCACGCGCCCCGGCCAGCGCGTGATTGGGCTGCGCGCCGACATGGACGCGCTGCCGATCCCCGAGGCGACGGGCGTGCCCTACGCCTCCCAGAACCCGGGCCTGATGCATGCCTGCGGGCATGACGGGCACACCACCATGCTGCTGGGTGCAGCACGCTGGCTCGCCGAGAACCGCGACTTCGCCGGCACCGTGCACCTGATCTTCCAGCCCGCCGAGGAAGGCCGCGGCGGTGCCAAGGCGATGCTCGATGACGGGCTGTTCGACCGCTTCCCCTGCGACGCCGTCTACGGGCTGCACAACAAGCCGACCATTCCGGCGGGGCAGTTCTCCACGCGTCCGGGCCCGGCGCTGGCGGCGGCGGATCGCTTCACCGTGACCTTCCACGGCACCGGCGGGCATGGCGGATCGGCACCGCATTTGGCCTCCGACATCACCATCGTGCAGGCGCATTTCGTCCTCGCCTTGCAAACCATCATCGGGCGCAACGTCCCTGCGGTGGACAGTGCCGTGATCAGCGTCGGCGCCATTCAGGGCGGGTCGCTGCAGGGGGCCAACGTGATGCCCGCCGACCTGACCGTCACCGGCACCTCGCGCAGCTACACCCCCGTCGTGCGCGACCTGCTCGA
>JAZKFA010000093.1:0-13547 GCA_040386655.1 Pseudomonadota bacterium | reverse complement strand
TGGCGTCGACGTCAAGTTCGCCCCGGACTGCATCGGCGAGCTGGCGCATGGCTTGGCCGCGCTGCATGGTGCGACCGCGACCTACAAGTACAATCGAGGCGTGCCGGCCACGGTGAACCACGTCGAGCAGACGCATGTCGCCATTGCCGCCGCCGCCGCGCTGGTGGGCGAGAAGAAGGTGGACCCGAACGCGCTGCCGGTAATGGGGGCCGAGGATTTTTCGCTCATGCTCGAGGCTCGGCCGGGGGCGTTCATGTTCATCGGCGGCGGCACCGGCGAGGACGGGAAGTCGCCCAACCTGCACACGCCGCAATTCGACTTCAACGACGCGATCATCCCGCTCGGCGTCGCCTATTGGGCGAGCGTGGTCGAGCAGGAACTCGGCGGTCCCCGCGGTTGAGGTGCATTATTGCCTTCCGGCGCGGCGGAGGCGTCCTGTAGCGTCGGTGAGATAATCCGGAGCGTCGGCGGCAGGATGGACCAACCACCCGCCGCCACGCCGCACGAATGATCGGGAGACTGGGCATGAACGAGGATGATCTGCGGCGCCTGATCGGGCGCGTGAAGAACGGGCGGCTGTCGCGGCGCGGGTTCATCCAGCGCGTCGCGGCGGTGGGCCTCACCGCGCCGATGGCAACCCAGCTTCTTGCCATTGCCGGTGTGTCTCCGGCGGCGGCGCAATCGGTGCCTGCCTATGCGCCGACGCGGCGTGGTGGCGGCGGCGCGGTGAAGATCCTGTATTGGCAGGCGGCGACGCTGCTCAATCCGCATTTCGCGGTGGGCACCACGAACCAGGAAGGCAGCCGCGTCTTCTACGAACCCCTGGCCGGCTGGGCACAGGATGGGTCGCTGCATCCGATCCTGGCGGCGGAGATCCCGTCGATCGAGAATGGCGGGCTGCAGGCCGACGGGAAGTCGGTGACCTGGAAGCTGAAGCCCGGCGTGCAGTGGCATGACGGCCGGCCCTTCACGGCGGACGACGTGGTGTTCAACTGGGAGTACGGGAAGAACCCGGCGGTGGCTGCGGTGACGGCCGGCAGCTACCGCGACATCAACGTGGTGAAGATCGACGACCTGACGGTGCGGGTGGAGTTCGCCCAGCCGACGCCGTTCTGGGCCGATGCCTTCGTCGCCTCGCGCGGGATGCTGATCCCGAAGCATCTGTTCCAGGATTTCGCGGGGGCGAATTCGCGCGATGCGCCGGCGAACCTGCGCCCGGTCGGCACGGGGCCGTACAAGTTCGTGAGCTTCACGCCGGGCGATACGCTGCGGGGCGAGCTCAACCCGAACTACCATGTCGCGAACCGCCCGCATTTCGACACGATCGAGGTGAAGGGCGGCGGCGACGCGACCTCCGCCGCGCGCGCGGTGCTGCAGACGGGCGACTACGACTATGCCTGGAACCTCGCGGTGGAGGACGAGATCCTCAAGCGGCTTGAGGCGGTGGGGCGCGGCAAGGTGAACATCGTCCCCGGCGGCGGCATCGAGTTCGTGCAGCTTAACGCCACCGACCCGAACCGGGAGGTGGATGGCGAGCGCGCGCATATCAGCACCACGCACCCGGCCTTCGGTGACCCCGTGGTGCGCCAGGCGATGGCGCTGCTCACGGATCGCAATTCGCTGGAGCAGTTCATCTATGGCCGTGGTGGACCGGCGACGGCGAATTTCCTCAACAATCCGCCGCGCTACCGGTCGACCAACATGCGCTGGGAATTCAACGTCGCGCGCGCGAACGAGATCCTGGATGCGGCGGGCTGGGCGCGCGGGCGCGATGGTATCCGCGCGAAGAACAATGTGCGCCTGAACTTCGTGTTTCAGACCTCGGTCAACACGCCGCGGCAGCGGACGCAGGCGGTGATGAAGCAGGCGGCGCAGCGGGCGGGCATCAACCTCGACCTGAAGTCGGTCACGCCCTCGGTGTTCTTCTCCTCGGACGTGGCGAACCCGGACACCTACACGAAGTTCTACGCCGACATGCAGATGTACACGACGACGATGCCGCAGGCGGACCCTCAGCTGTTCATGAACCAGTACGTCTCGTGGGAGATCTCCTCGAAGGCGAATAGCTGGCAGGGGCGCAACATCGTGCGCTGGCGGTCCGACGCATACGACGCCGCCTTCCGCGCGGCGGAGGGCGAGCTGGACCCGATCAAGCGGGCCGCGCTGTTCATTCAGATGAACGACCTGGTGGTGGGCAGCAACCACGTGATCCCGCTGGTCTCTCGGCCCACGGTGAGCGGCAGCCTCAACACGCTCAAGCATGTCTTGAGCGGGTGGGACAACACCTTCTGGCTGATCTCCGACTGGTACCGCGAGGGCTGATCCGCTGCTTCAATACCTTATCCGGCGCCTGCTGATCGCGATCCCGAGCCTGCTCGGGATCAGCGTGATCCTGTTCACGGTGCTCGCGTTGGCACCGGGCGATCCGTTCGAGGAGCTGGCGACCAACCCCGCGATTCCGCCGGATGTGCGGGCCGCGCTGCGCGCGAGCCTCGGCATCGATGACCCCGTGCATATCCGCTACTTCCGCTGGCTGACGGCGATGCTGCAGGGGAACTGGGGGTTTTCCTTCGTCAGCCGCGTGGATGTGGACCAACTGATCTTGCAGCGGCTGCCGACGACGCTGCTGGTGATCGGGACGTCGCAGGTACTCGCGCTGGCCATCGCGTTGCCTGTGGGTGTGTTCGCGGCGACGCGGCCGTATTCGGTGTTTGACCAGATTGCGAACACGCTCGCCTTCATTGGCTTCTCGTTGCCGACCTTCTTCACGGGGTTGCTGATGATCTTGCTGTTCTCGGTGACGTTGGGGTGGCTGCCCTTCGTCTACCGCGTGGATATCGATGCGACGGGATGGCGATGGTGGTGGGAACACCTGAAGCAGACCATCATGCCGGTGCTCGTGCTCGGGCTGTTCCAGGGTGCGGCCTGGACGCGCTTCGTCCGCTCCGCCGTGCTCGACGTCATCCGGCTGGATCATGTGACCACGGCGCGATCCAAGGGCCTGCCCGAAGGGCGCATCACCATGCGCCACGTGGTGCGCAATGCCCTGATCCCGGTGGTCACGCTGGTGGCGTTGCAGATGCCCGCGGTGTTCGGCGGCGCGATCGTCACCGAGCAGATCTTCCGCGTGCCCGGCATCGGGTCGCTGCTGATCACCGCGATCCTCGCGAACGATACGCCGGTGATCATGGCGGTGACGTTCGTGTTCGCCTGCCTCGTCATCTTCTTCAACCTGCTCGCGGATGTGCTGTATGGCTGGCTCGACCCTCGCATCTCCTACAGCTGAGATCGCGGTCGCCCGCCGCGCGCCCGTCACCCCGGCGCGCGAGGCGTGGCGGCGTTTCCGCAAGCACCGCATGGCGGTGGTGAGCGCGGTTGTCTTAAGCCTCATGATCCTGGGCGTCCTGTTCGGGCCGCTGTTCTGGACCGTCGCGATCGACGACATCGACTTCACCGCGCGCCTGCAGGGGCCGACCTGGGCCCATCCCTTCGGCACCGACGATCTTGGCCAGGACATCCTCGCGCGCGTGCTCTATGGCGGACGCATCTCGCTGGCGGTCGGGTTCGCGGCAATGGCGGTGGCGGTGCTGGTCGGCGTGACGGTCGGCGCCATCGCAGGTATGTCCCGCGGGCGCGTGGACACCGCGCTCATGTGGCTGACCGACCTGTTCCTATCGCTGCCGGAACTGCCGCTGCTGCTGCTCATCATCTACCTGTTTCGCGATGCGCTGACGAAGGTCGTCGGCGTCGAGATGGGAGTCTTCATCCTCATCGTCGCGGTCATCGGCGGCTTCCGCTGGATGCCCGTCGCGCGCCTGGTCCGCGCGCAGTTCTTCTCCCTTCGCGAAAAGGAATTCGTCGAGGCGGCGCGCGCGCTCGGTGCCTCCCGGCCGCGAATTGTGCTGCAGCACATCCTGCCCAACTCGCTCGGACCCGTGATCGTGGCGGGCACCATCGACGTGGCCGCGGCCATCATCGCGGAATCGACGCTGTCCTTCCTGGGGCTGGGCTTCCCACCGGATACGCCGACCTGGGGACGGCTGCTTTTCGACGCGAAGGACAACCTCGATTTCGCGCCACACTGGGCGATCTTTCCGGGGCTGATGATCTTCCTCACGGTGCTGACGATCAACTTCGTCGGCGATGGCTTGCGCGATGCGCTGGATCCGAGGCGGGTGGGTTGATAGAGCAAGCAAGCATGGAGGAAAGGAATTTCCCCCAGACCCCCATTCTTTTGTTTTTGCATACGGGTGCGGGCTGGGAGGGCGGGCTGCCTCTGCAGGTCGGCGCGGGATGTGCGGCCAGCACTGGTGCGCCTTGGCAGGCCGCACCTCGTCGGCAAAGTCGCGCTGGCTGCCCAACAAGCACCGGAAATCATATTGGTCCAGGCTGCCTGGTCATCCTGCCTCGGCAGACCAGCGCTAAATTTACAATCAGCACCAAAAACCCAAAAATAAAAGAATGGGGTCCGGGGAAATTCTTTTCCCCAGTCTGTCATCCATGACCCCTCTCCTCGACATCCGCGGCCTCAAGGTCCACTTCGCCACCGATGACGGCATGATTCGCGCCGTTGATGGCGTCGACATTGCCATCAACCGCGGGGAGACGGTGTCCGTCGTCGGTGAGTCCGGGTGCGGCAAGACCGTCACGGCGATGACGGTGCTGAAGCTCATCGCCATGCCGCCGGGCCGTATCGTCGCGGGACAGGTGTTGTTCGAGGGTCGGGACCTGGTGCCGTTGCCGGCGGAGGAGATGCGCGCGATCCGCTCCAAGCAGATCGGCATCGTGTTCCAGGAGCCGATGACGTCGCTCAACCCGGTCTACACCGTGGGGGAGCAGATCGCGGAGACGTTGCGCCAGCATGAGGGCTTGTCGCGGCGTGCGGCGATGACGCGGGCGGGGGAGATGCTCGCACTCGTGCAGATCCCCAATGCGCATAAGCGCGTGTCGGATTATCCGCATCAGTTCTCGGGTGGGATGCGGCAGCGGGTGATGATCGCGATGGCGCTGTCGTGCAATCCGAAGCTCCTGATTGCGGATGAGCCGACGACGGCGCTCGACGTGACGATCCAGGCGCAAATTCTCGAGCTGCTGAACGAGATGAAGCAGCGCCTGGGCATGGCGGTGCTGCTGATCACCCACGCGATGGGCGTGGTGGCGGAGACGGCGCAGCGCGTCATCGTCATGTATGCGGGGAAGGTGGTAGAGGAGGCGACGGTCGAGGATTTGTTCGCCAATCCGCGGCACCCCTACACGCAGGGGCTGATCCGCTCGATCCCGCGCATCGACCTGGCTGCCACGCAGCATGTGCGGCTGGAGGCGATCCCCGGCACGGTGCCCTCCCTGCTCAACCCGCCGGTGGGCTGCCGCTTCGCCGCGCGCTGCCGGTATGTGATGCCGGAGTGCATCGCAGCCGAACCACCGCTGATGGAGAAGGCGCCAGGCCACAAGGCGGCGTGCATCCTATGACCGAACCCTTGCTCAGCGTGCGCGACCTGCAGAAGCGCTTCGCCGTCCGCGGTGGCCTGTTCCGCCGCAAGGTGGATGAGGTGCATGCCGTCAGCGGCGTCAGCTTCGACATCGCGGCCGGCGAGACGCTGGGGTTGGTGGGTGAATCCGGCTGCGGGAAGTCGACGACGGGACGGCTGATCCTGCGGCTGATCGAGCCCTCCGGCGGGACAGTGTGGTTCGAGGGCAAGGACGTCACCGCGCTCGACCATAACGCGCTCGGCACGCTGCGGCGCGACATGCAGATCATCTTCCAAGACCCCTTCGCCTCGCTCAATCCGCGCATGACCGTGGGTGCGATCGTCGCGGAGGCGCTGATCATCCATGGCCTGGCGAAGTCGCGCCAGGCGCGCGAGGATCGCGTGGTGGAGTTGCTGGAAACGGTGGGGCTGAACGCCGACCACATGCGGCGTTTTCCGCATGAATTCTCCGGCGGGCAGCGCCAGCGCATCGGCATCGCGCGCGCGCTCGCGGTCTCGCCCAAGCTGGTGGTGTGCGACGAGCCGGTGAGTGCGCTGGACGTCTCCATCCAGGCGCAGGTGGTGAACCTGCTGGAGGATCTGCAGGAGAAGTTCGGCCTCACCTACCTGTTCATCGCGCATGACCTCTCGGTGGTGGAGCACATCTCCGACCGCGTGGCGGTGATGTATCTCGGGCGCATCGTGGAGGTCGCGACGGCGCGGGAGCTCTACACCACGCCGCTGCACCCCTATACGGAGGCGCTGCTGTCGGCGGTGCCGATTCCGGACCCGACGCTGAAGCGCACGCGCATCATGCTCAAGGGCGACGTGCCGAACCCGATCAACCCGCCCTCGGGGTGCCACTTCCACACGCGGTGCCCGATCATGAAGCCCGATCCGTGCAAGACGGAGGTGCCGCCGCTGCGCGAGGCGCGGCCGGGGCATTGGGTGGCGTGCCACCTGCGCGGATGAGTACCGCGCCCCGCCAGATGCGGCTGAACGCCTTCGACATGGCCTCGCCTGGGCATATCCAGCAGGGGATGTGGACGCATCCGCGCGACACCGCACGCGACGGGTGCAACAGCCTCGAATACTGGATGGACCTGGCGCGCCGGCTGGAGCGCGGGCTGTTCGACGGGTTGTTCCTGGCCGATGTCCTCGGCATCTACGACGTGTACGGCGGCAGCCCGGATGCGGCCCTGCGCGGTGGCGTGCAGGTCCCGCTGCTGGACCCGGTGCTGACCATTCCCGCGATGGCGGCGGTGACCACGCATCTGGGCTTCGGTGTGACGTGCAACCTCGCCTATGAGGCGCCGTACCTGATGGCGCGGCGGATGAGCACGCTCGATCACCTCACGCGTGGGCGGATCGGGTGGAACATCGTCACGGGCTATCTCGACAGCGCCGCGCGCGCGCTCGGCTATGCCGAGCAGATGCGGCACGACGACCGCTACGATCTGGCCGATGAATACATGGACGCGGTCTATGCCCTTTGGGAGGGCAGCTGGGCGGATGACGCGGTGAAGCGCGATGCCGCGGGCCGCACCTACACGGACCCGTCGCGGGTGCGCCGCATCAGCCATCGCGGGCCGCAATACAGTCTCGACGCGATCCATCTGTGCGAGCCGTCGCCGCAGCGCACGCCGGTGCTCTACCAAGCCGGGGCGAGCGCGCGCGGGCGGCAATTCGCCGGGCGCCATGCGGAGTGCGTCTTCGTGAACGGGTCCAACCCGGCGGTGGTCGCCGCGCTGGTGGCGCAGCTGCGCGCGGCGGCGGCACCTCGGCCCATCCTGGTCTTCGCCGGCGCCACGGTGGTGGTCGGCCGCACGGAGGCGGAAGCTCGCGACCTGCTGGCGGAATACGCACGCTGCGCGGATGCGGAGGGCGCGCTCGCGCATGCCTCGGCATCGCTGGGCATCGACCTCGCGCGGTTCGGGATGGATGAGCCGGTGGTCGCCGCCGCACCCTCCAACGCCATCCGCTCCAATGCGGAGGCGATGGCGAAGGTGGCGGGGCCGGCCTGGACCAAGCGGGCGCTGCTGGAGCAGTCGGTGCTCGGCAGCCGCCAGCCGCCGATCGTGGGGGATGCTGTTCAGGTGGCCGATGTGCTGCAGGGCTGGATGGCGACGGCCGATGTGGACGGCTTCAACCTGTCGCGCACGGTGATGCCGGAATGCCTGGACGCCTTCATCGAGCGTGTGGTGCCGGAGCTGCAGCGCCGCGGCGTGTACAAGACCGGCTACGCGGCGGGCACCTATCGGGAGAAGCTGTTCGGCGCCGGGGCGCGGCTGCCGGAGGGGCATGTAGCGGCGCGGCACCGGCAGGCCTGAGCGCGGCCGCCTTCGCCTAGTCGATCCGCATGCCCGTCTCCGCGACGATGCGGCGCACCTGCTCGCGGTCACGCAGGATGCGCGCGGTGAAGGTGGCGCTGTCCTCGGGCATGGGCTCGTTTCCGGTGGGCCGGATGCGCTGCTGCGTCGCGGGGTCGGAGACGGCCGCGCGCAAAGCGGCGTCGAGCCTGTCCAGGATCGGGCGCGGCGTTGCGACCGGCGCGAACAGCCCGTTCCAGCTGGTGAGATCGAAGCCGGGAAAGCCCTGCTCCGCGATCGGCTTGATCGCCGCCGTGGGACCACCGAGCCCGGTTCCGGTGACGGCGAGCGGGACGACGCGGCCATCCTCGACGATCGGGCGCAGGCTGCTCCAGGTGATGATGCCGCAGTCGAGGACGCCGGCCGCCATGTCGCGCGCGACATCGGCGCCCCCGCGGTAGGGCGCGTGTTCCAGGCGGATGCCCGCCTGGCTTGCGAGCAGCGCGCCGGCCAGGTGGCCGACCGTGCCGGCACCGGGCGTGCCGTAGGGGAGGCCGGGATTGGCCTTCACGTGCTCGATGAAGGCCGGCAGCGTCTGGGCCGGGTAGCCGCGCCGGACGGCTAGGACGTAGGGCGTGGCGACGGCGTTGGCGACCGGCACGAAGGCGCGCTCGTAGGTGGGCGGAAGGCTGCGCACGAGGATGGGCGTGACGACGAAGCCGAAGCTGTCGAACAGCAGCGTGTGGCCATCGGCCGCCGCCTGCGCGACGGCCTGGCCGGCAATGGCGCCGCCGCCCCCGGGCCGGTTCTCCACGATGATCGACTGTCCCAGCAACTCGTTCAGCTTCGGCGCGAGGATGCGGACCAGCGTGTCCGCATTGCCGCCAGGCCCGAAGGGAACAAGAACGCGGATCGGGCGGTCTGGGAAGCGTTCGGTGGCGCCCTGGGCGCGCAGGCGCGGCGCGGCGAGCGCGAGCGGCGCGGCAATCAGCAGGCGTCGACGCATCCCGGGCTCCCTTAGTGGGCGTCCGGGATTGTTCCTGACGGTTCGACGCGGGGTCAAGCGAAACGAGAGCGGCGAGTCAGCTTGGGCGGCGGGGGGTGAGTGACGCCTCGGCGAGGCGAGGCGCGGTCGACATGCCGCTTGCCTCCTGACCCTCGCGGGAGTATAGGAATATTAGCCTTGGCGCCGGTGCGGGTTGCGACCAAAGCAACTTGTGCCGAAAAGCCGAAAAGCGGAATTCCTTACTTCCTGCCAAACGCCATCAAAGGCTTAGGCCGAAGCTGGGAAGTAAGAGATTCTTACTTTCCTACTCCGCCACGGGTAGCAGCTTGGTCAGCCGCGGCGGGTTTTGTTCGCTGAGGAAGATGGCGCCGTCGGGTCCGCGCCACATGCCGTGCGCGCCGTTCAGGATCGGCCGGCACTTGCCCACCAGCGCGCCTTCGGCGCTGAGCAGCGACAGGCTCGGCACTTGGTCGGTGACGTAGAGCCCGCCATCGGGTGCGCCATGCACCGCCATCGGCTTGTGCACGTTGCGCCAATCCGCAAGCCATTCGCCCGCGGAGGTGAAGACGCTGACGCGGTGATTCTCGCGATCCGCGACCGTCACGCGACCATCGGGCAGCACCCAGATGCCGTGCGGGGTGGAGAACTCGCCTGGGCCCTCGCCGGGCGTGCCCCAGCCGCCCATCGGCGTGCCCTCGGCGGAGAAGCGGTGGATGCGGGAGGCGGCATAGCCATCGGCGACGTAGATCGTGCCGTCCGGCGCGAAGGCTACGTCGCAGGGCGCGTTGAAGGGCTCGCCGGGATGGTCGCGGCGGCCAATGCCGCCAAGGCGCTTGCCCTCTGCCGAGAAGATGATGATCTCCTGCGCATCGCGGTCGACGACGAAGACCCGGCCATCGGGGTGGGTGGTCAGCATGTGGCCATCGGCGACCTCCTCGCCGCCCCAGGCGGAGCGCCGGCTGCCATCGGGGTTCAGCACCACCACGGCGGGGCCGTCCTTACCGGTATAGGGGTCCTGCCGCAGCTGGCAGTAGACGTTGCCGTCGGCATCGCAGGCGACGTCGCTGGGCGAACCCACGCCATCAGGGACATCGCCCCAGGGCCTTTCCACGCGGTAGCGTTGCGCCCCGAGGCGCACGAATAGAATATGGCGCGACATTCGCTTGCCCCTGACTGTCCGCGCGCATCATGCGCAACCCGAAGGAAACTGCCCATGGCCGAATTCGACCTCGTCATCCGCAACGGCACCATCGGGACGTCGAGCGCGGTCTATGCCGCCGATATCGGCGTGAAGGATGGGCGCATCGTGGCGATCGCCGAGAAGCTCGGCGCGGGGGCTGAGGAGATCGACGCGACGGGACGGCTGGTGCTGCCCGGCGGCGTGGACAGCCACACGCATATCGACGAACCCCGCGGTGGGCCGACGGTGAACGCCGACACCTTCGCCAGCGGCAGCGCATCCGCCGCCGCTGGTGGGACTACGACGGTGATCGGCTTCGCCCGCCAGGGCCGGGGGGAGAGCCTGACGCAGCGCGTGGCCGAGCATCACGAGCGCGCCCGCCGCAGCCGCATCGACTACAGCTTCCATATGATCCTGACGGATCCGACGCCTGAAGTGCTGGCGAACGAGGTCCCCGCACTGGTCGAGGCGGGCCATCGCAGCCTCAAGATATTCCTCACCTATGATGGCGCGCGCATCACGGATACCGAAGCGCTGCGCGTGCTCGCCGCCGGGCGCAAGAACGGCGCGCTGGTGTGCATCCATGCCGAGCACCACGAGCTGATCGAATTCTACAAGAATGCGCTGCTCGAAGCCGGCCTCACCCGCCCGCTGCACCACGCCTGGTCCAAGCCGATGCTGGTCGAGAGCGAATGCGTCCAGCGCGTCTGCAAGATGGCCGAGGCGCTGGACGTGCCCATCCAGGTCTTCCACGTCAGCGGCGCCGAAAGCGCGGAGGAGATCGAGCGCGCGCAGAAGCGCGGCCTGAAGGTCTGGGCGGAAACCTGCCCGCAATACCTGGTGCTGACCGCCGACGACCTCGACCGCCCCGGTTTCGAGGGGGCGAAGTTCATCTTCTCTCCCGCCGCGCGCACCGCGCCCGACCAGGAGGCGCTGTGGGACGCGATCCGGCGCGGGGTGATCACCAACGTCACCTCCGACCACGCGCCGACGCGGTACGAGGGTGCCGATGGCAAGCTGGCCTTCGGGCCGGATGCGCCCTTCACCAAGGTGCCCAACGGCACGCCGGGCCTGGCCACGCGCATGCCCATCCTGTTCAGCGAGGGCGTGTCCAAGGGGCGCATCGACCTGCAGACCTTCGTCGCGATCACCGCCACCAATCCGGCGAAGCTGTTCGGCCTGGAGCGCAAGGGCACGATCGCGGTCGGCTACGACGCCGACTTCGCCATCTGGGATGCCGGCAAGCAGGTCACCATCACCAACGACATGCTGCTGCACGACAATGACCACTCGCCCTATGAGGGCATGGCGATCACCGGCTGGCCGGAGGCGACCTATGTGCGCGGCAAGCCCGTGGTGGTCGGCGGCAAGGTCGTGGCACCCGAGGGCTATGGCGCCTTCCTGCCGCGCGGCCCGTATCCGCTGATCGCCCCGCGCGGGGTGTTCCCGACGCCCTTCAACCCGGTCGATGGCGTGATGGTCGCGCGATAGGGGCTGGCCCGCGCATTGCTTGGCTTCATCCGGACACAACCGGAGCCCCTGCCATGCGCCGCCGCACCCTTATCGCCGCCAGCCTCGCGGCCCCTGCCATCGTCTCGGCGCAGGGGACCTGGCCGAGCCGGCCCGTGCGGATCGTGGTGCCCTTCACCCCCGGTGGTGCCAGCGACATCATCATCCGCCCCGTGGCGGCGCGGCTGGAACAGATGCTGGGGCGCAGCTTCGTCATCGAGAACCGGGCCGGCGGCGGCGGGGCCATCGGCGCCGGCGCGGTCGCGGCAGAGCGGCCCGATGGCTACACCTTCCTGGTCTCGACCCCCGCGCCGCTGATCCTGCTGCCGCAGATCATGTCCGGGCTGACCTACAACCCCGACCGTGCCTTCAGCTTCGTCACCCTGCTCGGCGGCGCGCCGATTGTCTGCGCGGTGAAGGGCGATGGGCCGATCCGCACGCTCGCCGACTACGCCGCGGCGGCCAAGGCGCGAGATGAGGCGGTGAGCTACGGCTCCTCCGGCATCGGCTCGGTCGGGCACCTGACGGGCGTGCTGTTCGGCATGGAGGCCGGGGCGCGGCTGCTGCACGCGCCCTTCCGCGGCGCACCCGAGGCGCAGCAGGCGGTGCTCGGCGGGTCCACCACATCGTTGTGGGACACGGTGGGTGCCAACGTCGCGGCGATCCGCGCAGGGAACATGCGCGGCCTCGCGGTGTCCTCCGCCACGCGCGCCTCTGCGCTGCCGGACGTGCCGACTGCGATCGAGGCCGGGTTCCCCAACGTGGTATCGACGAACTGGTTCCTGCTCGCGGCCCCCGCCGGGCTGGACCCCGTGATCATCGCGAAGATGGATGAGGCGGTGCAGACCATCCTGGCCGACCCGACCATTCGAGAACGGCATGAGGCAGCGGGCGTCGTGGGCCTGCCACGCACCCAGCCTGGCGACATCGCGGCCTGGGTCGCGGCGGAGAAGACGCGCTGGACGCCGGTGATCCGTACCTCAGGCGCGGCTCTCGGCTAGTACAGCGACTTCATGGCGTTGGCGTAGGCGGCAGCGTCATACTCGGCCGCCTCGACCAGGCCACCGGTATGGGCGGCGATCATCTCGCCGGCCGTCGGGACGCCGGCGGGCCGCGCCCCGCCCGCCCAGATGCCGGAGCGCAGCAGCGCGCGCCCGCACTGCATGTAGAGCTCATGGATCGTGACCAGGATGATGGTGGCGGGTTCGACCCCCTTCATCGCGAAGCGCGCCCGCAGCGCCGGGTCGGTGGTCAGCCGCGCGCGGCCGTTCACGCGCAGCGTCTCGCTCGAACCCGGGACCAGGAACAGCAGCGCGACCTGTCCGGATTCGACAATGTCCCGCAGGGCCTCGATGCGGTTGTTGCCGCGCCTGTCGGGCATCGCGAGGGTCACGTCGTCAAGCGGCACGACGAAGCCGGCCGCATCGCCGCGCGGCGTTGCGCGCAGGCCCCGGCTGGCGCCCGTCGCAAGAATGCAGAAGGGCGAGGCCGCGATGAAGCGGCGGGCCGTATCGTCCAGCTGGTGGACGACCTTCTTGTTCGCCCGTTCCGGCGTTTCCCCATACAGCGGCGCCAGCGCCTCGAGCGTGGTGATGGCGAAGGGGTCGGCGATGGTCTGCGTGTCCATGCGCCCAGCCTGCCCGGCCCAGGCGTTGGCCGCAATGGGTTCCGGTGGCGCTAGGGCCTTGGGCGCCCTATAAGCTCTTCCTCACCTTGCATCTGAAGATGGATAGCGGCCATGGCCGGGCATTCCCACGCCAAGAACATCATGCACCGGAAGGCGGCCCAGGGTGCCAAGAAGGCCCGCGCCTTCGGCAAGCTGATCCGCGAAATCAGCGTCTCGGCCAAGCAGGGCATGCCCGACCCGGCCATGAACCCCCGCCTGCGCGCCGCCGTGAAGGCCGCCCTCGTCGCGAACATGACGCGCGACACCATCGACCGCGCCATCAAGCGTGCCGCGACCGCCGGCGTCGGCGAGGACTACGTCGAGGTGCGCTATGAGGGCTACGGCCCGCACGGTGTCGCCATCATCGTCGAGGGCCTGACCGACAACCGCAACCGCACCGCCGGCGACC
>JAZKFA010000092.1:4782-6730 GCA_040386655.1 Pseudomonadota bacterium | reverse complement strand
GGCTGCAGCGAGCGGCTTCAGCCCCTCCGCGCTGCGCGCCGACAGGATCAGCGGCGGCGTGCCCTTGCCCGCCGCACCCGTACGATTCGGCGCCGGTGCGGCGCCGAGGAAGGCCGTCGCGTTGGTGCCACCGAAGCCAAAGCTGTTCACCCCTATCACGGCATCGCTCGCCGCACCCAGCAGCGTCGCCTCACTCGCTACGGCGAGGTTCAGGGCGGCGAAATCGATGTCCGGATTGAGCGTCGCGCAGTGCAGCGTCGCGGGCAGGCTTCGGGTCTCCAGCGCCAGCATCGCCTTCAGCAGCCCGGCCATGCCGGACCCCGCCTCCAGATGCCCCAGGTTCGACTTCACCGACCCAATCGGCAGCGGCTGTGCACGGTGCTGGCCGATGACGCGGCCGATGGCCTGCGCCTCCGCCGGATCGCCCACGCGCGTCCCGGTGCCATGCGCCTCGAAGGCGGCGACGCGATCCGGCGTGATCCCCGCGCGCGCCATCACGCGGGCGAGCAGCGCCATTTGCGCTGCAGGGTTGGGCAGCGACAGCCCGATGGTGCGCCCCGCCGCATTCACCCCGGTGCCCAGGATGGTGGCGCGCACCGCATCGCCATCGGACACCGCATCGCGCAGGCGCTTCACGATGATCACGCCCGCACCTTCCGCACGGACATAGCCATCCGCCTCGGCGGCGAAGGCGCGGCATCGCCCGGTTGGCGAGAGCATGCCCGCGCGCGAGAACCCGATGAATGCGTAAGGGCTGAGCAGCAGGTTCACCCCGCCCACCACCACCGCCTCCAGCCCCGCATCGCCGGCGAGCGCATTGGCCGCGGCGTCGAGGGCAACAAGCGAGGAGGAGCACGCGGTATCCAGCATCGCCGCAGGGCCGCGCAGATCGAAGACGTGGCCAATGCGGTTGGCGAGGATCGCCATTGCGCTGCCAGTCATGTGGAAGCGGTCGGCGGCGGCGGGATCCTCCAGCCGCAGCTCGGCATGGTCGTGGGAGGAGGCGCCGATGAACACGCCGATGGCGCGACCCGCCAGGCGGTCCACCGGCCAGCCGGCATCCTCGAAGGCGTGGTGCGCGACCTCCAGCAGCAGGCGCTGCTGCGGGTCCATCTCCTCCGCCTCACGCGGGGAGAGGCCGAAGGCGGCGGCGTCGAAGCCCAGCGCATCGCCGATGACGCCGGCGGCGAAGGAATAGCTGCGCGCCGGCTCGCCGCGGCGCGGGTGCAGGAAGCGGGCCTTGGCGAAGCGGTCGGCGGGTATCTCGGTGACGGCGTCGCGCCCTTCCGCCAGAAGGCGTGCGAAGGCGGCGAGGTCCGGCGCGCCCGGCAGCCGGCAGGCCGCGCCCACGATGGCCAGAGGCTCCGAAGTCGCCCGCTGGTCTTGCAGATTACCGCGCGAAACCGCGCGGCGGGTGCCCTTCATGCCGCGCGGCCCTCAGCCGGGAACGGCGTTGCGCGCGGCGATGGTCAGCGCGCTCGCCTCGGCGACGGGCCGACGGATCGCGGGCTCAGGGCGCTGCCGCGCGGAACGGCGGCCGGAGAGGTCGTCCAGCAGGCCATCGACTTCCGCGAAATGCTCATCCCACCTCGGCCGACGCCAGAGCGTCAGGCGGCGGAGCTGGGCCTCGCGCGCGCGGCTGTCGGGGCGGGCAAAATCCAGCACGCGCTGACGCCAGGCGGCGCCGTCCAGCGGGTCGAGGTATTCGGGGACGTCGCCGCCCACCTCGCGCAGGGCGGCGATGTTGCAGCAGATGGCGGGCGTGCCGAGTGCCAGCGCCTCGGCCAGCGGCAGCCCGTAGCCTTCCGCGAAGGAGGGGAACAGCAACGCGCGGGCGCCACGCAGCAGGCCCGCGACGTGGCGGTCCGTGAGGTTGCCGGTCTCCGTCACCAGCCCGCGCAGCACTGTGCAGCGTTCCAGCAGGTCCAGGACGTTCTCATTCTCCCAG
>JAZKFA010000092.1:2907-4772 GCA_040386655.1 Pseudomonadota bacterium | reverse complement strand
AGCCGCGCTTGCCGACTAGCCGCAGGCGCGGCGTGGCCGGGCCGTAGCGTTCGGCAAGGTCCCGCCACAGGTGCAGCAGCAGCAAGTGGTTCTTGCGCGGCTCGATCGTGCCGACGGCGATGAAATAGGGCGGCTCGTTGGGCAGGGCGGGCACGTCGGGCGGCTCGACGCCGAGCACGGCGACGCGGATCGGCGGCGGCCCGTCGCGGCGCGCGAGGTGGGGGCGCAGTGCGGCCGCGGTGGCCGCGGAATTGACGATGATACCGTCGGCCTGCGCGCTGACGGTCGCCAGCCGGCGCAGGTGCTGCGCGGTGACGCCTGGGCGGGCGTATTCGGGGTGCGTGGCGGGGATCAGGTCATGGATCAGCGGGACGAACAGGGCGCCGGCGCGGCGCAGCCGCTCGATCGGCTCCTGCTTCTCCATCGCCTTGTGCGAGACGAGCAGGAAGGCGCAACGCTCCGGCCCGGACAGCGCCCGGGCCAGGCGGTCGCGGCCACGGCCTGCGACCAGCCAGGCGACGCAGGCGCGCCTGACGCGGCGCGCCTTTTCGCGGCCGGCATTGTCCAAGGCCAACCCGGCCCAGCCTTCGGCCAGGGCGGCGTGCAAGGCGGCGACCGCTCCACGCGGCAGGGCGGTGAAATACCCCCAGGGGCTATAGGCGACGAAGGTGCAGTTCTCCGCCGGTTCGGCCAGCCAGCGCGCCACATAGGCCGCCTCGACCCGGTCGATCCCGGACGGCGTCGCCGCACCTGCGACGGAGAGCAACCGGGAAATGTCGAGGAGGATGTGCAAGGGCGTTGCCAAGGGTCAAAAATCGTTGGGACGATGTATCGTAATTGCACATGCCGGATGGGGATAGGCAACCGGAAGATGCGATCTCAGGTGGTTTTCCGAAGGGCCCTGCTCGGCGACCGCCGCACCGTGCCCGCCATCGATCATGGCCGGGCTATCGCTAACAGAGGGTGAATAGCGCGGCCGATATTCGCGCCCTGCGGGAGATCCGGCCGCTGGCCAGCCACGAGCCGACGGGGCAAGCTCGCGTGCATGACCCCATCTCCCTCCCCCTGGCAGCGCCCGATCAGCGCGGACGCCATCAACGCCCGGTTCGAGGGCACCGTTGCCGGCCTGCTCGGCATCCGCATCACCGCCGTGACGGATGCAGGGCTGGAAGCCGCGATGCCTGTCGATTCCAGGCACATCCAGCCCTTCGGCATCCTCCATGGCGGCGTCTCGGTCGTGTTGAGCGAGACGCTGGGCTCGCTGGCCGCCGCCCATGCCTCCCCGCTTGGCGCGCGGGTCGTGGGGATCGAGGTGAATGCCAACCACCTGGCCGGCGTGGAGCAGGGCAGCGCGGTGACCGCCATCTGCCGGCCGCTGCATGTCGGGCGCACCACTCAGGTCTGGCAGACCGAGATCTTCCGCCCCGATGGCCGCATGGCCTGCGTGTCCCGCCTCACGGTCGCCGTGCTCGGGCCGCAGGGGTGACGGGAGGGCGCGGGCGCCCTAGCGTGACGCAGGGACGAACGCCGAACGGCCGAACGCGCAAGCCAGGAGCCCGACCGCATGCATGAACTCGCCATACCGCCGGAGATCGCGGCGCGCGTCGCCGCGCGCTGCGGCACGGAACACCCCTTCGAAGACCTGGTGCCGGCGCGCACTGCGCTGGTCGTCATCGACATGCAGGTGGGCTTCATGGACCCGGTCATCGGCCACGCCGCCTGCCCGATGGCGCCGAGGATCGTGCCCGCCATCAACCGCCTGGCCGGCGCCCTGCGGGATGCGGGCGGCGGCGTGTTTTGGGTGCAGAACGTCCATGACGCGAGCTGTGACACGACCTGGACGGTGATGCAGCGCATGGCCACGC
>JAZKFA010000092.1:0-2897 GCA_040386655.1 Pseudomonadota bacterium | reverse complement strand
GCCCGCCGCGTCGCGTCCATGAGCGCGGGCAGCCCGGGCCACGCCCTGTGGCCGGAACTGGACGTTCGGCCCGAAGACCGGATCGTGGCGAAGCGGCGCTTCTCCGCCTTCATCCAGGGCTCGTCGGACCTGCCCGAGCGGCTGCGCGCGGAGGGGTTCGACACGGTGCTCATCGGCGGCACGGTGACGAACATCTGCTGCGAGAGCAGCGCGCGGGACGCGATGATGCTGGATTTCCGCACCGTGATGGTCGCGGACGCGAATGCCGCCATGTCGGATGCCGAGCACAACGCCTCGCTCGCCGCCTTCTGGCAGATCTTTGGCGATGTGATGACGGTGGATCATGTGATCGCGCGGCTTGCTGCCGCCGCGACGAATAAGGAAGCGGCGTGATGAAGAAGGTTGTCCTGATCGGGACCGGCGGCACGATCGCCTCGGTCGGCCGCCATACGCGGGACCTGCAGGATTACGGCACGATGGGGAAGATCCTGGACGCGCCGAGCCTGGCCGCGAAGGTGCCGGAACTCGCCGAGGTGGCTGACGTGGTCGCCATCCCGTATCGCGCCGTGCCCTCGACACAGCTTGGTTTCGCGGAGTGGCGCGAGCTGGTCTCGATGATCCATGAGCAGGTCGCGGCCGACCCTGGCATCGCCGGCTTCGTGGTGACGCACGGCACCGCGTCGCTGGAGGAGACCGCGTATTTCCTCTCGCTGACGCTGAAATGCGCCCAGCCGGTGGTGATCACGGGTGCGCAGCGGCCATCATCGGCCATCTCCGGCGATGGGCCGATCAACATCCTCAACGCGGTGCGCGTGGCGGCGAGCGACGAGGCGCGGGGCATGGGCGCGCTTGTCCTGCTGAACGATGAGATTCAGGCGGCGCGGGAGGTGACGAAGACCTCCACCTTCCGGATGCAGACGTTCCGCACGCCGGATTTCGGGGTGCTGGGCCAGGCGGATGCGGACAGCATCAACTTCTATCGCCGCCCGGTGCGCAAGGCCGCGCCCGACACGGAATTCGACATTGCGGGTCTCGCTTCCCTGCCGCGCGTGGATGTGGCCTACACGCATTGCGACGCCGACGGCGTGGCGATCGACGCCTATGTCGCCGCCGGTGCGAAGGGCATCATCACCGCAGGCTTCGCTCCAGGCTTCGTCACGCCGGCGATGGCGAAGGCGCTGGATGTTGCGCATGCCAAGGGCGTGGTGGTCGCCATGTCCTGCCGGGCGGGTTCGGGCCGCGTCTTCCGCACGACGCGGGTCCGCGAGGCGGGCTTCCTCGTCGCCGACAATCTGAACCCGCAAAAGGCCCGCATCCTGCTGGCGCTCGCCTTGACGCGTACGTCCGACCCGTCCGAGATCGCCCGCATGTTCGCGACCTACTGAGCGGTTGGATTAGTAAGCAAAAACAAAAGAATGGGGTCCGGGGAAATTCCTTTCCCCGGCCTTCTTCGGGAGGTTCCAATGGTCCAAGTCGACATCCTCGTCCAAGGCTACCCCGGCAAATCCGTCTGCCATGGCGGCCTGGGCTGGAGCACCATCGCGCTGCTGCGCTGGCCTGGCGGTCCGGTGGCGCTGATCGATGTAGGCTCCTTCTCCATCCGCCCGGAATTCGGCAAGCAGCTGCAGGCGCGAGGCGTAAAGCCCGAGGATGTGACGGACGTCTTCCTGACTCACGCCCATTGGGATCATTCGGTGAACTACACGCTGTTCCCCAATGCGCGCGTGCATATCGGCCGCAGGGAGATGGATTGGGCGGTGGCCGAGCCGGTCGGATTCAACCCGTTGCCGGAGCTGTATGTGCAGGATCTCGCGAAGTCGCCGCGTCTGCGCCTGCTCGATGAGGGCGATGAGGTGCTGCCGGGCATGACCGCGCATCTCGCGCCGGGCCACACGCCGGGGTGCCTGTATTTCCACCTGACCGCGACCGAGGCGCCGATCATTTTCACCGGCGATTCCGCGAAGAACCGCGCCGAGTTGCTGTCGATGGCGACGGACATGACCATGGACGCGGCCGCGAGCCGGGATTCGCTCGCCGCCATTTGGGCGCTGTGGCGGAAGGTGCCGGGCACGCTGGTGGTCCCTGGCCACGACATGACCATGCGCCTGGATGCCGAAGGCAAGCCCGAATACATGGGCCAGCGCCGCGCCGGCATCGCCGCATGGTTCGACGAGGACCTGGCCGTCACGCATGAGTTCGACATCTCGGCGCCGTGAGTGGCGGCGCGCGGGCCTGGGTGCGGCTGCCCTCGGGTCGGCGGCTGGACCTGCTGGCGCCGACGCCGTTCGACTGGACCGATGAGGATTTGGCACTCGGCCTGGCGCGCACCTTCCGCTGGGGCGGGCATTCCGCCTGGCCGCAGCCGCTCTCGGTCGCGCAGCACGCGCTGAGCGTGCTCGCTTTGCGCCGCGCGCGGACGCGGCACGGGCTGGATGCGGCGCGGGAGCTGCGCGAGCTGCTGCACGATGCGGAAGAGGGGCTGATCAACTTCGACTGCATCTCGCCGCTGAAGCCCTTCCTCGGCGCGGGGTTTTCCGAGCTGTCGGAGCGGCTGACGCGGACGGTGGCCGCGCGCTATGGACTGCCGGCATGGACGGTGGAGGAGAAGCGCGCGCACAAGGCCGCGGACATCGCCGCGGCGGCGGGGGAGGCGGTGCATGTCGCCGGCTGGACGCCGCGCGAGGTGCGCGAGACCCTGGGCATCGCTGGCACGATCCTGGCGCGCGACCCTCTGGCGGCGCGGTATGGGGAGGTGCCGTGGCGCCCCTGGACGCCGGACGTGGCGGCGGCGCGATTCCTGGAGGAAATGACCGTGCTGCAGGTGCGGCGCGACCATCGTCCCGGCGTCAGCGGGGTCTGACCAGGCGCCAGATCGCGCCTGCGGTGGGCCCGAGCAC
>JAZKFA010000091.1:0-5670 GCA_040386655.1 Pseudomonadota bacterium | reverse complement strand
CCTCATCGGTGCCTCGCATCACGATCGACGAGAGCCTCGCCGCTTCGCCCGACGGGCTGCACATAAGGCTGAATGACCACTGGATCGCGCAGGAGAGACGGCACCGGCATTTCCGGATTCCGCACGCGATCGCCTTCGCCCGCGCCAACGGTATGGACCGGATGGTGATCGACAGCCCCGCCGCCCGCTTCGGCATCGCCGCACGGGGCAAGGCCTATGCGACGCTGCGCCAGGCGATGGCCGAGGCCGGCATCACCGACGCCATGGCACGGGAGGCCGGGCTGCGCCTGTGGAAGGTGGGCCTCGCCTGGCCGCTCGACGCCGAGGCTGCCCGCGATTTCGCCCAGGGTCTGGACGAGGTGCTGGTGATCGAGGATCGCCGCCCCGTTCTGGAACCGCAGCTGCGCGAGGCACTGTATGCGCTGGACGCTCGCCCGCGCATCGCAGGCAAGACGACGCCGGACGGCGCGCCGCTGCTCTCCGATCTCGGAGAGCTGGATGCAGGCGCGATCCTGCGCGCCTTCGCCACGCGGCTGCCGCCCGCGCTTCGCACGCCGCTGCTGGCCGAACGCATCGCGGCACTCGATGTGCTTGCGGCACAGGCTGCGCCGCCGCTGCACAGCCGCGACCCGTATTTCTGCCCGGGCTGCCCGCACAACACCTCCACCAAGCTGCCCGAGGGCAGCCGCGCTCTGGCCGGCATCGGGTGCCACTTCCTTGCCTCGCGCATGGATCGCGACACGGAGCTGTTCACCCAGATGGGCGGCGAGGGCGCGCCGTGGCTGGGCATGGCGCCCTTCGTTGAGGAGCAGCACGTCTTCGCCAATATGGGCGACGGCACCTATGCGCATTCCGGCAGCCTCGCGATCCGCGCCGCCATCGCCTCGGGCGAGAACATCACCTTCAAGATTCTGATCAACGGCGCCGTCGCGATGACCGGCGGGCAGGCGACCGAGGCCGACACCTCCGTCCCGCGCATCGCCGCGCAGCTGCGCGCGGAGGGTGTCTCGCGCATTGCCATTGTCTCCGACGATCCCGAACGCCATCGCGGCAACCCCATGATCCCCGCCGGCGTCACCTTCGATGACCGCGCCGACCTCGACGCCGTGCAGCGAGAGCTGCGCGCGACACCGGGCGTGACCGCGCTGCTCTACGACCAGGAATGCGCGACCGAGCGCCGGCGCCACCGCAAGCGTGGCACGGCACCGGCCGCGGGGAAGCGCGTCGTCATCAACCCGCGCGTCTGTGAGGATTGCGGCGATTGCTCGCGCGTCTCGAACTGCCTGGCGGTGGAGCCGGTGGAGACGGAATTCGGCCGCAAGCGCCAGATCGACCAGAGCGCCTGCAACCAGGATTTCTCCTGCCTCGGCGGCTTCTGCCCGAGCTTCGTCACGCTCGAAGGCGCGGAGCCCGCGATGCCCGGATTGCCAACGCCCGGCGGGGCGCTGCCGGAACCTGCTCCGCCCGCGCTGCGCGATGGCGCGTGGAACATCCTGCTGGCGGGCGTGGGCGGCCAGGGGGTGACGGCGCTGTCGGCCATCCTCGCCGAGGCCGCGCATCTGGAGGGCCGGCCGGTACGCTCCATCGACCAGCTCGGCCTCGCCCAGAAAGGCGGCGGCGTCTATGCGCAGATCCGCCTCGGCGAGGCAGGCGCGGCGCCCGACAGCCTGCGCGGGCCGCGCATCGGCCAGGGCCAGGCGGACCTGCTTATCGCGGCCGACATGGTGGTGGCGCATGGCGCCAGCGCGCGACCGCTGCTGAGCGCCGGGCGCAGTGTCGCGGTGCTGAACTGCGCCATCGCGCCCACCGCGCAATTCGTGCGCGACACCACCACGCGCTACGATGCGGCGGGCATGCAGGCCAGCCTGGCGGCCGCGACGCGGGAGCTGGTCGCGATGGATGCGACGAAGCGCGTGCTCGGCGATCTCGGCGATGCAATCTTCGTCAATGTGTTCCTGCTCGGCGTCGCGTTCCAGCGTGGGCTGGTGCCGCTCTCGGCCGCATCCATCGAGCGTGCCCTGGAGCTGAACGGCACGGCGGTAGCGCGCAACAAGGCGGCGTTCGCGGATGGGCGCGCCGCGGCGCTGGAAACGCCGGTGGAAGCAGCAGCGCCGAAGACGCTGGACGCGCTGATCGCGCACCGCGCGGCGGACCTCACCGCCTATCAGAGCGCGCGCTACGCGGCCCGCTACACGGGCTTTCTGGATGGGTTGCGCGGCCATGCTTCTGAGGCCGTGCTGCGCGCCGCCGCGCATCAGCTGCACCGTCTCATGGCCTACAAGGATGAGTACGAGGTCGCGCGTCTGCACGCCGATCCGGCGTGGCAGGCGAGCCTCGACGCGCGCTTCACCGGCACGCGGCGGAGGGTGCTGCACTTGGCCCCGCCGATGCTCGGCGGTGTGGATGCGGAGGGGCGTCCGCGGAAGCGCGCCTTCGGGCCGTGGATGCTGCGGGCGATGGGGCTGCTGCGGCACGGCAAGGTGCTGCGCTGCAGCTGGGCGGACCCGTTCGGCCGCACCGATGAACGCCGTGCCGAACGCGCCCTGCCCGGCGAGTTCGAGGCGGGGCTAGCGGGGCTGATCGCGCTTCGCCCGGATGAGGCCGCGCTACTTGCCTGGATCGAGGCCTGGGGCGGCATCCGCGGCTACGGCCCGGTGAAGGCGGCGCGGCTTGAGGCGGCACGGTCGCGCATCGCCGCCCTTGAGCGCGCGATGCGCGAGGCAAAGGCGGCCTAGCCCGTCCCCGCCTCCGCACCGAGCGTGACCACCTCCGCGCCCTCGGCGACCATGCCGTCGAGCGTCGCGCGCAGCGCGAGGACAATGCCGTCGCTGGGCGCACGCAGCGCGATCTCCATCTTCATCGCCTCGATGACGACCAGCGGCGCGCCCTTTGAAACGTGATCTCCGACGGCGACGAGCACCTGGATGACGCGCCCCGGGATGGGTGCGATCACCCGCTCGCCCGTGGTGGCCGCCGGCGGCGGTGGGGCAAGCGGATCGACCTCCTCGAAAACATGCGTCATGCCGCCGAATGCGACGGTGAGCATTGCACCCTGGCGGATGACCAGCACCGGCCGCGTATGGCCGTCGAGCATGAGCCGTCCCTCGGCAAGCGTCGCATCCGCGACGGTAAGGACGCCGTCAGGCCGCGCCTCCAGACGCAGCGTTGCCACCCTCCCGTCGGCGTCGCGCAACAGCACGGCGTGGTGGCCGGCGGTGTTCATGCGCCAGGCGTCGCCGCTGGCCCAGGGATCGCCAGGGTAAGCGTCCGCCCGCAGCTCCGCGCCCACATGCAGGGCAGCGGCGATGCGCGCCGTGTCGCGCAGCCCTGGTGCCGCCTCCGCCGCCACCAGGTCCGGCAAGTGGCGCGCGATAAAGCTTGTGTCGACGCCGCCGGCCTCGAAATCGGGGTGCGCAGTGACCGCCCGCAGCAGCCCGAGGTTGGTGGCGACGCCGATCGCCTCGCATTCCGCCAGCGCGGCGCGCAGGCGGGCCAGCGCCGCGCCGCGATCCGGACCCCAGGCGATGATCTTCGCGAGCAGCGAGTCATAATACGGCGTGACCGCATCGCCCTGCCGCACGCCGCTGTCGATGCGCAGGGCGCCGGGTACATCCCGCGGGAGGTGTAGGTGGGTGAGCGTGCCGGTGGCGGGCAGAAAATCCCGCGCCGGATCCTCCGCGCAGAGGCGTACTTCGATGGCGTGGCCGCGAATAGCAAGGTGGTCGGCCGCAGCCGGCAGCGCCTCCCCGGCCGCGATGCGCAGCTGCCATTCGACCAGGTCGAGCCCCGTGATCATCTCGGTGACGGGATGCTCCACCTGCAGGCGCGTGTTCATTTCCATGAAGTGGAAGCTGTCGCCGCCCTCCGGCACGATGAACTCCACAGTACCGGCGCCGACGTAGCCCACGGCGCGCGCCGCCGCGACGGCCGCCTCGTCCATGCGCGCGCGCAGCTCCGCCGTCATACCCGGGGCGGGGGCTTCCTCGACCACCTTCTGGTGGCGGCGCTGGATGGAGCAGTCGCGTTCGAACAGCGACACGGTGCGGCCGTGCCGGTCGGCGAAGACCTGAACCTCGATGTGGCGGGGACGGATGAGGTATTGCTCCAGCAACACGCGATCATCTGCGAAGGCGGCGAGCGCCTCGCGCTGGGCGGAGGCGAGTGCGGCGGCGAAGTCCTCCGCGCGTTCCACCACGCGCATGCCGCGGCCGCCGCCGCCGGCGCTCGCCTTGATCAGCACTGGCCAACCGATGCGCGCCGCGGCGGCCTGCAGGGTCGCACCGTCCTGCGCCTCGCCATGGTAGCCGGGCACCAGGGGCACACCG
Source organism: Pseudomonadota bacterium (assembly GCA_040386655.1). GTDB lineage: Bacteria > Pseudomonadota > Alphaproteobacteria > Acetobacterales > Acetobacteraceae > Plastoroseomonas. Next base: position 1,345 of record JAZKFA010000091.1, on the reverse strand, counting down.
CTTGCTTCCATCAGCGCCTTGGATGCGGCCTTCGACCCCATGGCGCGGATCGCGGCGGCGGGCGGGCCGATGAAAACCAGGCCCGCCTCCGCGCAGGCGTCGGCGAACTCCACATTCTCCGACAGGAAGCCGTAGCCGGGATGGATCGCCTCCGCGCCGGTGCGCCGCGCGGCGGCGAGGATGGCGGGGATGTCCAGGTAGCTCTGCCGCGCCGGTGGGGGTCCGATCGCGACCGCCTCGTCGGCAAGCGCCACGTGCCGTGCGCCGGCATCGGCATCCGAATGCACGGCGACCGTCGCGATGCTCATGCGGCGGGCCGTCGCGATGATGCGGCAGGCGATCTCTCCGCGGTTAGCGATCAGGATCTTCCGGAACATCGCCATCACATGCGGAACAGGCCGAAGCGGGTCGGCTCCGGCGGTGCGTTGCGGCTCGCCGCAAGCCCAAGGGCGAGCACGCGGCGGGTGTCGGCAGGGTCGATCACGCCGTCATCCCACAGCCGCGCGCTAGCGTAGTAGGGGTGGCCCTGGGTCTCATACTGTTCGCGGATGGGTGCGGTGAATTCCGCCTCCTCCGCCGCGCTCCATTCCTGGCCGCGGGCGGCGAGCGCATCGCGACGCAGCGTTGCCAGCACGCTCGCCGCCTGGGCGCCGCCCATGACCCCGATGCGCGCATTCGGCCACATCCACAGGAAACGTGGCGAGAAGGCGCGGCCGCACATGCCGTAATTGCCGGCCCCGAAACTGCCGCCGATGATCACCGTGAATTTCGGCACCGCGGCGGTGGCCACTGCGGTCACCATCTTCGCGCCATCCTTCGCGATGCCGCCGGCCTCGTACTTCTGGCCGACCATGAAGCCCGTGATGTTCTGCAGGAAGACGAGGGGAATGCCGCGCTGCGCACAGAGCTGGATGAAGTGCGCGCCCTTCAGGGCACTCTCCGAGAACAGCACGCCATTGTTGGCGACGATGCCCACGGCATGGCCTTCGATGCGCGCGAAGCCGCAGACCAGCGTCGCGCCGTAGCGTTCCTTGAACTCGTCGAAGTCGCTGTCGTCGATGATGCGCGCGATCACCTCCCGCACGTCGTAGGATGCGCGCGCATTGGCCGGGATGATGCCGTAGAGATCCTCGGCAGCGAAGCGCGGCGGCCGCGGGGCAGCCAGCGCCGGCCAGGTGGGTGGGGTCGCGTTCCCGTCGCTCTCCGCGAGGTGGTCGGCGACGCCGGAAATGCGCGTGTGCACATCCGCACCACCGAGCGCTTCGGCACTCACCACCTCGCCGGTCGCAGCCTTCACCAGCGGCGGGCCGGCGAGGAAGATGGTGCCCTGCTCGCGCACGATGAT
>JAZKFA010000090.1:0-2082 GCA_040386655.1 Pseudomonadota bacterium | reverse complement strand
GGATGGATGACCTCGGCATCGAGCGCGCCGCCATGACACCCGCCGCCTTCCAGGAATTCGTCGCACGCGAGGCCGCGACCTGGCGGCCGCTGATCCGCGAGCTGGGCATCCGCATCGATACCTGATGCGGTACTTCGTTACACATCGGTCGTCGAAATTCACGCATCGGTGTGGCAGCGTCAGGTGTCATCCACCGCCATGGAGAACCGCCATGCTGCACCGTCGCGCATTTCTGCCCGCCCTTCTCGGCGTGTCCCTCGCAGCCCCCGCGCTCGCCGAGCCGCGCAGCCGCACACGCCATGTCACCGCGACCGGGCCGCGTGGCACCTCGACCGGCACAAGCACGCGCAACTGGGACCGGATAACGGGTGCCACCAGCCGCAGCGCCGTGCAGACCGGCCCTGGCGGGCAGTCGCGCACAGTGGCCGGCCAAGGCACGGTGCAGAACGGAACCTATACTGGCACGCGCACCGTCACCGGGCCGGGCGGCAATTCGCGAACGCAGGACATCACTGTTTCGCGCCCGTAGGATGGCGGCGTTGCAGGCGATCAGTTCGGCGCCCATTGATCGCTTCATCGGATCAGGACATCGGAACCATGCGGCGTGCCTTCATCATCCTTGCACTGCTGGCTGCCACGCCGGCACTGGCGCAGGACCTGCCACCGCCCGTGCCGCGGCCTGCCAGCACTGAGCCACCCTCGGGGCCGGAGCGCGCGGCGGTGCGCACCGGCGCCGCCATCGACCGTACCGCGCGGCGCACCGGCAGCGCGGTGGGGCGTGCGGCCAACCGCACCGGCGCGGCATTGAACCGGGCAGGGCGCTGGACGGGCGAGCGAGTGAACCGCGCCGCACGCCGCACCGGGGACAGGGTCGAGCGCGCGACCGGCCGTTAAAGCGTCGCGATCACAGGTGCCGGATGGGAAGCCCGACCGCCTCGGCCACCAGCGTGCGGTGGCAATGCGCCGGGTCGGCCTCTAGGCACAACAAACAGACCCGTTCCGCCCGCGCCCGCTGCGCCAGCCGCGCCACCGCATCGAGCTGTTCCGCACCTTGCATATGCGCGGTGAAGATCCGGCGCATCTCCGCAAGAAGCCCGGCGCGCACCGCCGCGCGGCCCTCGGCGGGCGTTCCCAGCAGCTTCTCATGCACATAGGCGATGCCGGCGCCACCGAGCGCCTCGGACAGCGCGCGCTTCGCAAAACCCGGCTTGCGGCTGTTGGCGAGCGCGCGGACGTCGACGAGCGTCTGCACACCCGCGCCGCGCAGCGCTTCGATCAGCGCCGCGGGCGTGGCGTTCTCATAGCCGATCGTCAGGATCACCGAGCGATCGCGGCGTGCGCGGCCAGGCACGCGACGTCGAGCACCTGGTTCACGCCGGCCTGCATCGGCACGATCTGCGCGGGGCGCGAAAGGCCCAGCAACAGCGGCCCGATCACCGTCGCACTCGTCAGCTGCGGGATCGCACGCGTGAGGATATGCGCGGCGTAAAGGCCGGGCATGATCAGCACGTTCGCCGGGCCGGTGAGGCGGCAGAAGGGATACAGCGTCTCGCGCAGCGCGGGGTTCAGCGCCACGTCCGCAGCCATCTCGCCATCATGCTCGAAATCGACCCCGGTCTTGTCGAGCAGCTTCACCGCCTCCCGGATCGACCCCGGGATCACACCCTTCGGGTCGCCGAAGGTGGAGTAGGACAGGACGGCCTCGCGCGGATGCAGGCCCAGCCAGCGGCGGCCCAGCCGCAGGCACGGCCGATCACCCCGCCGGGGGATGGTACGGCGCCGGCCCGCCGGACGCGGGCGCCGACCGCCGCCGATGTCGCAGTCGGGCTGCGGATCCGGGCGCTGCGCCGCGCCGCCGGGCGAACCCAGAAGCAGCTCGCTAGCCATATCGGCGTCACCAACGCGCAATTCCACCGCTACGAGGCCGGCATCTCCCGGGTGGCGACCAGCCGCCTGGTGGCGATCGCCAAGGCGCTCGAGGTCCGCGTCGAGGACTTGCTGAACGAAGTCACCGCGCGCGCCGAGCCGGGCATGCCGCATCCAGAGGAGTTCGCCAGCCTGGCGCGCGCCTTCGCCGCCATC
>JAZKFA010000089.1:2027-4635 GCA_040386655.1 Pseudomonadota bacterium | reverse complement strand
GGCCTCCAGCTGCGGCCTGCTCAGCTGGACCGCCTCCGACCAGTCGCTGACGATCGGCGGCGTCGTCCGTCGCGGCGACGACGCGCTGATCCGCCAGGAACTGACGGCACGGAACATCCCCGAAGGCGGCGCCCGCCTCGCGCTGCAGAGCTTCGAGGGGCCGTACTGCGCGGCACTAGACCTGTTCCGCCCCGTGCTGGTGCAGGGCGAACAGGCGCCGCGCGTCGCACTCGTCGGCACGCCGCCGCTGGCCAAGGGCCAGCTCATGCGCCTGGACGTGCAGATGCCGGATTATCCCGCGCATCTCTACGTCGCCTATTTCATGAAGTCGGGCGAGGTCGCGCACCTCGTCCCGTCGCAGCTCCAGACCCCCGGCGCCCGCATCCGCCTGGGCGAGCCGCGCGGCAATTTCGCCGGCTGGGAGGTGGATGAGCCCTTCGGCACCGACCTCGCGATCATCATCGCCTCCGACCGGCCGCTCTTCGCGACGACACGCCCGGTTGTCGAGCGGCAGGAGGAATACCTGACCGCGCTATCCGGCGCCCTGCGCAATGCCCGCGCGAACGGGAACCGCGTGCTGGTGCGTCCGATCGTCATCGAGACCGTGCCCCGCCGCTGATCTCGCGGGACGCAAGGCCGGATCCATCTCGGCTATTGTCAGCGCTGTCGCGGTGCAAGCGCGAGCCGGCGGCATCGAGACACGCGTACCCGCAGGGCGCGTGCGCCACGATGCCATTGGGACTGAACGAGCCTCGCTGAGCCGGCCCGCGGGCAGCCGTCCCGACGCCGCCCTGGCACCGTCAGCTGGAGCCGCGCGCGCTCCTCAGAAGCCTGAGCGGAAGGCCTCGCGCAGCACCTGCAGGCGCGCCTCGTCCATCCCCACCATCGAGGCGTTGAAGAAGCGACGGTCCGGGGTGAAGGCGGTGAAAGCCATCGTCTCGTTGACCATCACCTCCTCCAGCTGCGGGTCGTAGCCTTCGCTCGACAGGAAGCGGCGGAATGTGGTGCGTTCCGCCTCGGTGAGCACCTCGCGCCAGACGCGGTGGACATGGGCGGCGAAGCTGGGCCGGGTGAAGAAATGCCCGTGGCCGATCTCATGGTGCAGGATCGCCGCGCGCATGGAGGCGTCGACGCGGCGCTCCACCGCCGGCACGGACAGGATGGCGAAGCCGACCCCCTCGCCCACCAGCTCCCGCGCGGTGGCGAGCTGCACGCGCAGCCATTCCTCGCCTGCGGTGAGGGCGACCCGGTCGCGCCAGGCCAGGGCGAAGAAGCGCTCGACGTCGCTGGAGCGGTAGTTGTGCCCGAAATAGTAGGTGGCCGCCGTATCCCCTGATTCGCTGATGGCGCGCGCCAGGGCGGCATCGTCGAGCAGGCGGTCGCGCGGCTGTCCTGATTTCTCGATCAGCGCGGCCAGCCGGTTCATCGCCGCGCCCTGCTCGTCGAGGCTCGGGAAGTCGATAATGAAAACCAGCGGGTTCTCGCGCAGGCGGAACATGCGCGCGACCGGCGCGGCATGGGCCAGCAGCGCCGGCTCGTCGAGCACCGGCACGATGACGCGGCTGGAGATCGACCGCTGCGTGGGCGCGGTGGTGAGCCCGACCTGCGTCACGCTCCCCGCGACCAGCGGGTGGGGGGGCTCGGGGTCGGCTGCACCGGCTGGAGGGTTCCAGGCCGCGACGGCTGCTGGCCGCGGCCCGGCAAAGATCACCCAGGACGTTACCGCGCCGCCGAGCACCACGACCCCCAGAAGGCCGAGTGCGATCAGGATGCCGCGGCCCCTTGCGGGCTTCGCGACTGTTTCCGTGCGCGCGGGCGCCCGCGCGCCCTGCTCCGGCGCCGCAAGCGCCGGAAGGATCCTGACGGTGTCGTCCGGATCTGCCGGCATGGCTGCGTGCTTAGCCGCCGACGTTCACGATCTGCACGCGGCGATTGCGCGGCTGCGCAACCTCATCGCCGGTGGCGACCAGCGGCTGCGTCTCGCCCATGCCCACGGCGGTCAGGCGACCGGCATCGACATTGTAGCGCTGCATGAGGAAGTTACGCACCGCGGCGGCACGGCGCTCGGACAGCGCCTGGTTCGAGGCGGCGTCACCGACCGTGTCCGTATGGCCCTCGATCCGGAAGCGGAAGGCGGCGAGGTCGGCCGAAGCCAGGGCGCGCCCGAGCGGGGCCAACTGGCGCTCGGCTTCCGGCGTCAGCGTGGCCGAGCCGGAGGGGAAGGTGACCGTGATGTTCGCGGCGGCGACGCCATCGGTAGCGGTCGTCTCGCGCGCGGCGGGCGCCGGTCGCGCGATCGGTGCGCCGGGGCCGGCGACGGTGGCATTGGGCTGCGGGGCGCGCGGCGTGGAATAGATCGGCGCGGGCTGGACGGAGGGCGCGGGCGGCGCGGTATCGGCCGCACCGGGGACGCGGATGCCGCGGGTGGAGCCCGACTGCGGGCGCAGCCGCTGGATCAGGTCAAGCGCCGCGGGGTCGGTCTGCGCCAGGACGGGCGCGGCGGGCAGGGCGAGGACGAGCGCGGCGGCGCCAGCAAGTGCAAGGCGGAGCGTCATGAGCTGGGGTCTCCTGATACGGTTGGGCATTGCATACCATCAAAGTTCGCCTG
>JAZKFA010000089.1:0-2017 GCA_040386655.1 Pseudomonadota bacterium | reverse complement strand
TGGCTCACCTTGGCTCCGGGGCGCGAAGCTCGAAACTGTGAGGGGTCAAACCGCCCCCATCGCCTTCCACGTCCCATACTGGCGGTCGAGGAGGGCATAGGCACCCTGCTCGGCACGGGCCAGTTCCTCCTCGGTGGCGTTGGGCCGGCAGAGGCGGCGCGCCAGCTCAGTCTGGTCGGGCGGCACGCCGTCCTGCAGCGCGCAGGCCACACCCAGGTCCGAGGCGGAGATGATGTGCCCGCCGCCCAGCGCCGGCACCACGAAGCCGAGCGGGGAGGAGCTGGCCGCTGCCTCCGCGCCGAGCCGGCTGAGCAGCGCCCGGTTGGCGCGCGCCGCACGCTTGGCATCGCCCGTCCCGGGTGCGCGCCACAGCGGCAGCGCGGTGTTGGTCGTCGACAGCATCAGGCCGAGATCGGCCGGCGACAGCCCCGCGCAGGCCGGCAGCGCCGCCAACTGGCCAAGCGTCTTGGGGCCCTGCACAAGCGCCTCGATCAGGGCGGCATTCGCAGCCGCGGGCAGTTCCGCCTTGCCGGCCACGGTGTGGATCGCGAGCTCCACCTTGTCCGGCGCGGTGAACAGCGCGAACGGCAGGTGCGCGAGCATGCCGCGCCCGCCCGGGCGCTTGCCCTTGATGAACACGTCGCGGCGGAAGCGGCGCATCAGGAACAGGTCCAGCATCAAGTCCGCATCCACGCCCGGCGGAAGGCTCTCCAGCGCCAGGCGCTGTTCGGGCCGCAGGTTCAGCTCCGGCGCCACCTCGGCGGGAACGGCTGAACCGACGAAGTCGAGCCGCGCCGGCACCAACGCCGCGCGCACGTCGGCGCCGAAGGCCGGGCGCCAGTAGCCGGTGCCGTATTCATGCGCGAGGTAGGCGGACATGCCGTCGGAGTAGCCGGTCAGCCGCTCGATCATCTTCTCCGAGGGCAGGTAGCGCGCGCCCGCGTCGGACAGGGTCTTGACCATGCCCACGGCCACGCGCGCGCGGGCGGCTTCCGATCCCGTCCCCGCCGCCATGCCCTGCGCCATCAACCGCTGCAGCACGATGGAATCGGAGAAGCCGGGCAGCGAGTTGTAGCCGATCAGCAGCATCCCCCCCGGCTTGAGGCGGGAGGACAGGAACCGCACGATGCCGGCGCGCACGGTGTCCGGCACCCAGGTCCAGACGCCGTAGAGGATGACGAGGTCCGCCTCGGGCAGCGTGCGCGCCAGGGCGGCCTCGTCCATGGCGGCGATGTCCGCCTCATGGAAATGAAGGTTGTCGAGGCCGGCTTCCTCGGCGATCTCGCGGGCTTCGACGATGTGCGCGGGCTGCAGGTCCAGGCCATGGACGTCCCAGCCCGGGTTGGCCGCGGCCAGCACCGTGGCCGTCACGCCGCGGCCGCAGCCGATGTCGATGACGGTCAGGCGTTCGTGGTCGGGGTTCCAGATGGCGTCCTGCAAGGCGGCAGCCAGGCGAAGCCGCGCCGGTACCGTCTCCTCCTGGAAAGCCGCGAGGTAGCGGATATCCGCCGCCGCGTAGCTGTCCTTCATCCCGCCGCTCACGCGCGGAGGTCCAGGGTCTGGGGTGCCGGCATCATGTCACTTCCTGTGGTTCGAAGATCGCGTCGCGCGCATCGCCGATGCGCGGCTTGGCCGTCGCCGGCCAAGTGGACCAGCCGAGCTGGGCGCCGCCGCCGAGCGTGGCCTGGGGCACCTCCTCGGCCTTGAGGACGAGGTTGACGGCGAAGCCGGTGTCGAGCCCGACGAACAGCCGCGCGAGGTCGGTCACCCGCTTGAACATGGGACGGCCAGGCAGCAGCGCCTCGAACTCGTCGCGCGTCAGCGGGCCGATGCGGATGATGAAGCGGGCCTGCGCGTCCCAGACCTGGGCGCCGAGCACCGCCGTGGTGCCAAGCCCGCAATGCTGCGGCTGCCCGCGGCCGAGCGGCATGCGCGTCTGCTCGGAGGGCGGCAGGCGCATCCAGCCGCCGGCGAATTCCTCGATTTCCACCGCGCGCTCGGTCTCGGCCTCGAGCAT
>JAZKFA010000088.1:8688-10430 GCA_040386655.1 Pseudomonadota bacterium | reverse complement strand
GCCGGCCGAACGCCACGCCATGTGGCAGAAGCTCGAGCGCCTCTACATGCCCTGGACCTATTACGGGGACCTGCGGCACCCCGCGATGGGCGGGCGCTGGCAGGCCAAGGCGCATATCTACAACGGCCCCTTCTACTACATCGACTACACGCTCGCCTTGTGCTGCGCGATGCAGTTCTGGGTGCGCTCGCGCCGTGACCCGAAGGCGGCACTCGATGCCTATGTGGCGCTGTGTGCTCGCGGTGGCTCGCTGCCCTTCTCGGGCCTGGTCGCCTCCGCCGGGCTCATCTCGCCCTTCGTCCCCGGCGCGCTTGCCGATGTCGTGAAGGAAGCCCAGGCCTTTCTCGACGCCTGAAGCTGGGCCAAGCTGCGCGGAAACGGGAGACGACACTCATGGCCCATGCCGGCCTTCGCTTCGGGATATTCCTCGCCCCCTTCCACCGCGTGGGCGACAACCCGACCCTCGCCTTCGAGCGCGACCTGGAACTGGTCGCGCACCTGGACAAGCTCGGCTTCGACGAGGCCTGGATTGGCGAGCATCACTCCGCGGGGTGGGAGACCATCGCCTCTCCCGAAATCTTCATCGCCGCAGCAGCGGAGCGTACCCGCCACATCAGGCTCGGCTCGGGCGTCACCTCCCTGCCCTACCACCACCCCTTCCTCGTCGCGCAGCGCTTCGTCCAACTGGACCACATGACGCGCGGGCGCGTGATGATGGGCGCAGGGCCAGGCGCGCTCGTCTCCGACGCCTGGATGATGGGCATCGAGGCCGGCGACCAGCGGCGCCGGATGGATGAGAGCCTGGGTGCGATCATGCGCCTGCTCGCCGGCGAGATCGTGACCCTGAAGACCGATTGGTTCGAGCTTCGTGAGGCGCGCCTGCACCTGGCCCCCTACACTTATCCGCGCTTCCCCGTCGCCGTTGCGAGCAGCACGACGCCGACCGGCGCACTGGCCGCGGCCAAGCACGGCGTGGGCCTCATCTCCCTCGGCGCCGGCCTGCCCGGCGGGCCGCAGAAACTTGCGGAGCAATGGCGCATGGCCGAGCGCCACGCCGAGGAACACGGCCACCGCATGGACCGCAGCGAGTGGCGCCTGGTCGTGAACCTGCACGTCGCCGAGACCGACGAGGCCGCCATGGCCGAGGTCCGCGCCGGCGAGCGGATGGAAACACTCGACTACTTCTCCGAAGTACTGGGTCGACCGCCGATGCGCTCCGAGAATCCGCTGGGCGACGGGCTCGCCGCCGGCACCACGCTGGTGGGCTCGCCGGAGACGGTGGCCAAGGGCATCGAGCGCCTGATCGGCTTCAGCGAGGGCGGTTGCGGCGCGGTGCTGTTCCGCAGCCATGAATGGGCGAACCGGGAGCAGACGCTGCGCAGCTACGAGCTCTTCGCGCGCTGGGTCATGCCGCGCTTCCAGGGCTCCGTCGTGACCACCCACGCCTCACGCGAATGGGTCAGCGACAACCGGTCCACCATCTTCGCCCCCAGCATCGACGCGCTGAAGAAAGCCTTCGTCGAAGCCGGGCAGGAGGTGCCCGAGAGCATGCGCCTCAAGCTCTACGCGGAGAAGAAATAGGCGCGGGCTATTCCGGCTCGCCTTCCTGCCCCGCCGGGCCGAGCAGGGCCAGCATCATCGCCCCGGCGGCGGCGACCTCGGCCGCGTCGGTGCCCTTGGCGACAAGTGCGACCCCGCCGCCCTCGGGGCGGTAGTACGGGTAGGACCCGACATCGAGGTGC
>JAZKFA010000088.1:0-8678 GCA_040386655.1 Pseudomonadota bacterium | reverse complement strand
TACTTCGCCTGCACCGCGGCCAGCCCCTCCGCGATCGCACCCTCCTGCGCACCGCGCGCATGGACGGTGTGCGACAGGATCGGCGGACCGCCGGCCAGCCTTGGGGCAAGGGTGGCGAACATCGCCTGCATGATTCGCGGCACGCCGGCCATCACATGCACGTTGCCGATGGAGAAACCCGGCGCGATCGAAATGGCGTTGTCGATCAGCGTCGCCCCGCGGGGCATCGTGCCCATGCGCTGGCGCGCTGCGTTGTAGTCACCGGGAGGGATGAGGTTGCGGTAATGCGCGGCCAGGCGCTCCCACGCCTCGGGGTGGGGCTCCCAGGGAACACCGAAGGCCTGGGCCACACATTCGGAGGTGATGTCGTCATGCGTCGGCCCGATGCCGCCTGTCGTGAAGACGTGGTCGTATTTCGCGCGCACCTCGTTGACCGTGGCGATGATCGTCTCCGGCACGTCGGGGATGACGCGCACCTCGCGGAGCGGAATGCCGATATTGCCCAGGCCCTGCGCGATGAACTGGATGTTGGCATCGCGGGTGCGGCCCGAGAGCACCTCATTGCCGATGACGAGCAGGCAGGCGGTCGGGTTGGTCATGGCAATTCCCTCACAGCAGGTCGCGCAGCAGCGCCACCAATGGCACATCCGCGGGCGGCATCGGATAGCTGGATAGCTTGTCGGGCCGCACCCAGGCGAGCGCCTGGCCCTCGCGCCCCTGCGGCCGCCCCGTCCAGCGACGGCAGACATACAGCGGCATCAACAGATGAAACGCCTCATGCGCGTGCGAGGCGAAGGCGAAGGGCGCGAGGCAAGGCGCCTGCACCTCGATGCCCAGCTCCTCATGCAGTTCGCGGATCAGCGCGGCCTCCGGCGTCTCGCCCGCGTGCAGCTTGCCGCCAGGGAATTCCCACAGGCCCGCCATGGCCTTGCCCTCGGGGCGGCGTGCCAGCAGCACGCGGCCATCGGCATCGATCAGCGCGCACGCCGCAACCAGCAGGATGGGCTTTGCGCCTTCCACCGCGGCTGGCGCCGGCATGGCCACATCCTCACGCCGCGCGGCGAACAGCCGCACCGGCCGCGCACCGCCGAGCGAGACGAAATCCCGCTCCCCAAATCCCGTCTCGCGGAAGCCGATCCGCCGCAGCACCGCCTGGGAGGCGGCATTCTCCAGCAGCGCGCTCGCGACCACGCGCTCGATCGGCAGATTCGCCAGCGCCCAGCGCAGCAGCCGGCCCGCCGCCTCGCTCGCGGCGCCATGGCCCCAATAGCGCCGCCCCATCCAGTAGCCGAGCTCGGCCTGGGCGGAGTCGGGGTCGCGGGTGATGCCGACGCAGCCGATCAGCACCTCCTCCTCGCCCTCCTGCCCGGTGATGGCCAGGTGCCAGGCGCTGCCGGCGGCCATGCTCACATGCGTGGACGCGATGAACTCGTCGGCGAGCGATCGGGGATAGGGGAAGGGCACGCGCGCCAGCATCTTCGCCACGTCCCAGTCATTGACCAGGCGATGCAGCGCCGGCGCGTCCTCGGCCCGCAGCGCGCGGAGCTGAAAACGCTCGGTGCGCAGCGATTCGAAGCCGGTGGCGGGGGGGTGCGTGTCGGGCATGGGCCGGGGCTAGAAACCGTCGAAAGCGGTGGCCTGTCAACGCACCGGCTTGCGTGCCACGAGCTGCACGAAATGAGGCGCGGCATCGGGGGCAATGCGGCGGAAGGGAGCGACGATCCGCGCCGCCCAATACGCCGTGAGCAGGCTGGCGTGCCAGGTGGCGCGGGCAGCGAAATACGGTCCCTCCGCGCGCGCTTTCAGTGGCGCCAACCGGCCCATCCAATGGATCAGCGGCTGGCCCGGCGCTGGGGGCAACAGGGTCACGTCCTGCACCTCGAGACCCGCCTGTTCCGCCACCGCGCGCATCGCGCCCTCGCTCCACCAGCTCAGGTGATGCGGCGGGGCGTTGAGGCAGAAGTTTGGGATCGCCGTCATCGGCGAGGGCCAGAGCGGCGCGCCCAGGATCAGCAGCCCGCCGGGCCGCAGGCAGGCCAGCATGTCCCGCACCAGCGCCAGCGGGTCGGCCACATGCTCGATGACCTGGAACGCGGTGACCACATCGTAGCTGGCGCCGAGCCGGGCGGCGTGGGCGGCGGCGGTTTCGCGCAAGACGGGGCTGCCCGCCGCCGCATGCGGGTCCAGCGCTGTCACGCGGGCCTGCGGCACCAGGGAGGCGAAGGCGCCCGGCCCGGCCCCGACATCCAGCACCGCATCGCCCGCGCGGAGATGGCGCGTGGCGGCCACGTATTCCGGGCGCGTCGCCGCCGCGCGCGCGATCCGCGCCGGCGCATCCAGCTTCGCATACAGCGCCGCGTAGAATGCCGCATCGCCCTCGATGGCCGGGTCAAAGAACATCAGCCCGCAGGGTGCGCGCCAGAGGGTGAACTCGCCACGTTCCGGCAGCACCGCGGGGGTGAGCCCGAAGCTCGCCCGCCACAACCCCCGCAGCAGCTTCGCGCCGACCACCTGGATAAGCGCCGCCTCCGCCCCCGTGATCGGGCAGCGCGCCATCAGGGCAGCGCCGCGGGCGGGACGCGGCGCAGGACGCGGACGGAGTCGGGGCCGTCGATCCGGTACTCGACAGGGCGCCAGCGGATGTGCCGCCAGAAGGCGCTGGACCAGAACAGCACCAGGACCAGCGGCGGCGCGATCAGGGCCGCCAGTGCCTGGCCGACCACGGCCCAAGGCGGGTCGGCACGGCCGATCCGGCGCGCCACATGCGCATGCAGCCCTACCCTGACGAGCGCCAGCGCGCCCAGCCCCGCCGCCGCCCACCAGGCGCCGAGAAAGGCCAGCGGCAGCGCGCACGCCTCCATGTGCAGCAGCACCCCGAGCAGCGCCCAGAAGCCCGGCCGATAGATGCGCAGGATCTGCAATTGCCGGCGCTTGAAGCCCCAGGCGGACGCCTCCCCGCCCTCGGGCGGCGTGGCCAGCAGCACGGCGCGCCGCGTCAGCATGCGCGCCCCCACCGCCGCCGCGCGGCGCGAGATGGCGCCGTCGGTCGAGAAGGAGGTCACCAGCGCCTCACCCAGGCGCATCGCCGCGAAGCTGTCGCGCGCGATCGCGATGGACCCGCCCCACACGACGCTCGACGCGATGAAGCGCGGCCCGAGCGCCAGTGCCCGGTCCAGCCACACCACGGCATGGCGCAGCGGCCCGCCGCCGGGGATGTGCCATCGGTATCCGGTCACCACATCCGCCGCCCCGTTCAACGCCGGCGTCGCGAGTGCCGAGAGCCAGTCCGGCCCCGGCAGGATGTCCGCATCCAGCAGCACGATCGCGTCCTCGGTGCCATCGAGCAGCGCGAAGCCGGCCGCGAGGTTCAGCCCCTTCTGCGAGCAACGCTCCGCAAGCCCGGCGATGGCCAGGTCCATCGGGAAGGGCAGCACAGCCGCGCGCGCCTCCGCCACGACCGGGTCGCTCTCGCTCTCCACGCACAGGATGAGCCGCGCCGGCATCAGCGTTTGGCGGCCCAGCGCATCCAGCAGCGCCGCGAATTGCGCGCCGCCGCCCGTCGCGGCCAGCACCAGCGTGACGCGGCCCGTCGCGTGGTGCGCCGGTGCGCGCAGGAAGGCAAGGAACCACAGCACGCCCGAAATCCAGGCGATGGCCGCGAGCAGCGCGGCCGCGGCCAGGGCACTCGCCCCGAGGGTCACGGGCGGCGGCGCGGCATCACGTCGGCCCGGACCCGGCGATCAGCTTCGGTAGCTGCCGTTGATGTCGATGTAGCCATGCGTCAGGTCGCAGGTCCACGCCGTGGCGCGGCCCTTGCCGAGCCCGATATCGACGGTGATCTCGACCTCGCGCCCCTTCATGTGGGCGACAACGGGCGCCTCGTCATAGCCGGGGATCACGCCGCCTTCGCGCGCCATCCAGACCCCACCCACCGCGACGGAGAGCTTGTCCCTATCCGCCGGCTCGCCGGCCTTGCCGACGGCCATGACGATGCGGCCCCAATTCGCGTCCTCGCCGGCGATGGCGGTCTTCACCAGCGGCGAATTGGCGATGCTCATGGCGATCCGGTGGGCGGAGCGTCCAGTGACCGCGCCGGTCACGTCGATACGCACCAGCTTCTGCGCACCCTCGCCATCGCGCGCGACCATCAGCGCGAGGTCCATCAGCACCGCGTTCAGCGCGCGGGCGAAGTCGCGCAGCATCGCCCCACCTTCCGCCGGCACGCGCGGGTGCTTCGTCGCACCCGTGGCGAACAGCAGCACCGTGTCGGACGTCGACGTATCACTATCGACAGTCACGCAGTTGAAGCTTGGCCCCACGCCCTTGCTCAGCAGCTTCTGCAGCACCGGGGCGGGAATCTTCGCGTCGGTCGCGAGAAAGCTGAGCATGGTCGCCATGTCCGGCGCGATCATCCCTGACCCCTTGGCGATGCCGGCGATGGTGACGGTAGCGTCGCCGATCTTCGCGGTGCGGACCGCACCCTTGGGGAAGGTGTCGGTGGTCATGATCGCACGTGCGGCGGCCGGCCAGCCATCCTCGACCAGGCGCCCGTGTAGGTCGGGAAGGGCCGCGGTCAGCTTGGCCGTGGGCAGCCGCTCCCCGATGACGCCGGTCGAGGCCAGGAACACCTCGCGCGGCTTGCACCCGGCGAGGCCTGCCATGGCCTTCGCCGTCTCGGCACAGGTTTCGCGCCCCGCCTTGCCGGTGAAGACGTTGGAGTTGCCCGACGTCACGACCAGCGCGCGCGCCTTGCCGCCCTTCAGCGCATCGCGGCACCAGTCCACCGGCGCGCCTGGGCACTTGTTCTTGGTGAAGACGCCGGCGACGGTGGTCCCCGCGGGGAACACCATCATGGTCACGTCCTCCCGCGCCTTGTAGCGGATGCCCGCCTGGGCGGCGCCGAGGGCGACCCCCGCGATGGGCGGCATCTCCGGCAGCGGCAAGGCGAGCGGCGAGGTGGCATGGTCAGCCATGATGCGTGCTCCTCAGCGCCGCGGCGCCGGGCCGCGCGCGGGCGGGCCCGCAGGCGGCGGCGGCTCGGCTGTGTCGGTTGCGCGCACCGGCCCGCCATCGAGGTTGAAGCGCTCCACCGTCGCCGCACCCCGGATGCGCTCGACGAAGGCATTCACCTCGCCCTCGAACATCTGCTGGCGAATGGTGTCGCGCGCTTCCTCGAAGGAGGGCGGCGGAGCGCGGCGGCGCTCCTCGACCCGGATCACGTGCCAGCCGAAATTGGTCTGCACGGGTGCGGCGGAGACCTGGCCTGGCTGCAGCGCGAAGGCCGCCTCGGCGAAGGCGGGGACCAGGTCGCCGCGCTTGAAGAAGCCGAGATCGCCACCTTCCCGCGCGCCGGGGCCGGAGGAGCGGCGCGACGCCACGGCGGCGAAATCGGCCCCGCCCTGGATCTCGCGCAGCGCCTCGCGCGCCTCGGCCTCCGTGGGCACCAGGATGTGGCGTGCGCGGACCTCTTCCTCTGCCGGGCGCGCCGCGATCTCGCGGTCGTAGCGGGCGCGCACGGCGGCCTCATCCACGCGGGAGGCGATTTCCCGCGCGATCAGTGCCTGGGCCAGCTCCTGCTCCTCGGCGCGGCGGATGCGGGCGCGCACCTCCACGTCACGGTCGAGCCCTGCGCGGCGGGCGGCAGCGACGATGGTGCGCGTGGTGATGATCTGATCGACGATGAGCGGGTAGACCATCTGCGGCGGGGCGTTGCGCAGCTCCTCCGGCAGGGTGCGGGCCATGGCCGTCACTTCCGAGAGCAGCACCGCTTCGCCATCCACACGAGCCACCACGGGGTCCGGCACGGCGGCGGGCACTGGGGCGACCGGCGCGCCCGGCGTCGGGGCGACCGGGGTTGCCGGCGCCGGGGTTACGGGGGTCTGCGCCAGGGCGGGCGCCGCCACGAGCAGGAGGAAAAGGGCTGCAAGCCTGGACATGAAAAACCTCGGTCGTGGACGGGCCGGACCATGGCCGAACCACCGCCCCCCGACAAGCGGGCGGCGAATTGACCTTGCCCCCCGGCACCCCTATCTCACCGGGGCGCGATGCCAGCGCCCGGCCGGAGAGCCACTGCCCCTATGGTTAACCTGTTCGCGGGCCTTGCCCGTTCCCTGTTCGGCTCCTCGAATGACCGGGCGCTCAAGCGGCTGAAGGCGCGAGTCCCCGCGATCAACGCGCTCGAGGCCCGGTTCGAAGCCATGTCCGAGGCGGAGCTGCAGGGCCAGACCGCCGCCTTCCGCGCGCGCCTTGCCGCCGGCGAGACGCTGGACGACTTGCTGCCCGAAGCCTTCGCGACGGTGCGCGAGGCAGCCAAGCGCGTCTTCGGCATGCGCCATTTCGACGTGCAGCTCATCGGCGGCATGGTGCTCCACGAAGGCAAGATCGCGGAGATGAAGACCGGCGAGGGCAAGACCCTCGTCGCGACGCTGCCGGTCTACCTCAACGCGCTGCCGGCCAAGGGCGTGCACGTGGTGACCGTAAACGACTACCTGGCCGCCCGCGACGCGGAATGGATGGGCAAGCTCTATGGCTATCTGGGCCTGACCACCGGGACCATCGTGCATGGGCTGACCGACGACCACCGCCGCGACGCCTATGCCTGCGACGTCACCTACGGCACCAACAACGAGTTCGGCTTCGACTACCTGCGCGACAACATGAAGTACCGCCTGGACGAGATGGTTCAGCGCGACTTCGCCTACGCGATCGTCGATGAGGTCGACTCGATCCTGGTCGATGAGGCGCGCACGCCGCTGATCATCTCTGGCCCCACGGACGACACCTCGGACCTGTATCGCCGCGTCGATCTCGTCATCAAGGAGATCGTGAAGGACGCCGCGGCCTTCGAGAAGGACGAGAAGCAGCGCACCGTCTCCCTGACCGAGGAAGGCACCGAGGCGGTTGAGCAGGCGCTGCGCACCGCCGGAATCCTTGAGGAAGGGACGCTGTACGACATCGGCAACGTCACCATCGTCCATCACGTGAACCAGTCGCTACGGGCGCATGCGCTGTTCAACCGCGACATTGAATACATCGTCCACCAGGACAAGATCGTCATCATCGACGAGTTCACCGGCCGCATGATGGAAGGCCGGCGCTATTCGGACGGGCTGCACCAGGCGCTGGAGGCGAAGGAACACGTCACCATCCAGCCGGAGAACCAGACGCTCGCCTCCATCACCTTCCAGAACTACTTCCGCCTCTACCCCAAGCTGTCCGGCATGACCGGCACGGCGGCGACCGAGGCCGACGAGTTCGCGGAGATCTACAAGCTCGAAGTGCTGGAGATCCCGACCAACGTCCCCGTCGCGCGCGTCGATGGCGATGACGAGGTCTACCGCTCCGCCACCGAGAAATACGAAGCCGTCGCAACGCTCATCGACGAGGCGCGCACCCGCGGCCAGCCCTGCCTGGTCGGCACCACCAGCATCGAGAAGAGCGAGATCATCTCGAATCTGCTGAAGAAGAAGAAGGTGCCGCACGCGGTCCTCAACGCCCGCTACCACGAGCAGGAAGCCGAGATCGTCGCCCAGGCGGGACGCCCGGGGTCGGTCACCATCGCGACCAACATGGCCGGGCGCGGCACCGACATCCAGCTCGGCGGTAATGCCGACATGCTCGCCCGCCAGGACGCCAAGACCGGCGAAGGGCCGGAATTCGAAGCGGCCCTGGCCAAGCACAAGGCCGAGATCGCGGCGCTGCGCCCCAAGGTGCTGGAAGCCGGCGGCCTGTTCGTCATCGGCACCGAGCGGCATGAATCGCGCCGTATCGACAACCAGCTGCGCGGCCGTTCGGGCCGTCAGGGCGATCCGGGCCATTCGGCCTTCTTCCTCAGCCTGCAAGACGACCTGATGCGCATCTTCCCGGTCGACAGCATGGATTCCATGCTGGGCAAGCTGGGCCTCGAACAGGGCGAGAGCATCACCCATCCGTGGGTCACCAAGGCCATCGAACGCGCGCAGGGCAAGGTCGAGGCGCGCAACTTCGATATCCGCAAGAACATCCTCAAATACGACGACGTGATGAACGATCAGCGCAAGGTGATCTTCGAGCAGCGCATCGAAATGATGGATGCCGAAGACATTAGCGAGACCGTCATCGATATGCGTCATGACGTTGTCGACAACATCGTCTCCAAGGCGATTCCGCCACGCTCCTATCCCGAGCAGTGGAATGTCGAGCAGCTCGAAGCTGCCGCCAAGACCTATCTCAATATCGACGTGCCCGTGAAGGAATGGGCCGCCGAGGAAGGCATCGATGCCGAGATGGTCACCGAACGGCTGATCGCCGCCGCCGATGCCTTTTCGGCCTCCAAGGAAGAGCGCACCATCGCCAATATGGCGGCGGGCGGCGCGCCCAATCCGGCCATCATGCGCCAGGTGGAAAAGTCCATCCTGCTGCAGTCGATCGACGGGCTGTGGCGCGATCACCTGGTGACGCTCGATCACCTCAGCAAGGTTGTGGGCTGGCGTGGCATCGCCCAGCGCGATCCGCTGACCGAGTACAAGCAGGAAGCCTATGAGCTGTTCCAGAGCCTCTTGGCCAACCTGCGCGAGCTGGTGACGACCCAGATGAGCCATGTCGAGCTGCAGCCGCGCCCGGTGACGCCGCCGGTGCCCGATCTCAGCCGCCTGCGCGAAACCCATATCGATCCGCTGACCGGCGAGAACGATGCGGAT
>JAZKFA010000087.1:1242-7113 GCA_040386655.1 Pseudomonadota bacterium | reverse complement strand
GGAAGGCACGCTCGACGTCGCGCGCCTGGCGCGTGTCATCGCCAACCCCACCGTCGCGCTGACCTACAAGCGCGAGCGCGAGGCGGATTTCCGCGACACCGTCGTCTCGCTTCTCATCGACAACTCGGGCTCCATGCGCGGCCGGCCCATCACGGTGGCGGCGATGTGCTGCGACATCCTCGCGCGCACGCTCGAACGTTGCTCGGTGAAGGTGGAAATCCTCGGCTTCACGACCCGCGCCTGGAAGGGCGGCCAGTCCCGCGAACGCTGGGTGCAGGAAGGCAAGCCGCGCAATCCGGGTCGTCTGAACGACCTCCGCCACGTCGTCTACAAGCCCGCCGACGCGCCCTGGCGCCGCGCGCGCAAGAACCTCGGCCTGATGCTGCGCGAGGGGCTTCTGAAGGAAAACATCGACGGCGAGGCGCTCGACTGGGCCTACAAGCGCATCCTCCAGCGCTCCGAACACCGCCGCATCCTGATGGTCATCTCCGACGGCGCGCCGGTCGATGACTCCACGCTCTCCGTCAATCCCGGCAACTACCTCGAGCGCCACCTGCGCAAGGTCATCGCCGACATCGAAGGGCGCAACGCCGTCGAACTCATCGCCATCGGCATCGGGCACGACGTGACCCGCTACTACCGCCGCGCCGTCACCATCGTGGACGCCGAGGAACTCGGCGGCACCATGATGAAGAAACTCACCGAACTCTTCGACGAAGACGCCGAAGACGCCTGGCAAAGGGCGGCGACGGAACGCGCACCCGCGATTGCGTAGACAAGGCGGGGGCTCCGCCCCTCGACCCCGCCAGGAGCCTGTGACCCCTGGACCCCCATCTGTTGGTGTTGATTTTGGGAGCGGTG
The DNA here is from genome assembly GCA_040386655.1 of Pseudomonadota bacterium. Lineage (GTDB taxonomy): Bacteria > Pseudomonadota > Alphaproteobacteria > Acetobacterales > Acetobacteraceae > Plastoroseomonas. The sequence continues at coordinate 6,252 of JAZKFA010000087.1, read as the reverse complement.
TGCTTGCGGGGGTGATGCGCCGGATTGGGGAGGGGGCGCGTCTCGTGCGCTCCTCTCTCGCCGGGAACTCCGCGCGCCCCCTCCCCCATCCGGCTCGTCTCCGGCGAGAACCCCTCGCCGAATTCAGAACCCACAAAAGTGGGGTCCAGGGGACTTCAGTTCCCTGGCGGGGTCCAGGGGCAGAGCCCTTGGCCTTGCCTTCGCGACGCGCGCTGCTGCTCTCCGTCCTGCCTGTGCTCGAGCTGGACCGCGGCGTCATCGGGTTTGGCGGCATTTCGGGTTTGCACCTGGCCGATGACCTGACGGTGACCGCGGTCAGCGATGTGGGTCGTTGGCTGACGGCGCGGCTGATGTTGGATGGGTTGGTGCCGCGCGGCTTGGCGGGGCTGCGCACGGGCTTCCTGCGCGATGGCGCCGGCGTGCCGTTGCGCCGCGGGCGTGAGGGCGATGCGGAGTGCCTGGCGCGGACGCGCGACGGCACTTGGCGGGGGGGGTTCGAGCGATGGCACCGCATCCGCGCCTATCGCAGCCTCGATGGACCTGGCGTGTATGTGGAAGCACCGCCGGGGCTGGACTCCGCGCCGCCGAATGGCGGGCTGGAGAGCCTGACGGTGCTCGCCGATGGCCGCTGGTTCGCGATCGCGGAGGACCTTGCGGCGGCGCAGCCCGGCACGGTCGTGGCTTGGATGGGCGGCCCGGGGCGGTGGATGCAGCTTGCCTACCGCCCGGCGCCCGACTTCTCCCCGACGGATGCCTGTGCCCTGCCCGATGGCGGGGCGCTGGTTCTCGAGCGTTCCTTCTCCCTGTTCGGCTGGTTCGGCGCACGGCTGGTGCATCTGCCCGCGGCCGCGCTGGCGCAGGCGCGTCCGGGCAGCGTGCTGGAGGGGCGGGAGATGCTCTCCACGCGCGACGCCCTGCCCCCTGAGAACTGGGAGGGCGTCTCGGTCGCACGGCTGCGCGGCGGCCTGGTGGCGGCCCTGTGTTCGGACGATAATGAGCGGAGTTTTCAGCGCGGACTGGTCGCGCTGTTCCCGCTCGATTTCGGCTGATTTCAGCCGGGCTGGTTGCGCCCCTGGATCGCCGCGATCACGGCTGCGGTGACGGTCGCCGTATCCGCGGTGCCGCCCACGTCGGCGGTCATAACGCCATCCGCGCAGACCTGCTCGACCGCCGTCATCAGCGCGGTCGCGGCGGCGGGCTCGCCGAGGTGCTCCAGCATCATCGCGGCCGTCCAGAAGGTGGCGACGGGGTTCGCGATGCCCTTGCCCGCTATGTCGAAGGCGGAGCCATGGATGGGCTCGAACATCGAGGGGTTGCGGCGCTCGGGGTCGAGGTTCGCGGTCGGCGCGACGCCCAGCGAACCCGCGACGGCGCCGGCCAGGTCGGAGAGGATATCGGCGTGCAGGTTGGTGGCGACGACGGTGTCGATGCTCGCGGGAGTGCGCACCATGCGCGCGGCCATCGCGTCCACCAATTCTTTCTCCCAGGTGACGTCGGGGAATTCGCGCGCGATCTCGGCGGCGATCTCGTCCCAGAACACCATGCCGTGCTTCTGCGCGTTGGATTTGGTGACGACGGTGAGCAGCTTGCGCGGGCGCTTCTGCGCGATGCGGAAGGCGGTGCGCATGATCCGCGTCACGCCGACGCGGGTGAAGATGGAGGTCTCGGTCGCGACCTCCTCGGGGTGGCCGCGATGGGCGCGTCCGCCATGGCCGGCGTACTCGCCTTCGGAATTCTCGCGCACGATCACCCAGTCGATATCGCCGGGGCTGACCGAGCGCAGCGGGCTGGTCAGTCCCGGCAGCACGCGCGTCGGGCGGATATTCGCGTACTGGTCGAAGCCCTGGCAGATCTTCAGCCGCAGGCCCCAAAGCGTGAGCGAATCCGGGAGCTCCTTGTCGCCGACGGCGCCGAAGAAGATGGCGTCGAAGGGCTTGAGCGTGTCGAGCCCGTTCTCCGGCATCATCTCACCATGCGCGCGGTAATAGTCGCTGCCCCAGGGGAATTCCGTGACGTGCAACGCGAAATCGCCCTGGCGCGCGGCGAGCGCCTGCAGCACCGCGAGTCCCGCGGGGATCACTTCCTTGCCGATGCCGTCGGCGGGAATGGCGGCGATGGTGTGCAGACGCATGGGAGAGCCTTTTCGCAGGTGCCTCTGGCGCGGCGGCGGCGCCGATGCGGGCTGCCCGCATTGGCGGTTCACAAAACCGCGCCTTGCGGCCTATCGTGGGGCGATGGAACGTCGGCGTCTACTCATCGCGGCTCCCGGACTGATCGCGTTGACGCGCGCGGCAGCCGCGCAGGATGTGGCTTCGCTCGCGGCGCCGCTCAACGGACAGCACCCGGCAGCTTATTACCAGGAGGCGGCCCGCCTGCTGCAGGCCGGCCAGCGCGAGCAGGCGGTGTTCGTCTTCTACCTCGGGCAATTGCGCTACCGCACGCACCTCGCCGCACGCCCGGATATGCCCAGGGATGGCGACCCCGCGCTGTTCGCCTCGCTGTCCGAGACGATCGGGCGGCCTATCAATGAATACGCGTTCGGCGACATGCCGGCGGTGCTGCGCACGCTCGATGCCGTGGCGGCCTATGACCAGCAGAACCCGGACCGCTTCACCGATCCCGCGGCCTTCGCCGAGGCGACGCGCCGTACGCGGGACGGCATGGTGCGGTTTCGCGCGAACCTCGCCAGCCGCGCCGCTGAAATCCGCCGGACGCGAGCGGAGAACGGGTTGGAAAACCGCTAAGCCGCGTCGCGCGACACCAGCGCACCGCCGGCCACCAGCAGATCCGCGCTGCGGGCGGAGAACGCGCAGGCCACGTCATGCACCAGGGCTACGCGCAGCAGCGCCTTCACATCCACGTCGTGCGGCATCGGCGTCATCGGGTCGACGAAGAAGAACAGCGCATCGATGCGCCCCTCCGCGATCAGCGCCCCAATCTGCTGGTCACCGCCGAGCGGGCCGGAGAGCACCCGACGCAACGCGATGTCGGGGCACTCGCGCAGCACCATCGCGCCGGTGGTGGCGGTGGACACGACCTCGCAGCGCGCCAGGGTCTCGCGGTGGCGCGCGACCCAGGCCGCCATGTCCGGCTTCAGCCTGTCATGCGCGATGAGTGCGATGCGCGCGCCCTGCCCAGCCATGGCGAAACTCCCGATCTGCCCGGCCCCGTTCTGCGCCCCGCCGCCACCCGCCGCAACCGGCCCGCTGCCGGATCCCTGGGCAGCAACGCCGGCTTCCGCAGCGATCCCGCGACCGACGCGCGGATTTCCCCGCCACGTCAGCAAGACGCCGCCGCAACGCGGCACTAGACTTCCCCGCAACGGGGCCGCGCGCCCCCTGGATGGGAGACGCCGATGCCGCCTGACACCTCACCGTTCAACCGCGACCTGATCGGCTACGGTGCCAACCCGCCGCACCCGCGCTGGCCCGGCGATGCGCGCATCGCCGTGAACTTCGTCCTCAATTTCGAGGAAGGGTCGGAGCCCTCCTTCCTCGACGGCGACGGCCGGTCCGAGGCGGCGCTGACCGAGGCGATGGGCTCCGCCGTGCCGGCGGGCGAACGCGACCTGGCCGCGGAGGGGATGTTCGAGTTCGGCACGCGCGTGGGCTTCTGGCGCATCATGCGCACCTTCGCGCAGCGCAACCTGCCGCTCACCGTCTTCGCCTGCGCGCTCGCGATCGAGCGCAACCCGCCGGCGGCCGCGGCCATCCTCGAAGCCGGGCACGACATCTGTTGCCATGGCTGGCGGTGGGAGGAGCATTACCGCCTCGACCGCGAGACCGAGCGCCAGCACATTCGCATGGCCGTCGAGAGCCTGACGCGCACCATGGGCAGCCACCCCGCCGGCTGGTACTGCCGCTACGGCCCCTCGGTGAACACGCGCGCGCTGCTGATGGAACAGGGCGGCTTCCTCTACGACAGCGACTGCTACAATGACGAGCTGCCCTACTGGGTGCTGCAGGACGGCAAACCGCAGCTGATCGTGCCCTATTCGCTGGTGACGAACGACAGCAAGTACGGCCGCGCGGTGTTCGGCTCCTCCGACGACTATTTCGGCTTCCTCAAGGACCAGTTCGACGTGCTCTACGCCGAGGGGGAGACGGCGCCCAAGATGATGTCGTGCGGGTTGCACATGCGCATCATCGGCCATCCCGCGCGCGCGGCCGGGCTCGCGCGGTTCATGGACTATATCCAGGGGCATGACCGCGTCTGGATCACGCGCCGCATCGACATCGCGGAGCATTGGCGCAGGACCTTCCCCTATGCGCCGGGGATGGAACAGATTGCGAAGGTGGGATCATGAAGACGCTGACGCTGGAACCCCTCACCGCCGAAGCCTTCGCCCCCTGGGGCGACGTGGTGAACGCGCCCGCACTGGGTGACCGCCCCGCGCTGTCGTCCACGCTGACGGCGACCGACGGCGCCGATGCGCCGGTGCTCGCCTTCAGCAATGTCGAACCGCATTCTCTGCCGATCGAGGCGACGCAGATGGAGCGGCACAACCGCTCCTGCCAGTGCTTCATCCCGCTCGATGTCGCGCGCTACGTGCTGATGGTCGCGCCCGATGTGAGGGGCAAGCCCGACATGACGCGCCTGCGCGCCTTCGTCGCGCGCGGAGACCAGGCGGTGAACTACCACCTGGGTGCCTGGCATCATCCGATGCGCGTGCTCGACCGTCCCGCCCGCTTTGCCGTGCTCATGTGGACCACCGGCCGCAAGCCCGACGACGAGGAATGGGCGACGCTGGAGCAGCCGGTGATGCTGGTCGGTTAGCCCTCCACCAGCATGCTGACGTGCGCCGCGACCACCTTCCACCCCTCGGGGAAGCGCACCCAGCTCTGGCTCTGACGCCCGCGCTTGCCGGTGGACAGGATCACGTATTCCGTATTCGCCACCGCGAAGTCGCGCCCGAAGGTGACGATCTTCGTGTTCTCCAGCCGCCGTGCGCGCGCGGCGTGCTGGGCGGGCGTGCGCGAGGCACGAAAGCTCGCGATCATCGCGTGCCCG
>JAZKFA010000087.1:0-1232 GCA_040386655.1 Pseudomonadota bacterium | reverse complement strand
CAGGTTCTCGCCCACCCCGTAGCGCAGCGTGTGCTCGCTCTGCCAGAAGCTGTCGTCGAGCACCGCGACGTCGTTCTCATCGAGGCCGCGGTCGTAGCGTTCGAAGGCGGCGCGCACTTCGGCGACCACCTCGGGGATGTTGAGTTCGTGGGTCATTGGGTCTTCTCCAATTCGAGCGCGATCGCGACCAGGCGCGCATCCGACCCGCGCCAGCCGATGATCGACAGGCCGCAGGGCTTCCCCTCCACCATGCCCACCGGCAGGCTGATCTGCGGCAGGCCGGCCATCCCCGCGACCGAGCAGAGCTGGCCGATGCGCGCGGATTGCCGGTCCAGTTCCGTGAGGCTCAGGCCAAGGGGCGGCGCGGTGAAGGGCGTGGTCGGGATGCACAGGATCGCACCGCCTTCGAGCAGCGCCTGCATCCGCGCCACCACGCGCGCGCGCACCGAGTTCGCGACCGCGAGCTGCTCCGCGGTGATCAGCGAGGCGAAGGCCAGGTTGCGCGCGACGGCATAGCCGAAGCGCGGATTCACCCGGTCGATCCAGGGCGAGAAATTCGCCCATGCCTCGGCGCGCTGGCAGATGTTGCGCTGGTTGTTCCACACCTCCAGCTCGCCCGGCTCGCCCAGGGCGATGCGCGACACCTCTCCGAACATGCGCGCGAGGCGGATGATGGCCGGCGACAGCGCCTCGATCAGGCCGGGATCGGCGAGCGCGAAGGCGTCCTCCGCCATCAGCAGGCCGGTGGCGGTGGGCGGTGGCAGAGTCTCGCCCAGCAGCGCCTCGGCGGTGCGGGCGAAGGTGGCGGCATCGCGCGCGAACCAGCCGGCCGTGTCGAAGCTTTCGGCCTGGCGCAGCACGCCCTCGACGGAGACCGCGCCCAGGCTGGGGCGCATGCCGTACAGCCCGCACAGGCTCGCGGGCACCCGCACGGAGCCGCCGGAATCCGTCCCCAACGCCACGTCGCACAGCCCTGCCGCGACGGCCGAGGCGGAGCCCGAGGACGACCCGCCCGGCAGGCAGCCCGGCGCGGCGGGGTTGGGTGGCGTGCCGTCATGCGGGTTGTAGCCGAGGATGCCTAGCGAGATCTCGCAGGTGACCGTCTTGCCCATCAGCGATGCGCCCGCGGAGAGCAGGCGCTCCACCGCCCAGGCGTGGCGCTCGGGCACCGGGTGGCTCAGCGGCCAGTCCGGGTTGCCCTCCAGAAAATCGACCACGACCTCCTGGCCGAT
>JAZKFA010000086.1:2607-27070 GCA_040386655.1 Pseudomonadota bacterium | reverse complement strand
GCGCATCGCCCTCACGCCACAACCACCGCCTGCCGGTGACACTGCGCTCGACGCCGAGGAGGGTCATGGGTGAAGACCGGGGGCGCTGCCCCCAGCCCCCCGCCGCGGATCGCGCCGATCCCCGGACCCCGGCATGCGTTGGTCCTGGATTTGGTGAGGAGTGCCCTTGCTGAATGAGTCTGGTTGGGGAGGGGCGCATTTAGCAACCGCGTCACGCGCACTCCCTTGATGCGCCCCTCCCGAACCAGACGCGCCTCTGGCGAGGCTCAACCCCTCACCAACACCAAAAGCCAACACATGGAGGTCGAGGATCAACGTGAAACGTACACGTTTCACCCTCGCAGGTTCCAGGGGCAGAGCCCCTGGCCTTCTCACCACACCCACCCTCAGGCGACGAACGCCGTCGGCTTCAGGGCGAAGTTGTGGTGGCCTTCGATGTAGCGGACAGTGCCCGACTTGGAACGCATGACGATGGAGTGCGTGATGGCGCTGTGCGCGAAGCGCCGGACCCCGCGCAGCATGGGTCCCGTGGTGACGCCGGTGGCCGCGAACATCACTTCGCCCTTGGCCATTTCTTCCATGCTGTAGATGCGGTTCGCATCGGTGATGCCCATGGTGCGGGCGCGTTCGACCTGGCTGTCGTCTTCGAACAGCAGCTTGCCTTGCATCTGGCCACCGATGCAGCGAAGCGCCGCAGCCGCAAGCACCCCTTCCGGCGCCCCTCCGGAGCCGAGGTAGAGATCGACACCGGTTTCCGGTTGGCTGACTGCCACCACGCCGGACACGTCGCCATCCGAGATGAGCATGATGCGCGCCCCGGCTTCGCGGCAGGCGGCGATGATCGGCTTGTGACGGTCGCGGTCGAGCATGCAGACGACCAGGTCGGAGATCGCGCACTTCTTGGCGCTGGCGAGGTTCTTCAGGTTCTGCGCGGGGGATGCGTCGAGGTGGACGACGCCTTCAGGCAGGCCGGGGCCCACTGCGATCTTGTCCATGTAGATGTCAGGCGCGTGCAGGAAGCCACCCTTGGGCGCCAGGGCGACCACTGCCATCGCGTTCGGCCCGCCCTTCGCCGTCAGCGTGGTGCCCTCCAGGGGGTCCACCGCGATATCGACCTCCGGCCCACCGCCGGTGCGCGCGTAGAGGCCGATCCTCTCGCCGATGTAGAGCATCGGGGCCTCGTCCATCTCGCCTTCGCCGATGACGACGGTGCCGGTGATGGCGACGGTGTCGAAGGCGCGGCGCATGGCGTCCACGGCGGCGCCATCGGCACTGTTCTTGTCGCCCCGGCCCATCCAGCGGGAGGCGGCGAGTGCTGCGGCCTCGGTCACGCGGACGAGTTCGAGGGCGAGGTTGCGGTCTACCACCATGCCGGGTTCGGGGGTCTGGTCGGCCATTGCTGTATCTCCGGTTCCGTCTTGGGGCTTTGAGGCGTCAGGCAGCGGCTTAGCCCGAAAAGGATGGCGCGTCAGGCAGGCGACGCGTCCAGTTTAGTTCATCGAGAGCAGGGGCGCGCCTTCCTGGCAGGGCGAGCGATTGCCCGGGCCGCGGCGGATCGTCGCGAAATCGCCACAGGCTGGGTGGTCGATCTGTCCCTCGAGCCTCTCGCCATCGGCTGATACGGTGCCCTCCAGCGGCACCATCACATAGTTGGGCGGGCGGTGCTGCCAGGCGCCAGGGACGAGGCGGACCTGGCCACTGGCGGCGTCGTAGGTGCCGGTCATGGTGTAGCAGCCGGTCGGCACGTCGGGGTTGTCAGGTGGCGCCTGGAAGTGGAACCAGGCGCCGAGGGACCCGGACTTCGCCTCGATGATGGTCAGGTTCACCGCGGTGTTGCCCTGCGGGCAGAGATACTGGCCGACCCAGGTCGCGCTGACCTGCTGCGCGCTGGCCGCCGTGCCGCCGAGCAGCAGCGCAAGGAGAGCCAGGCGCGGGATCACAGCGCCTCGATCCGGATCAGCGCGGGGGGTTCCACCACGGTGCCGAGGGCCGCGATGCGCGCGATGGCGGCGCGCATCTGGCGCTCCTCGCAATCATGCGTGGTGAGAACGACGGGCACCGCCTCGCCTGGCGCGCGGCCGCGCTGCAGCATGGATTCGAGGCTGATACGCTCGTCGCGAAGAATGCCGGTGACGTCCGCAATGACGCCTGGGCGGTCCAGCACCATCAGCCGCAGGTAATAGGCGCCGACATGATCTTCCATCGGCAGCGAGGGCACGTCGTCAAGAGCCTCCGCGCCCCAGACCGGGGTCAGTCGTCCGCGCGCGATGTCGATGAGGTCGGCGACGACAGCGCTCGCCGTCGGGCCACCCCCGGCGCCGCGACCCTCGAGCATCACGCGCCCGCAGAAATCGCCCTCGGCGACGACGGCATTGAACACGCCCTCGACGCGCGCGATGGCGGCACCCTTGGGCACCATGCAGGGGTGGACGCGGGTCGAGACACCGGCCGCGCTGCGCGTCGCGATGCCGAGCAGCTTGATGCGGAAGCCCAACTCCTCGGCAAGCGCGATATCAAGCGCGCTGACGCCGCGGATCCCTTCGATATGCACGGCTTCGAGATCCACCGGCCGTCCGAATGCGAGTGCCGCAAGAATCGCCAGCTTATGCGCGGCATCAACGCCGTCGATGTCAAAGGCCGGGTCGGCCTCGGCGTAGCCCAGCTTCTGCGCCTCGTGCAGCACCTCGGCGAATTGCAGGCCGCGTTCGCGCATCGTGGTCAGGATGTAGTTGCAGGTGCCGTTCAGGATGCCAGCGACGCGGCTCAACCGGTTCGCGGCCAGGCCCTCGCGAATGGCCTTGATGGCGGGAATGCCGCCCGCCACCGCCGCCTCGAAGGCGAGCGTGCCGCCCATCCGAGCCAGCGACGCGCCATGGACGGCCAGCAGCGCCTTGTTCGCGGTCACCACCGGCTTGCCGGCGCGCAGCGCGGCCTCGACCAGCGCGCGGGCCGGGCCTTCGCTGCCGCCGATCGCCTCGACCACCACATCGATGCCGGCGTCATCGGCAAGTGCCACCGGGTCGTCGTACCAGCGCATCCCGGACGTCGCGACGCCGCGATCCTTGTGCCGGTCGCGCGCGGCGACCGCGGTCAACACGATCGGGCGGCCGGCGCGTGCGGCGATGATGTCGGCATTGTCGCGCAGCAGCTTCGCGACGCCGGCGCCGACGGTGCCGAGCCCGGCGATGGCAATGGCGAGCGGGCGGGCGGTCACGCGAAGCGATCCATGGTCTTGCGCATCATCAATCCTCAGGCGTGGCTCAGGGCGGGTTCGGGTTCGACCGGTCCAGCATTGTCGCCGGCCAGGAAGGTCTTGATGCCACGCAGCGCCTGGCGGATGCGGGCATTGTTTTCGACCAGCGCGATGCGGACATGGCCGTCGCCATGCTCGCCGAAGCCGAGGCCCGGGGCGACCGCGACCTTTGATTTCTCCAGCAGCAGCTTCGAGAATCCGACGCTGCCGAGGTGGCGGAACTTCTCCGGTATCGGCGCCCATAGGAACATCGAGCCTTCGATGGAGGGCACGTCCCAGCCTGCGCCACGCAGGCCCTTCACGAGCACGTCGCGCCGATCCCGATACAGCGCGCGCATATCGGCCACGCAATCCTGCGGGCCGTTGAGCGCGGCGGCGGCCGCGACCTGAATCGGCGTGAAGGCGCCGTAATCGAGGTAGGATTTCACCCGGGTCAGGGCCGCAACCAGGCGCGGATTGCCGACCGCAAAACCCATCCGCCATCCCGGCATGTTGTAGGTCTTGCTCATCGACGTGAACTCAACCGTGACGTCCTTCGCCCCTGGCACTTCCAGCACCGAAGGCGGCGGCGTGTGGCCGAAGTACAGCTCCCCATAGGCAAGGTCGGAAAGGATGAAGAGCTCGTGCTTGCGGCAGAAGGCCACCAGCTCGCGGTAGAACTCGATGCTGGCGACCAGCGCCGTCGGGTTGGACGGAAAATTCACAATGACCGCGGTGGGCTTCGGCACGGAATGCCGCATCGCCACGTCCAGTGCGCGCAGCATCGCGTCATCCGGCGTGTAGGGGATCGAACGCACGGAGGCGCCCGCAATGATGAAGCCGAACTGATGGATCGGGTAGGACGGGTTCGGCACCAGGATCGTATCGCCCGGCGAGGAGATCGCCTGCGCGAGGTTGGCCAGCCCCTCCTTGGATCCGAGCGTCGCGACCACCTCCGTCTCCGGGTCGAGCTTCACGCCGAAGCGGCGCTCGTAGTAGCCCGCGCAGGCCTTGCGGAGGCCGGGGATGCCCTTCGACATGGAGTAGCGATGCGTGCGCGGGTCCTGCACCGCCTCGATCAGCTTGGCCACGATGTGGGGCGGCGTGGGCGCGTCGGGATTGCCCATGCCGAGGTCGACGATGTCCTCGGCGTTCGCGCGGGCCTTGGCCTTGGCGGCGTTCACCTCCGCGAAGACATAGGGCGGCAGGCGGCGGATGCGGTGGAAATCCTCGGTCATCGTTCCGGTCCAAAGCGGCAAGGGCGCGGACCATAGAACATGCCAGCGCCGCGCGACATGCCTAGAGCGACGTTCAGGGCAGCCGCGGCGGTGCCAGCAGGTCCGATCCCGGCAGGGCCGGGGCACCGGGGGCCAGGAGATCGGCGGAAGGCGGCGCCGGCGCGAGCGTACGCGGCGCTTCCGGCACCGGCGTCTGCGGCGCGGAGCGCGGCAGGACAGGCGCATCAGGCGCCGGCAGGCCGACCACGGCACTCGGGCCCAGGCGCGGCCGTTCCGGCGGGCCGGGCAGGCCAGCGACCGGCCTGGCGCCGACTGGCAGCCGCGCGGCCGCCGCCGCGGGAACCTCGATGCGGGAAACGGCGCGCTGGCGCGCGAGTTCCTCGGTGAGGGCGAGGCGCAGCGCCGCGTCGGTGCGGGCCGGGCGCGCGGGCACGCTGCCGATTGCGGGATAGGGCGTGCCCGCCTCCAGCCCCGGCGGAGGCTCGCGCCCCTCGGTCGAAGGCCCGAAGACGCGCGTGATCGTTGTGCGCGGGTCGGTCCCGCCGCAGCCCGCAAGCGTCAAGACAGCGCAAAGCGCTGCTGCCGCCGCTTGATTGCGGGTGACCGCACCCCTACCCTTTCGCACAGACATTGCGTTCCGCATGCGCGTTCGCGCCCTTGTGCCTTAACATCGGCCATGGGTAGCCCGAACCACAGCAGCGCGGAAGCACCGACCAAGAACGCGCGCGGCACCCGCACCGGGAACCGCGCCAGAACGGAGCGTCAGGAACGAGCATGGCCGACGATACCGACAGCGGCACGCCGGATTTCCGGCTGCCGGATCCCGCGATCGTTTCTCGCACCATGGCCGACGTCGCCGAGCGCGGGCAGCGCATCGTCAACGACTTTCTCCGCCGCCAGGCGGAGCAGCCCAGCGTGCCGACAGAGTCGCCGATCGATCCCTTCAATATCGGCTCCGCCTTCATGGAGATGACGACGCGGCTGATGCGCGACCCGGCGCGGCTGGTGCAGGCGCAGCTCGGCTTCTGGCAGGACTACATGACGCTGTGGCAGAACACGACGCGTCGCATGCTGGGCGACGCCACGACGCCGGTGATCGCCGAGGACGCCAAGGACAAGCGCTTCAAGGACGAGGCCTGGCGCGAAAGCGAGGTGTTCGACTTCATCCGCCAGTCCTACCTGCTCTCGGCGCGCTTCTTCCGCACCGTGGTCGAGGACAAGGAAGGGCTGGATCCGCGCACCGCGCAGAAGATCGATTTCTACACGCGCCAATTCGTCGATGCGATGAGCCCGACCAACTTCCTGCTCACCAACCCCGAGGTGCTGCGCCGCACCGTGGAGACAGGAGGGGAAAACCTGCTCAAGGGCCTCTCGAACCTGCTGGCCGACCTCGAGCGCGGGCGCGGCAAGCTGCGCATCCGCATGACCGACGACACCAAGTTCGCGCTCGGCGAAAACATCGCCGTCACGCCGGGCCAGGTGGTGTTCCAGAACGACCTGATGCAGCTGATCCAATACACGCCGACGACGGAGACGGTGCTCAAGCGGCCTCTGCTGATCCTGCCGCCCTGGATCAACAAGTACTACATCCTCGACCTGCGCCCGAAGAACAGCTTCATCCGCTGGGCGGTGTCGCAGGGCCACACCGTGTTCGTCTGTTCGTGGGTGAACCCCGACGAGCGTCATGCCGAGAAGGATTTCGCCAGCTACATGCGCGAAGGCCCCTACGCCGCGCTCGACGCCATCGAGAAGGCGACCGGCGAGCGCGAGGTGAACGCCATCGGCTACTGCCTTGGCGGCACGTTGCTGGCTGCCACGCTCGCGCACATGGCGGCGAAGAAGGACACGCGCATCAAATCCGCGACCTTCTTCACAACCATGCTCGACTTCGAGGAGTCGGGTGAACTCGGCGTCTTCATCGACGAGGAGCAACTGCAGGCCATCGAGGAGAAGATGGGGAAGGCCGGCTACCTCGAGGGGCGCGAGATGGCGACCACCTTCAACATGCTGCGCGCCAACGACCTCATCTGGTCGTTCGTGGTGAACAACTACCTGCTCGGGCAGGAGCCCTTCCCCTTCGACCTGCTCTACTGGAACGATGATTCCACGCGCATGCCGGCGAAGATGCACAGCTTCTACCTGCGCCGCATGTACCAGCAGAACGACCTGGTGAAGCCCGGCGGCATCGAGCTGGACGGCGTGAAGATCGACCTCCGCAAGGTCAAGGTGCCGGTCTACATGCTCTCCACGCGCGAGGACCACATCGCGCCCTGGGCGAGCACTTACCGCGCGACGCAGCTCTTCAAGGGACCGATGCGCTTCGTCCTCGCGGCCTCCGGCCACATCGCGGGCGTGGTCAACCCGCCCGAGAGTGGGAAGTACAGCCACTGGGTCGGCAAGGAACTGCCGGAGAAACCGGATACCTGGCTGCAAGGCGCAACCGAGCTCGCCGGCAGTTGGTGGCCGGACTGGCAGCGCTGGATCGCCGCCCAGTCGAGCGAGACGGTCCCTGCCCGCCAGCCCGGCGCCGGCGGCCTTAAGGCCCTGGAACCCGCGCCAGGCACCTATGTGAAGGTGATGGCCCAGGATTGAGGAAAGCCGCGCTCTATCTGGGCGCCGCTCTCGCCGAGATCGCCGGCTGCTTCGCCTTCTGGGCCTGGCTACGGCTCGGCCGCTCGGCGCTTTGGGTATTGCCGGGCACCGTCGCGCTCGTGGCCTTCGCGGTGCTGCTTACCCGTGTCGAGGCCGCGGCGGCGGGGCGCGCCTTCGCGGCCTATGGCGGCATCTACATCGTGGCATCGCTGGCCTGGGCGTCGCTGGTCGAGGGATTGCGGCCGGACGGGTGGGACCTCGCCGGCGCCGCGCTCTGCCTCGCCGGTGCCACGCTGATCATCGCCACACCGCGCTAGGATTCAAAAGCCTCGACCGAGGCCTTCCGTCAGCACGTCCCCGCGCTGGTCTCCCACATCCTGCAGCGCACCGATGCGCAGCTCCGCCTCGCTCCGAGCCACTTCGCGCGCGAGCAGGATCGTGGCCTGTTCCGCATTCGGCAGCGCGCCAAGGTCATTCAGCCTTCGCAGCGTCGGCTCCCCGCCCACCGGGGCGAGTGCGGCTAGGGCCGCGCCCTGGTTGCGCCGCTCCAGCGCATTGGCCGCATTGGTCAGCGCCACCATCGCCTGGCGTGGCGGCGCAGCCTCCGGAACGCCGACGGCGGCGCGCAGCTCGGCACGAGCGGCGGCCAGCGCAATCACGGCGGCGGGCGATACGGGCGTCCAGGCCGGTGCCTGGTCGACTAGGTATTCCAGCTGGGCCGCGGCGCGCGCGGCCTCGGCCGGGCGCCCGCGCAAGCCGGCGCCCTGGTCGGTAAAGGCCGAGGTGGTCGCGGCCAGCGCGCCGCCCACCGGGTCCGCCATCGGCGGCAGCAGGCCGGCCGGCGGCTGGGCCGCCACCCGCGGACGCTGCATCTCGGCACAGGCGCCAAGCGACAGCAGCGCCAGCAAGCCGGCATGGATCGGGCGAAGCACTCTCATCGGGCAGGTCTCCCGCGCGCCGTGCGACGCGCCGCGCGCAGGATGACGGGTTGGTCTTCGGCCAACAAGCCGGGCGTCACGAACGCCCGCGCCGCCCGGTGTCGCGGCGGGTCAGCTCGCCCTCCGCGGCCGAGGTCGCGTAGTTTGTCCGCGGCAGCGCCGGCAGTGCCGCGAGACGCGCGAGTGTCGCCTGCCCGCCTTGTGTGAAGATCGGACCGGACAGTGCGGTGCGGGCATCCACCAGATTATCCTGCTCCAGAGCGCGGCGCGCCTGGAACATGGCGTTGATCACCTGCTGCGGCGGCGCGTTCTCCGCGATGCCGAGGGCCGCGCGCCATTCCGGCCGTGCCATCTCGAAGGCAGTCGGCACCAGCGGCGAGAATTGCCGCCAGCGCGCGCCATAGGCGAGCTCCACGGCAAGGTGTTCCGCCTGTGCTACGGCCAGCGCAGCGTCCGCCGGCTGCTGGTCGAGGTTCGCGGGCGAGGAGGAGGCATAGGAGGTGTTGAGGATCGCGGTCCGCGTCGGCTCCCCGAAGCCTTCCATCTGCTGGCCGGTGAGCGAGGCACTCGGCGGCACCGTCCCACAGGCGGCGAGGCCTAGCCCCAACACGGCCGCGGCCATGATGCGAATGGACATGGATGGATCTCTCCCTGGTGGGTGCGCCTGGCGCCCCGGCAATGATGCCTGTCACCTGGGCAGTGGCGGGCTACGTGCCAAGCCCGCCTCGGCGCACGCCGTATTAAGTCTTGGCGAGGCTAACCCCATGTCGGCGCGCAAGCTCGCGGTAATGCACCGCCGTGCGGGCAAAGCGGGCGCGTTCCTCGGCGTCCATCACGCGCATCAGCTTGGCTGGCGAACCGGCCCAGAGCTCGCCGGCCGCGATGCGCTTCCTCGGGGGCAGCAGCCCGCCGGCGGCGAGCATTCCACCCTCCTCGATCACCGCGCCATCCAGCACCGTGGCGCCCATGCCGACGAAGGAGTGATTCTCCAGTGTGCAGGCATGGATGATGCAGGCATGGCCGACGGTCACGTCGTCGCCGATTATCGCGGCTTCGGCGCTGCGGTTTACGTGGATGATGGTGCCGTCCTGGATGTTGCTGCGCGCTCCGATGCGGATGAAGTTCGTGTCGCCGCGGAGAACGCAGTGATACCAGACGCTGCTCTCGGCACCGATGGTGACGCGGCCGAGGACCAGTGCGGTTGGCGCCACCCAGGCATCGGCGGCGATGTCCGGGTGGTGCTCTTCGAAGGAGAGGATGTTGGTCATGCCGCGCGCGGCAGCGTGGCGGTGACGGGGATGTTCAGCATCAGCCCGATATTCTGCACTGCCGCGCCCGAGGCGCCCTTGCCGAGATTGTCGTAGCGCGCCGTCAGCACCGCATGACCGTGGCCCGGATGCCCATGGACTCGCAGCTCGATCATGTTCGTGCCATTCAGCGCCTGCGGTTCCAGTTTCGCCTCGGCGCTCGCGACGCGCACGAACTCTGCCCCCGCATAGCGCTTGCGCAGCACGTCTTCGAGGTCGGCGGGCTTCGGGTTGCCGCGCAGCAGGTCGAGGTGGAGCGGGATGGAATCGATCATCCCCTGGCGGTAATCGCCAACGGAGGGGACGAAGATCGGCCGCCGGGTCAGCCCCGCATAGTGCTGGATCTCGGCCACGTGCTTGTGCTCCAGCCCCAGCCCGTAGAATTCGACATCAGGCGCCTCGCGCGCCTCATACGCCGCGATCATCGCGTTGCCGCCGCCCGAATAGCCGGAGACGGCGTTCACGGTGATGGGGAAGTCCGGCGCCATCAGCCCGGCATCGATCAGGGGGCGCAGCAGCAGGATCGCACCCGTCGGGTAGCAACCCGGGTTCGCCACGCGCTGCGCACGCGCGATAATGCCTGGCTGCTCCGGCGTGAGTTCCGGCAGGCCATAGGCCCAGTCCGGGTTCACGCGGTGCGCGGTCGAGGCGTCGATCAGCTTCGGCGCAGCTTCGCCCATGGAGGCCGCGATGGCCGCACTTTCCTTCGCCGCGACATCGGGCAGGCAGAGCACGACCAGGTCCACCTGCTCCATCATCGCGCGGCGCGCGGCGGGGTCCTTGCGGCGATCGGGATCGATGGATCGGATGGACAGGGCGGGATTCAGCGCCAGCCGCTCGCGGATCTCAAGGCCGGTGGTGCCGGCCTCGCCATCGATGAACACGCTCGGAATCGAACCCTTCGCCATGCTGGCCTCCTGATGGTCCATTGGCGCTCAGATGCGCCCCGAAAAGCAAGAAGGGTGGACCCTTGCGGATCCACCCTTCCCAGATGACAGCCATGCGGCTGGCGCTTGCGCGCCGATCCGCCGGCGCTTAGCGCTTGGAGAACTGGAAGCTGCGTCGGGCCTTCGCCTTGCCGTACTTCTTCCGCTCGACGGTGCGGCTGTCGCGCGTGAGGAACCCGGCCTTCTTGAGGATGCCTCGCAGCTCCGGCTCGTAGCTGACGAGCGCGCGGGAGATGCCGTGGCGGACCGCACCGGCCTGGCCCGAGAGCCCGCCGCCGACGACCGTGCAGACCACGTCGAACTGCTGGTAGCGGTCGGCCACCAGGAAGGGCTGGGTGATCAGCATGCGCAGCACGGGACGGGCGAAGTACTTCGCCTGCTGCTTGCCATTGATCTCGATGGAGCCCTTGCCCGGCTTCACCCAGACGCGGGCTACGGCATCCTTGCGGCGGCCGGTGGCGTAGCTGCGGCCCAGCGCATCGCGCTTCGGCGCGACGGGGGCGGCCGGAGCCACGCCGGGGACCACGCCCGTGACCAGGCCCTTGAGGTCGGCGAGCGACGTCGCGGTGGTTTGCTCGCTCATATCAGAGGACCTTGTTCTTGCGGTTGAGCGCGCCGACGTCGAGCGTCGCAGGCTGCTGCCCGGCATGGGGATGCTCGGCATCCGGATAGACATGGAGGTTGCGCATCTGCTCGCGACCGAGTGGGCCGCGGGTGATCATGCGCTCGACCGCCTTCTCGATGACGCGCTCGGGGTACTTGCCGTCCAGGCGCTCACCCACCGTGCGGCCCTTGATGCCGCCGGGGTAGCCGGTGTGCCAGTAGAAGACCGACTGCTCGGCCTTGTTGCCGGTCACGCGCACCTTGCGGGCGTTGACGATGACGACATGGTCGCCGCAATCGACGTGGGGCGTGAAGGTCGCCTTGTGCTTGCCGCGCAGCCGGTTGGCCACGAGCGTCGCGAGGCGGCCGAGCACGAGGCCCTCCGCGTCGATCAGGATCCAATTCTTCTGGACATCGGCCGGCTTGATGGACCGGGTCTGCGTGGTGAGCATGGGTGCTGCCTGGGCAATGAGAGCGCGGCTTATGGCGGGGATGCACCGGCGGGTCAAGCAGGAAAGGGGTTTTCCTGCCTTGGTATCATGATACCGCATTCGCTTTTGCCCGCTTCGCGCCGCCCGCGCGGCGTGGCAGTTTGCCCAAAAGCACGCGGAGACGCCCGATGACCGATACACCCCGTAAGCTGGGCCTGGCCCGCAACACCTCCAACTACGGCGACCGTGACTTCGCGCTGTACCTGCGCAAGACCTTCGCCAAATCCATGGGCTATTCCCAGGCGATGCTCGACAAGCCCGTGGTCGGCATCGCCGATACGGGGAGCGACTACAACAACTGCCATCGCACGGCGCCGGAGCTGATCGAGGCCGTCAAGCGCGGCGTGCTCGCCGCCGGGGGCCTGCCGCTCGCCTTCCCCACCATCAGCATCTGCGAGCCCTCGCTTAGCCCGTGCTCCATGCACTACCGCAACCTCATGGCGCTCGACACCGAAACCATGCTGGCGAACCAGCCGATGGATGCCGCGGTGCTGGTCGGCGGGTGCGACAAGACCGTGCCCGCGCAGCTGATGGGCGCGATCTCCTCCGGCACGCCATCGGTCATGCTCGTGGTCGGGCCGATGCTGGCCCAAGCCTTCGAAGGCGAGCGCCTGTCCGCCTGCACCGATTGCCGCCGCTACTGGGCGCGCTACCGCGCGGGTGACGTTAGCGAGGAGAAGATCAACACGCTCGAGGGCAAGCTCGCCACCACGGCGGGGACCTGCGGCGTCATGGGAACGGCGAGCACCATGGCGTGCATCGCCTCAACCCTGGGGTTCATGCCGCTCGATGCCGCCTCCTGCCCCGCCGTGCACTCCGACCGGCTACGCCTCGCCGAGGAGGCCGGCGCGCAGGCGGTGCGGCTGATCCTCAAGCCGGTCTCCCCGCTCAGCCTGATGACACAGGGCAACCTCGACAACGCGGTCCGCGTGCTGCTCGCGATCGGCGGGTCCACCAACGCCATCGTCCACCTGGCCGCCATCGCAGGCCGTGCGGGCCTCTCGCTCGACCTCAAGCGGCTCGACGCGCTGTCGGAGGAGACGCCGGTCCTCGTCGACCTCAAGCCCACGGGCGAGGGCTACATGGAGGACTTCCACTCCGCGGGCGGGATGCAGGCGCTGCTGTGGGAATTGCGCGACCTGCTGGACCTCTCGGCGCTGGACCTCGACGGCGTCACGCTTGCCGACCGCATCGGCGACGGCACGCATTACGTGAACCGCAAGATCATCCGCGCCCGCGGAGAGCCGGTCTCCCCTGTCGGCGGCCTGGTCGCGCTGCATGGCTCGCTGGCCCCCGACGGTGCGATCCTCAAGCGCAGCGCCGCAACCGCTGCCCTGTTCGAAACCGAGGCACGCTGCATGGTGTTCGACGGGCTGGAAGACCTTGCCCAGCGCATCGACGACCCGGAGCTGGACGTGACCGCCCAAGACATCCTTGTGCTCAAGAATGTCGGACCCCGCAGCCCCGCCGGCATGCCCGAGGCCGGCTACCTGCCCATTCCCAAGAAGCTCGCGCGGCAGGGCGTGAAGGACATGGTGCGGATGAGTGATTGCCGCATGTCGGGCACCGCCTTCGGCACCATCGTGTTGCACATCTCGCCCGAAGCCGCGGTCGGCGGCCCGCTAGCGCTGGTCGAGACCGGCGACCGCATCCGGCTATCGGTGCGCGACCGCCGCCTTGACCTGCTGGTGGACGAAGCCGTGCTGGCCCAGCGCCGCGCCGCCTGGCAGCCCGCAGCGGCGCCGAAGCGCGGCTGGGACCGGCTGGTGCATGAGCAGGTGACGCAGGCTCCGCTGGGCGCCGACCTGCGCTTCCTCACGGCGACGGGGGAGTGAAAACGGCAGCAGGGGTTCGCGCCTCTGCGCGGTTCGGCTAGTGGTTCGGCTTCAAGGTGAGACATCGCTGGTCACATGCTCTCGGAGCGAGACAACAGGGGCACGTCCATGAGCGCTCGTCAGGAAAATTTCCGCATGTTCGCGCGGTACAATGCCTGGGCGAATGAACGCGTCTACACCGCTGCGGCCCTGGTCCCGCCGCAGGTGCTGAGCGAGGACAAGGGCGCATTCTTCGGATCGCTGCTCGGGACGCTGAACCACCTCTTCGTTACCGACCGCCTGTGGATGAGCCGCCTCGCCGGCGAAAGCCCGAGCGGTACGAAGTTGAACGATGTGCCCTTTCACGAATTCAGCGAACTGAGGGCAGCAAAGCAGGCACAGGACCAAGATCTCATCGCGCATGTCGACGGCCTCAGCGAGGAGCGGCTTGCCCAGCCGATCGCCTACGCCACCACGAGCGGCGCGGCGCAATCCCAGCCTTTGCACGAGGTGCTCTCCCACCTGTTCAATCACCAGACCCACCACCGGGGCCAGGCCCACCATCTGATTGGCGTAGCGCTCGGCCGGGAGAAGACGCCGGTGCTGGACCTTCTGGCCTATCAGCGCACGGTGGCGGGTGCGACATGACGCCGCGGTTTTCACCCGCGACCCCTAAGCCCATCTCGATCGTACCTACCCTTCGTTGAAATCCCACCACTGGGGACCGTCCATGCCCATCATCAATCGCATCGCCGACTTCCACCCGGACATGACCGCCTGGCGGCATGACTTCCACGAACACCCTGAGCTCGCTTTCGAGGAACATCGCACCAGCGGCGTCGTCGCGCAGAAGCTGCGTGAGTTCGGCTGCGACGAGGTCATCACCGGCATCGCCAAGACCGGCGTCGTCGGCGTGATCCGCGGGCGTACGGATAATGGCCGTGGCATCGGCCTGCGCGCCGACATGGACGCGCTGCCGATCACCGAGGAAACTGGCGTCCCCCATGCCTCGAAGACGCCGGGCACCATGCATGCCTGCGGCCATGACGGGCACACCACGATGCTGCTGGGTGCCGCGCGATACCTGGCGGAGACACGCAATTTCGACGGCACCGTCTACGTCATCTTCCAGCCGGCGGAGGAGAATTTCGGTGGCGGCGACGTGATGGTAAAGGAGGGCCTGTTCGACCGCTTCCCGATGGAGCGCGTCTTCGGCCTGCACAATTGGCCCGGCGCGCCGGAGGGCACCTTCTTCTGGCGCGTGGGTCCGATCATGGCGGCCGTCGCCAACCTTGACGTCACCATCACCGGGCGCGGTGCGCATGGCGCGATGCCGCACCAGGGCGTGGATCCCATCGTCATCGCAGCTGCGATCGTTCAGGCGCTGCAATCCATCGTCGCGCGCAGCGTGGAGCCCGTGGATGCGGGCGTCATCACCATCGGCCACATCACCGGCGGCCACACCTTCAATGTCATCCCCGAGACGGTGCGCATGCTGGGCACCGCGCGATGGTTCTCACCCGAGGTGGGCGACCTGCTGGAGCGCCGCTTCATCGACACCGTCGTCGGCATCGCGAGTGCGATGGGTGCCTCCGCGACGGCCGAGTTCCGCCGGGCCTACCCCGCGACGGTGAACGAGGAGGTCTCCACCCACCTTGCCGCCGACGCCGCCCGCGCCGTGCAGGGCGAGGCGCGCGTCGTGCCGATGCCAAAGCCGACCATGGGCGGGGAGGATTTCTCCTTCATGCTCAACGCCAAGGATGGCGCCTATCTCATGCTCGGCGCAGGTCGCGGACCGGATGATCCGCAGGTGCATCACCCCCGCTACGACTTCAACGACGCCATCTTGCCGGTTGGCGCGAGCTGGTGGGCGACGCTTGCCGAGCGGCTGCTCGCGAAGGCATGAGGAGGTCCGAACACTAAGCCATTGCGCTTAGTGTCTTGCGCTGATACTTAGCCTTATGGATCAGCACTCAACGCTGCTCGACGGGGCGTTCCTTGCCCTCGCCGACCCCACCCGCCGCGCCGTGCTCGGGCGCCTTGGCGAAGGACCAGCCAGCGTCGGCGAGCTCGCGCGCCCCTTCGCCATGGCGCTGCCCTCCTTCATGAAGCACATCCACATGCTCGAAGGCAGCGGCTGGATCACCACGCGTAAGCGCGGCCGCGTGCGCGTCTGCGTGCTGCAGCCCCGCGCCTTCGCCACCGCATCCGCCTGGCTCGCCGAGCGCCAAGCCGAATGGGAGGCGCGCTTCGACCGCCTCGACGCATGGCTCGCCGAACACCCCGACACGCCGGAGGAGACCCCCCATGTCTGATACACAGCTGGACCTGGAGATCACCCGCACCATCGCCGCACCGCGTGCGAAGGTCTGGCGAGCCTGGAGCGACCCCGCGATCATCGCGCAGTGGTGGTGCCCCCGCCCCTGGCAGACCGAGGTCCGCGCCTTCGACTTCCGCACCGGCGGCGCCTTCCACACCTTCATGTCCGGACCCGATGGCGGCACCAGCGACAATCCCGGCGTCTTCCTCGACGTGGTGCCGCAAGAGCGCATCATCTGGACGTCGATGCTGCTCGCCGGCTGGCGGCCGGGCACGCCCTGGCTGCCCATGACCGGCATCTTCCTGATGGCCGATGACGGCGCCGGCACGCGCTACACCGCGCGCTGCCTGCATGCCTCCGACGCGGATCGCCGCAAGCATGAGGAAATGGGCTTCTTCGACGGCTGGGGCACGATGATCGACCAGATGGAGGAGGTCGCGCGCGCCCTTCCCTAACGCGACGTCACGTCACGCCAGAAGGCTCCAGAACATCCGCATAGCGGTGAGCGCCAGGAACACCGCGAAGGCGCGCTTCAGCATCAGCGGCGGGATGGTGTGCGCGAGCTGCACGCCCCAGGGGGCGGCGATCATGCTCGCCGGCACGATCAGCGCCACACCCACCAGGTTCACATAACCCAGCGAGAGCGGCGGCAGGCCAGGCGCGTCCCACCCGCCCCAGATAAAGCCGAGCGTGCCTGGCACCGAGATGATCAGCCCGAACACCGAAGCCGTGGACACCGCGCTGCGGATCGGCGCGCCCAGTGCCGTCAGGATCGGCACGCCCACGGTCCCGCCACCGATGCCCATCATCGCGCTGACCGTGCCGATGAAGCCGCCGATTGCCTGGCGTGCGGCACCTTCGGGAAAGCGGTCGCGCAGGCGGAATTCCACGCCCGAAAACCCCATGTTGATGGCGACCGCGAGCGCAATCACCGCAAAGACCGCCGTGGAGACCGCGCCACGCAACGAAATAGCCAGGATGGTCCCGATCAGCACGCCGACCATGATCGAGGGCCAGATTGAGCGCAGCAGCGGCAGGTCCATCGTACCCTTCGCGTAGTGCTTTCGCGCCGACTGGATGGAAGTCGGGATGATGGTCGCGAGCGATGTGCCGACCGCGAGCTTCATCATGATCGCCTCGGGGATGGCGAACAGCGGGAAGATGCTGAACAGCACGCCCACGATAACGATCCCACCACCCACGCCGAGCAGCCCTGCGAGCAGGCCGGAGAAAAGCCCCGTCACCGCCATCGCGCCCGCAAGCAGGGCGAGCCAGAGCGGGTTGGTCATGTGTTCCATCAAAAAGCCTGTCAGGTGTCACGCCATCGGCCGCAGCGGTTTTGCGCGGCGAAGCGGCGTGGCATACAGGGCTCCTACGATGGCGTCACCCGGCGCGGGAGAAGTTTCTCATGAACGATCGCATCCTCGGCGTGCTCGGCGGCATGGGCCCGCTTGCATCTGCTCATTTCATGCTGCGCCTGACGCTGCTCACGCCGGCCATCCGCGATCAGGAGCACATCCCCGCCGTGCTGTGGTCGGACCCGCGCGTGCCCGATCGCAAGCTTGGCCATGATGGAACCGGGCCCGATCCGCTCCCGGCGCTCCTACGCGGCATCCGCGGACTGGAAGCTGCGGGATGCGGCGCGATTGCGATCCCCTGCAACACCGCGCATGGCTGGTTCGACAAGATGCGCCTGCAGACCGACCTGCCGATCCTGCACATCGTGGATGCGGCAGCGGCCGATCTGGTTCGCCAGGGCGTACGCAGCGGGCGGATCGGACTGATGGGCACCGCGGCGACACTCGCGATGCGCTTGTATCAGGAAAGGCTGGATTACGACGTCATCACCCCGGACGACGATGAGATGGCCACCCTCGTCACACCGGCCATTGCCGAGGTGAAGGCAAACCGCGTGTCCGAAGCCTATGCGCCGCTGGCCGAAATGGCCACGCGCCTGGTCGCGCGCGGCGCCCAGGCGGTGGTGTTGGGATGCACGGAAATCCCGCTTGGCATCTTGGCGGGGCCGGCACTTCCGTTCCCCGTCGCGGACACCATCGACGGACTGGCACGCGCCGCAATCGGCTGGGCCCGCCCGGGGCGCTGACGCGCACCCCGGGCAGCACCAGCGTCAGCGCGACTTCTGGTAAAGCTGCGAGGCGATCTCGAACATTTCCTCCGGCGCGTAGTCGGGCGTGAAGGCCGAGGGCACGCCAGTCAGCTGGTGGATCTTGCCGCCCTCAGGGGCGCCATCGACAACCGTCAGCTCACCCGCGGGATCGCCTGGCAAGGCCATCTCGCCATTGCCCCAGATGCCGGCCGCTTCCTTGTAGTCATTCGGGCTGAAGGTATAGAGCCGCCGGTGCGACCCCTCCTCCAGGTACTTCTGGCACTCGGGGATCTTCGACAGATCGATGTTGGGCGTGGGCAGCATCTGCTCGATGGACACGCCGGTAATCTGCTTCAGCGCCAGCGCATAAGCATGCGCATGCACTGAGCCGCGCACGAGCAGATAACCGCACACTTCGCGCCCGGTGGGGTCGCTCAGCGTCTCGTAGACCCGCAGCTTGTGCAGTCGTGCACCGCATTCGAGGTGGAAGTTGTGCAACAGGTCGACGACGACATTGCCCGTCGTCGTGACGAAATCCATGTTCCAAGACGCGCCATTGCTGTTCATCGGCATCGCGCCACCGCCATTGGACAGGAAGGCAGCGGCCAAGCGCACATCCTTCATTGCCTCATAGGGCGCGCCGGAGATGTCGCCGCCATCGCTCTCATCAAGGTCGCTGTCGGGGCCGTTGTTCAGCATGGCGACGCCATTGCTCACCAGCTCAACATGGCCGAGTTCCTCGGCGGTGATGCTCGCGACTAGGCTGTAGAACGGGCGCAGCTTCTCCTTGGAGCGAAAGTTGAAGCTCTGGAACATGTAGTTGTTCAGCGTGGACATCTCGCCGTACTTGCCGCCCAGCAGCTCCTGCAGCGCGGCGGCAGCGTTGGGGTCACGACGCTTGGGGGCGGGCAGCTCGGCCTGCAGCTTGTCGATGCGTAGGAACATGGTGGCGATTACTCCCTTGGTATGGAGAGGCAACCGTCCAGTCCAAACCTAGTTTCGAACCGTTCCGCCGCGCGCGGCCTACATGCCGCGTTGGTGACGAGCCTTGTTCAGGCCGCGTAGATTACGGGCACTCGCAGCCATCGGTGGGGCCGGTGTCGCCACGGACGACATGATGATCGATCCATTCGGACACCAACAGCCGCGCCTCGTTCACCGAGGATTCCGGGTGGTGGATGCGATACAGCGCGGTGCAGGCACGGAACGCCGCCATATCCGGATTGCCCGTCTCGCGCAGCTCGCGATACGCGGTCACGACGGCACGCTCGCAACGGCGAGCGATGTGGCTGAAGTCGCTACCCATGGTAAAGCCTGACCCTTCCAGATGCGAGTGACTCGCATGTGCCAGGGAAGACTAGCCCTGCGGCGTCCCGGCATCAAGCGGGGGTGCATCCGCCGTGGCGGGGCCACGCAGGTAGGGTTCCACAGGCCCGTTCAACTTCATGGTGAGCGGCCGCCCGCGTCGATCTAGCGTCTTGCCGAGCGATACCCGGACCCAACCCTCGGAGACGCAGTACTCCTCAACATTGGTCTTCTCGACACCCTTGAAGCGGATGCCGACGCCCTGTTGCAGCAACGCCTCATCGTAATGCGGGCTCGATGGGTCATTGGACAGGCGATCGGGCAGCGCGCTCATGACGCGGCCACCGCTTCGGCGATGGCCTTGCCGACGTCGGTGGTCCCCGCCTGGCCGCCCATGTCCCGGGTGCGCGGCCCGCCTTCGGCCAAAAGCTTCTCGATCGCAGTGGTGATCGCCTTCGCCGCCTCGGGCTCGCCCAGGTGGTCGAGCATCATCGCGCCCGACCAGATCTGCCCGATCGGATTGCAGATGAACTTGCCCGCGATGTCAGGGGCGGAGCCATGCACCGGCTCGAACATGGACGGGTGCTTCTTCTCGGGATTGATGTTGGCCGAGGCCGCGATGCCGATGGACCCCGCCACCGCCGGCCCCAGGTCGGACAGGATGTCGCCGAACAGGTTGGACCCCACCACCACGTCGAACCAATCGGGATGCTGGACGAAATGCGCGCAGAGAATGTCGATGTGGAACTGGTCGGTCGTCACATCCGGGTAGTTCTTCCCCATCTCGGCGAAGCGCTCATCCCAGTAGGGCATGGTGAAGGTGATGCCGTTGGACTTGGTTGCGCTGGTCAGCTTCTTGCGTGGCCGCGTCATCGCCAGCTCGAAGGCGTACTTGATAACGCGGTCGGTGCCGATGCGCGTGAGGATCGATTGTTGGGAGACGAATTCGCGCTCCGTGCCGGGGAACATCCGCCCGCCGACCGAGCTGTACTCGCCCTCGGTGTTCTCGCGCACCACGTAGAAGTCGATCTCGGCCGGGGTGCGGTTGGCCAGCGGCGTCTTCGAACCCGGCAGCAGCTTGCACGGCCTCAGCGAGATGTACTGATCGAACTGCCGGCGGATCGGGATCAGCAGGCCCCATAGCGAGATGTGGTCCGGCACGCCCGGCCAGCCCACGGCGCCGAGGAAGACCGAATCGCTGTCGCGCAGCTGGTCGATGCCGTCATCGGGCATCATCTTGCCCGTCGCCTCGTAGGTCGCGCAGGACCAGTCGTAATGCGTCAGCTTGAGCTCGAAACCGAAGCGGCGGGCGGCGGCGTCGAGCACGCGCAGGCCCTCCGGCGTGGTTTCCTTGCCGATGCCGTCGCCGGGAATGACGGCGATGCGGTGCGTTCTTGTCATGGGGCGTGGTCCTGCCGAAAGGGGGCGGAGAGTGCCGCCGTGGGGCCCGCGCGGCAAGAGGCAGCCGGTTCTCGCGCGCCATGCGCCGCGCTAAGACGGTGCGCATGACCCATACCCCGGCCGATCTCCTCCCTTACGCCGGGCACGCGCTGCGCGATGCCCACATCCCGGAACTGCCCGGCTTCTACCGGGGCAAGGTGCGCGAGAACTACGACTTGCCCGATGGGCGGCGCATCATCATCGCGACAGACCGTCTCAGCGCCTTCGATCGCGTCCTCACCGCGGTGCCGCTCAAGGGCCAGGTGCTCACTCAGCTTGCGCGCTACTGGTTCGAGCGCACCGCCGACCTGTGTGCCAACCATGTCGTCGCCTACCCCGATCCGAACGTGCTGGTCTGCAAGCGGCTGACCATCATGCCCGTTGAGATCGTGGTGCGGGACTACCTGGCCGGCACCACCTCGACCGCCATCCTGACCATGTACAAGGCCGGCCGGCGCGAGATGTATGGCCACCGCTTCCCCGACGGCATGCTGGCCAACCAGAAACTGCCCCAGACCATCATCACGCCCACCACGAAGGCCTTCGACGCCGGGCATGACGAGGAGCTGGACGCCGCGCGCATCCTCTCCGAAGGGCTGCTGACCGCTGCCCAGTGGGAGGAAGTCTCCGCCCGCGCCCTGGCGCTGTTCGCGCGCGGGCGGGAGGTCGCTGCCGCGCGCGGGCTGATCCTCGCCGACACCAAATATGAATTCGGCTTCGACGAGGCCGGGCAGATCCTGCTCGCCGACGAGATCCACACCCCGGACTCCAGCCGCTACTGGTTCGCCGCCAGCCACCGCGCCGGGGAGGCGCCGCAGAGCTTCGACAAGGATTTCGTGCGCAGCTGGGTCGTCGCGCGCTGCGATCCCTATGTGGACCCAATCCCCGAAATCCCCGATGCGGTGAACCTGGAGGCCGCGCGCATCTACATCGAGGTTTACGAGGCAATCACCGGTGAAGCCTTCCCACTGCCGCCGACCGATGAGAGCGTACTCGCGCGGATCCGGCGCAACCTCGCGCCCTTCATGCAGGGCTGATCCGGCACAGCATCCGGTCGAAGCCCAGCGCACGATGATAGTCCCGCCTCCTTCGAGCCCGGGCAGGCTGCTGTTCAACATCTTTGCTGCGTCACCACGTGCACGCCCCGCGCAACGCTCGATGCGTGCCCTCTTCTGCCATGGCTGATGGCGCGGTTCTCGCCGCAGCTTTGAGGTAGATCGACCTCTTCATGATCTCCGTCATGTCCAGTTCAACCGCTAGCCCCTCGCCTGCGCTCGGTCTCCGGCAATACCGGGGCTAGGCAAGTCCGGGTATGGTATTGGCGAAACGCCCAGGAATGACCGACGGCGGTGTACGCCACTCATCGGGAATAGGCGCGCCCTCCATCATCTGCTGTTGCCAGTGCGCGAGGTACGGATCGAAAGGCTCGAGAGCTGCATCGCCACCTGGCGGCCAAAGAGTGTGGTCTGAATAAACAAGATTCAAATAGGCGCCCTGAGGCATGCGCCACTGATATCCATAACCCTTCTCGATGTCAGTCGCCGATCGCGAGACGGCGCGGCGCGAGTCGACGGCTCGGGCAAAGATGTCGCGGTCGGCATACTTCAGATGGAAGAGAAGGAGGTGAAGCTGCGGCTGCGCATGGACCGAACAAGCGTGGAAACCGGGACCCCAGCGGACGGGCACGCCGGCGACGAGTGTCTTGCAGTAATGCTTGGCGAACTTCACCCGACGCCGCTGTTGGAGGACTGGCCGCAGCTGGTCAAGGGCGGCTTCCACCTTCCGTTCGTGAAACACATCGAGACCCATTGCGCGCAGGACGGGCGCTTTGCTGGCGGCGATGAACTGCCGCAACCCAGCGGAGCGCGCGGGATCGACCACCAGAAACTCATCGACATCTGTGAAGATGACCGCATCATGATTGCGGAGAAGCGAGGCGTGGAAATTCGCGATTATGAAGGATCGCTCGGCCGTGTCGAAATCGCGACGCCGTGGGAAGCGGGTAACTGAAATACCCAAACTCCCGGTGCTACCGTCATCCGATCCATGGTCAATGCAGTAGAGATTCTCGCGCCCCAATTCCCGACCATAGTGGCTGATCCAAGGCGTGAGGGAATCTGACTCATTGTAGACCATGGTAAAGGCGGCGATGCGCAAGCTGGTCTCCCTGGCGGCCGGCGCAGCCTAGGCGCTGCAACAACCTTATGTAGCGGCACCATATAAGCGGGCGCCAGAGCGCGTATCGGCTGAGCGGTGCAAGGAAGGCCGGCGGAACCGGGTGCGGCCGCGCTTCATCGCGGGCGACTCAGCGCCACCGCACCAGCATCACCGCCTGCGTCGCCGCGCACCATCAGCTTGCGCGCCTCCGCTGCGACGCGCCCCGTCTCATCCAGCACGGCGCGCGGGCCCGGTGGGGTGCCGGTGCCGAGCGGTGCCGCCAGCCCTGCCCCGACCAGCGACTCGGACAGCAGACGATGCCGAGGCCCCAGCCCGCCGGGATCGGCGATCAGCAGCGGCGCAGCGGTCGCGAGCGCCTCGCTCAGCATCGAGACGCTGTCGCCCGTGACCACCAGCAAATCGGCCCAGGCGAGAAAGCCGGCATAGGGGTTCGGCCCAGTGTCACCCCAGCGGAACAGCCGGTGCGGCACCCCGTCCAGCGCCTTGGCGAGCGCATCCGTAGCTGCCGCGCCGGTGCGGCGGGATGCGCTGGCCAGCACGCTCGCTCCCAACGTCCGGGCCTGCGCGGCGATCGCGGTCGCGATGGCGGGGTCCATCCCCTTGCCTCGCACCGGCCCGCCGAGCAGCAGCACCACGCGCGGCGGCGGTAGTGCTGCAAATTCCGCGAAGGTCTCGCGCGCAACGCGCAACGGCTCGGCCGACATCCGATGCGTCGCGCCGAGGATGGGGAGGATGTTTGCGCGCGCAGGCGGCTCGTCATGCCGCCCGATCACCAGCAGGTCGAAGCGGGCGCGCGCAAAGCCCGGGTCCATGCAATGCACCGTCCGCACCCCCTGCCCCGCAAGCCACAATGCGACCGGCGCGGCGCGGCGCCCGGCGCTGATCACCAGACTTGGCCAAGGCGGGCGCAGCTGCGCGCGGCAATCGCGGCTCAGCCCGATGAGCGTCGCCCAGCGCAGCGGCAGCCGCGCCCAGGGCGACCAGGCGAGTGGAATGGTGCGGAAGGGCTCGCCCATCGCCTCGGCAATGCCGAGCGCCTGGGCGGCAGTGCCCGCGCGTGGGTCGGCCAGCACCCAGATGGCAGGATCGGTGGACGTCACGCGCGGCGGGCTTTACCAGGGGATGAGCGAAGGGAACCTGCCATGTCCGCCACCCATGCCTCCGACTGGGACCGAGATGCCGCGCTGACCACGGCGCGCATCCTTCTCGAAATCAAGGCGGTTAATTTCCGCCCCGAGGAACCCTACACCTTTACCTCCGGCTGGAAGAGCCCGGTCTACATCGACTGCCGCCGCATCATCTTCTTTCCCCGCGCGCGCAAGCGCATTTGCGACCTGGCCGCCGAGAAGATCGGCCGGCACATCGGCTTTGAATCCATCGAATGCGTGGCGGGTGGCGAGACCGCGGGCATTCCCTTCGCCGCCTGGATCGCCGACCGCCTCATGGCGCCGATGGCCTATGTGCGGAAGAAGCCCAAGGGCTTCGGCCGCAACGCGCAGATCGAAGGCGACGTGCCGGAGGGCAAGCAGACGCTGCTGGTCGAGGACCTGACCACCGACGGCGCCAGCAAGATCGCTTTCTGCAAGGCGCTGCGCGATGCGGGTGCCATCTGCGACCACACCTTCGTCGTGTTCTACTACGGCGTCTTCCCCGGCAGCTTCGAGACCATGAAGGAGATGGGCCTTTCGCTGCACGCGCTGTGCACCTGGTGGGATGTGCTGGAGGTGTGCCGGGAGCGACCCTATTTCTCGGAATCCGCGCTCAAGGAAGTGCGGAAATTCCTGGAGAATCCGGTCGGCTGGTCGCAAAGCCATGGCGGTATCGGCAGCCTGGCGGAGGCGAAGCCGAAGGGGATGGAGTAAGGCGCGCACTGGCGCAAACCAAGGGCAGCAGGAGAAGAATGATGGGTTTCTGGCGCGTCTGTCTCGCCGCGACGCTCCTGCTTGCCACA
>JAZKFA010000086.1:0-2597 GCA_040386655.1 Pseudomonadota bacterium | reverse complement strand
ATTGACGCTGCTGGTGTTTCCACTCGCTGCCCAGACCCGCGACACGCTCACCATCGGCATCACGCAGTTCCCCTCCACCTTCCACCCCAACATCGAGAGCATGGCGGCGAAGTCCTACGTGCTCGGCTTCGCGCGCCGGCCGCTTACCGCCTGGGACGCCGACTGGCGCCTGGTTTGCCTCGCCTGCGAGACACTGCCGAGCCTCGAGAACGGTCTCGCCGTGCGCGAGGCGGCCGCCAATGGCCGCTCCGGCGTGCGCGTCACCTACCGCCTGCGCGAGGGTCTGCGCTGGGGCGACGGCGTGCCGGTCTCGGCTGAGGATCTGCGCTTTGCCTGGGAGGCCGGGCGCAACGACGCGACGGGCATCGGCCCGGCCGAATTCTACCGCAGCGCCTATGAGCTGATCATCGTCGATGCCCGCACCGTCACGCTGCGCTTCGACAAGCTGACGTTCGAGTTTGCCTCTGCGGGCGATTTCCAGCCGCTGCCCGCGCATATCGAGCGCGCGCGGTGGGAAGCAGCACCCGCCACTTATCGCACCCGTACCGCCTACGACACCGAGACGGCAAATCCCGGCCTCTGGAACGGTCCCTACCGCATCACCGCCGTGCAGCCCGGCGCCGGCGTCACGCTCGAACGCAACGCGCAGTGGAGCGGCGCCGCGCCTGCCTTTCGCCGCATCCAGATCCGCACCATCGAGAGCACCGCCGCCATGGAGGCCCAGCTCCTCGCCGGCCAGATCGACATGATCGCGGGCGAGCTGGGCCTGCCGCTCGACCAGGTGGCTGCGTTGGAACGCCGCGTCGGGGCGCGCTTCCGCTACGAATACCGCCCGGGCCTCGTCTACGAGCACCTGGACCTCAACCACGACAATCCCGCGCTCGCGGACCGCCGCGTGCGCCAGGCGCTGCTGATGGCGCTCGACCGCGCGCAGATCGTCGCGCGCCTGTTCGAGGGTCGGCAGCCTGTGGCGCATTCCTCCGTCAACCCGCTCGACCCCATGAGCGACGCCGATGTCCGGCGCTGGCCGCACGACCCCGCCCGTGCGGGCGCGCTGCTCGATGAGGCCGGCTGGCGGCGTGGCCCAGACGGCATGCGCCGCAAGGCCGGCGGGGACCGCCTGTCCATCGACCTGATGACCACCGCCGGCAACCGCTCACGCGAGCAGGTGCAGCAGGTGATCCAGGCGCAGTGGCGCGACGTGGGCATCGAGGCGCGCATTCGCAACGAGCCGCCGCGCGTGCTGTTCGCCGAGACCCTGTCCCGCCGCCGCTTCACGGGCGCTGTCATGTTCGCCTGGATCAGCGGACCCGAGGGCGTGCCGCGCACGACGCTGCATTCCGACGAGATCCCGCGCGCCGAACGGAACTGGTCGGGCCAGAACTACGGCGCCTTCCGCAACGCGGAACTCGACGGGCTGCTCGAAGCCCTGCCCGAGGAGCTGGACCGCGACGAGCGCATCCAGATGTTCCGCCGCCTCCAGGCGATCTACGCCGAGGAGCTGCCGGCACTGCCGCTCTGGTTCCGTTCGGACGCGCATGTCTGGCCGGCCTGGCTCGACGGCGTGCGCCCGACCGGGCACCTCAACGCTTCCTCGCTCTGGGCGGAGGGGTGGCGCGTCCGGTGATCGCGGGCCGGCTGCTCCAGATCGCGGTCCTGCTAGGGCTGCTCTCCTTCGCGAGCTACGCGCTGATCGGGTTGATGCCGGGTGACCCGATCGACCTGGCCATTGCCGGCGACCCGCGCCTGGGGCCGGAGGATGCGACGCGGCTGCGCGCATTGCACGGCATCGACCGGCCATTGCTCGCGCGCTACGGCGCCTGGGCCATGGGCGTTCTGCGTGGAGATTTCGGCTATTCTCGGCTGTTCGCGGTCCCCGCAGCGCAGGTGCTGTGGCCGGCACTGGGCTCGACGCTGGTACTGCTGGGCTGCGCTCTCGCCATTGCGGCAGCTGGTGGCGTCGCGCTCGGCGTGCTGGCGGCCGCACGGCCGCGCAATGCCCCCTGGGTCGATGCGGTCGCCATCCTCGGCCAAGCGATGCCGTCCTTCTGGCTCGCGATCCTGCTGATCATCCTGTTCGCTGTGACACTCGGCTGGCTTCCGGCGGGCGGTGCCGCGGATGACGGGCTCGGCCTGCGCTTCCTGGTGCTGCCGGTTGCCACGCTCGCCGTCGCCAACATCGCCGCCTATGCGCGCCACACGGCCGCTGCGATGCGCCTGGCGCTGGCCGAGCCCTGGGTGCGCACCGCGCGCGCGAAGGGCGCATCCGGTCCACGCGTACTGTGGCGGCACGTCTTCCCCAACGCCGCGGTGCCGGTGCTGACCATCGCGGCGCTCGACGCCGGTGCGCTCGTCTCCGGCGCCGTGGTGACCGAGACGGTCTTTGCCCGCCCGGGCATGGGCAAGCTCATCTACGACGCGATCATGGGGAACGACTATAACCTGGCCCTGCTCGCGCTGCTGCTGGTGGCACTGGTGACGATGCTCGCGACGCTCGCCGCCGACCTCGCGCAGCGCGCGATCGATCCGCGGATCTCCGCATGACGCGCCTGCGCCTTGGCCTCGCACTGCTAGGGCTTCTGGTAGCCGCCGCATTC
>JAZKFA010000085.1:0-10167 GCA_040386655.1 Pseudomonadota bacterium | reverse complement strand
GTGGAGGATCTGATCCACACGACGCGTGAGCACCCCGAGAGCCGCTTGCTGATGGCGCGCGTGGCACTCGACGCCGGCCTCACAGGCCGTGCGCGGAGCGAGCTGGAGGCAGCCGCAGCGAAGGGCGGCGACCGCCGCGCCTACCTCATGCTGGCCGAACTCGAGGAGGCCGAGCATGGCGACAGCCCCGAGGCCCGCGCCGGACAGGCGCGCTGGCTGCGCGACGCGGCAAACGCACCCCCCGAACCGCGCTGGCGCTGCGAGGATTGCGGCGCCGAGCACCAGGCGTGGAAGCCCGACTGTGCCCATTGCGGTGCGGCGGGGACCATCGCCTGGTCCGCGGCTCCGGGGCGGGTGACCCAGCGCATCGCGCCACGCAGCGCTGCCTAGAGTGCATGGCTTTCGTGCTGGACCTGCGGGGATGCGCGGGTCTAGCCTTCCGCCATGACGACCTTCGGAACAGTCACGCGAATTAAAACCCCGGCCGCCTGACCGGCGCCCGCAGGGGCGCGATGCGGCCGGTTCGCATACTCGTCTCGATCCCTTCCGAAGGTTTTTCCCCGATGTCCGATACCGTTCTTCTCGCCGTGCGCTTCCGCGTGCTCGCCGATGCCGAGCCCGGTTTGCTGCCGCGCATGCTCAACCCCTTCGCCAAGCGCGACCTGACGCCGGACCTGATGACCGCGCGCCGCGAGGGGACGATGCTGCGTGTCGAGATCGCCTGCGTGATGGAGGCTGACATGGTGCACCTGGTGGAGGGCAACCTCGGGCAGGTGGTGGGCGTGCGGCGGCTGGAGACGGAAGAGGGGGCGATCAGAAAGGTCGCCTGATATCCGAGAGGATGTCCGGCAGTTTTTTGTGCCCTCAGGCGCCGGGCGCCGCTTCCCGCGGCTTGGCTCGCCGGACTGCCGGCGTTCGGCCATTCGGCCTCGCGGTGCGCGCGAAGGCGCGCCCCGACGTGACGCCCTCAAGCGCCGGGCGCGCGCTTAGCACGCTTGGCTCGCGGGAGGACCGGCATTCGGCCTCGCGGTACGCGCGAAGGCGCGCCCGGTTTAAGGCCGGGGCCGTTGCCTACCGGCTCAGCGCGAAGCCCTCATACCCGCGCGCGGCGACGTCGTCGCAGATGCGGCGGTAGCGGGCCATCCCACCGGCGTAGGGCATGAAGGCGCGCGGCTTGCCGGGGACGTTGGCACCCAGGTACCAGGAGCTCGACGCCTGCGGCAGCAGCGTCTCGTCGGCGGCGGCATTCACCTGGTGCGCCCAGTCCTCCACCGCCTCCGGCTTGGGCTCGATCTTCGCAATGCCGTCCGCGCGGAGCTTGGCGATGCAGTCAGTAATCCAGTCCACATGCTGCTCGATCGCGACGGGCATGTTGCACAGGACCGAGGGGCTGCCCGGCCCGGTCACGGTGAACAGGTTGGGGAAGCCCGCGACCTGCAGGCCGAGGTAGCTGCGCGGTCCGGCGGCCCAAGCCTCGCGCAGCGTTATCCCATCGCGGCCCTCGATGTTGAGGTTCAGCAGCGGGCCGGTCATGGCGTCGAAGCCGGTCGCGAAGACGATGATGTCCAGCTTGTGCTCGGTACCGTCGCGCAGGCGGATGCCGTCGGGCGTGATGCTCTCGATCGGGTTTGAGCGGACATCGACGAGGGCGACGTTGGGCCGGTTGAAGGTCTCGAAATAGAAGCTGTCGATCGGCG
The DNA here is from genome assembly GCA_040386655.1 of Pseudomonadota bacterium. GTDB lineage: Bacteria > Pseudomonadota > Alphaproteobacteria > Acetobacterales > Acetobacteraceae > Plastoroseomonas. Next base: position 8,470 of record JAZKFA010000085.1, on the reverse strand, counting down.
GCCGCTTGGCGGCGTAGGGGTGGTCGATGTCCGATAGCAGCGCCGCTGTCTTGGGGTCCTTTACGATCTCGCGGATCTTGCGCTTGACGAATTCCGCGGCCGTCGCATTCGCCTTGAGGTCGGTCAGGATGTCGGAGAAATTCGCGCGGAACTGCAGCCCGCCCTTCTCCCATGCGGCTTCATAGATCGCTTCGCGCTCGGCCTCGTCGACGTCGAAGACCGAGCGTTCCGTGATGCGGAAGGCGTGGCCGTTCGTGTTGGAGTGCATGATCTCCCGGATCTCGTCGAAATTCTCGCGCACGTGGCGGCGGAATTCTTCCGACAGCGGCGCGTTGCGCGCGGGAACGGAGTAGTTGGGCGTGCGCTGGAAGACGGTCAGGTGCGCCGCATGCTCTGCGATGACAGGCGCGGCCTGGATGCCCGTGGACCCCGTGCCGATCTGCCCCACGCGCTTGCCGTTCAGGAAGGCCAGCCCCTCATGCGGCCATTCGCCGGTATGGACCGTGCGGCCCTTGAAGCTCGCCAAGCCCGGCATGTCCGGCGTGTTGGTCGTGGACAGGCAGCCGACCGCGGTGATCAGGTAGGTGGCGGCGAAGCTCTCTCCGGCGGAGGTCGTCACGTGCCAAAGGTTCGCGTCCTGGTCGTATCGCGCACCGGTTACGCGGGTATTGAACTGGATGCTGCGCCGCAGGTCGAATCGATCAGCGACATGGTTGAGGTAGCGCATGATCTCCGGCTGTTCCGGATAGCGCTCGGAGAATTCCCATTCGCGGATGAGATCGTCGGAGAATGCGTAGCAGTAGGAGTGGCTTTCGGAATCGCAGCGCGCTCCGGGGTAGCGGTTCCAGTACCAGGTGCCGCCCACGCCTTCGGCCGCTTCCAACACCAACGCATCCAGGCCCAGCCCGTCGCGCAGCTTGTGCAGCTGGTACATGCCGGAAAAGCCGGCCCCGATGATCAGCGCGTCGAGTGTCTGGGTGGGCATCGCGATCCTCCTCGATGGGCACGGCCGCTCGGGCCTGAGGCCAAGGTGGTTCTAACATGGCGTCCGGCGCGCGGCTTGGGAACCGGGGGCCTTGCGGGCCACCCATGTCATGTCGGCGCAATGGGCGGATGGCTGGGGCCACGGCCAGCATGGGACAAGGGCGCATGGACATGAACACACCCCTGGCTGATCCCGACGCCGCGCTCTGGCAGGCCGTGCTGGACCGCGCGCCATCCGAAACCTTCTATGCGGTGACCACGCAGGGCGTGTTTTGCCGCACCGGCTGCCCCTCCCGCCCGCCCCTGCGGCGCAACACACGCTTCTTCGCCGATGTGGCGAGTGCGGAGGAGGCGGGCTTCCGTGCCTGCCGCCGCTGCGACCCGAAGGGCGATCGCGCCGCGCTGCACGCCGCCGCCGTCGCCGCCGCCTGCGACCTGATCGAGCGGGAGGAGGCGATGCCCGGCCTCGCACGCCTTGCCGAGCATGTGGGCTACGCGAGGCACCACTTCCTGCGGATGTTCCGCGACATCACCGGCGTGACGCCGCGCAGCTATGCCGAGAATGTGCGCGCGCGGCGGCTCAGCCAGGCGCTGTCGTCAGGCGCCCGCGTGGCCGACGCCGTGGCCGAGGCAGGCTATGGCAGCGAGAGCCGCGTGTACGGCCAGCCCTCCCGCGTGCTGGGCATGACGCCCGGCGCGGCGCGGCGAGGCGGCGCTGGGGAGGATATCCGTGCTGCACTCGCCGACAGCGCGCTGGGGCCGCTGCTGGTGGGGGCGACCGCTCGCGGCATCTGCTTCATCGGCTTCGGCGAGGATGGGGCGGCGCTGCGCGGGGACCTCGCCGCGCGCTTCCCGAATGCGCGAGTCAGCGAGGCCGATGAAGCGCTGCGCTCGATCGTGCAGCAGGTGGTGGATTTCTGTGCCGAACCCCGCGCGGCATTGGCCCTGCCACTGGACCTGCGCGGTACCGCCTTCCAACGCCAAGTGTGGGAAGCGTTGCAGGCAATCCCGTTTGGGGAGACGACCCACTACGGTGCCGTGGCTGAAAGCCTCGGCCGGCCGGATGCGGTGCGTGCGGTGGCGCGGGCGATCGCGGCCAACCCGGTCTCGCTGGCGGTGCCCTGCCACAGGGTGCTGGGCAAGGGCGGAGACCTGACCGGGTATCGCTGGGGCGTAGAACGGAAGAAGGCGCTGCTGGCCGGGGAGAAGGCAGGGCGGGGGGTGTAGCGGAACGCGCGCCGGAAACCACCCAATCAGAGCGCGCCTTCGCCCACCGCGAGGCCGACTGGCCGAACGTCGCTCGTGCAACGACACACGCGCGTCATACGCAGGCACGCCACTGGCGTGATGCGCTCAGGGCACCCAATCGGGACGCGCCTTCGCGCGCACCGCGAGGCCGAATGGCCGACGCCGGCAGTCCGGCGTAAGGCAAGCCGCCGGAGGCGGCGCCCGCCGTCTGAGGGCACGCAAAGCGCGCCGCGCTACGCGCCCGGCGTATAGCGCCACACGCTCGCGGGGGGGAAGTTCAGCGGGGTCCATTCCTCGCGTTTCGCGACCAGCGCGTGCTTCTTGTAGGGCAGCGGCGAAGTGACGCAGTAGGAGAAGTGGATGAAGCCGCGTCCCGGTGCCACGGCATCCATTGCATCGATGAAGCGGCGCTGCTCGGGGACCGGCAGCAGCACGAGCGGGATGCCGCAGATCACGCTGCCGACGCGGCCCTGGAAGCGGGCGGGCAGCAGGCGCGCGGCTTCCCGAGCATCGCCCTGGATGACGGTCACGCCGGGCAGCGTCTCGCGCAGCATTTCGACCATGTCGGGCTCGATCTCGACGACCACCAGGCGGTCCGGTGACAGGCCGGCGGCGAGCAGGGCACGGGCGACCACGCCGGTGCCGGAGCCGAGTTCGAGGACCACCTCGCCATCTTTCGGCCAGGCTTGGCGCACCACGCGCGTGCACAGCGCGTTCGAGGATGGGATGATGGAGCCCATCCGCAGCGGGTGCGCCATCCATCGGCGGAAGAACAGCATGGCGCCGCGGCCACCCTTGGCCGGCGCGGCCGCGCCCTTCTGGTCGACGGCGATGGAGGAAGTCCCGTTCGGTGGCGTCATGGGGCGATGACCTGACCTTTGCTTGACGTTGGCGTTGCAGCACACCCGACCGTGGAGCGGCTAGCGCCGCGAGCGCGACAAATGCGTGATGATTGCGCGACCCTGGGCTGAAAACGCATCGCCCGCCGCGGTTGCCTGGTAAGCACTAAGCCATGATGGTGATCTTGCCGAGGGCAGGCGCGGTCACAAGCGTTCCGGCCCATGACGCGCCCAGTCAATGTTCCAGCCGCGCAATGCGGCTTTTGCCGAGGCGTGCCGCTCACCGCTTGCGCCAGGCCTGGGTCGCGCGGTTGACCACGCCCCCCATCGCGACATGAACCAGCTTTACCGCCGATGTAATGGCCAGGATCGTGCAGGCCATGGCCGCCGCCGCCGAGCCCTGGCCGCCCTCGTCCATGTGCACCACCGCGATCGCGGCGAGCTTGGTGTCGGGGCCGTAAAGGAAGATCACCGCGCTCACCGTCGTCATCGCGTTGACGAACAGATAGACGGCGATATCGAGGATGGCCGGCAGGCAGATCGGCACCGTGACGCGGCCGAAGGTGACGAAGACCGGCACGCGCAGGCTGGCGCCCACGGCCTCAAATTCCGGGTCCAGCTGGCGGATGGCGGTGACGGCAGTCAGGTGCCCGACGGTGTAGAAATGCACCAGCGAATTGGCCACCAGGATAGCCAGCCCGCCGTAGAAATACTCCAGCGGATTGGCCGGATGGTTGAAGAACAGGATGTAGGCGAGGCCGAGCACGAGGCCGGGGATCGCCAGCGGCAGGGTGGCGGCCAGGCGCAGCAGCGGGGGGATTGGGCCGCCCTGTGGGCCGCGCTCCAGCAGCCAGGCCATGGTGAAAACCAGGGGCGCGCCGATGATGGCAACCAGCGTGGCGAGCTTCACCGAATTCCACACCGCGCCCCAGCCTGCCGGATCGAAACTGTCGAAGGCATAGTTCGCCGCGGTGAGCGTGAGGTTGTACGGCCAGAAGGTGACGAGCGAGCCCCAGATGGCCACGCCGGTGAGGCCAAGCAGCACGCCGGCGACGACCAGGCAGTGCAGCAGGCACAGCCCGTCGCGCATGCGGTGCCGCTTGGGCGTGTAGGCAACGGCGCGGCCAGACATTGTCGCCTCGCGCTGGCGCTGCGCCCAGCGGTCGATCAGGAAGGCGGCGATAGCGGGGAGCAGCAGCACGATGCCGACCACCGCGCCCATGTTGAAGTCGAGCGCGCCGACCACCTGCTTGTAGACGTCGGTGGCGAGAACCGGGAACTGGCCGCCGATCACCTTCGGGATGCCAAAATCGGTCATGACAAGGGTGAGGACGACGATGGCGGCGGAGACCAGCCCGTAGCGCGCCTGCGGCAGCGTCACCGTCAGGAACACCCGCAACGGGTGGGCCTTGAGCGAGGAGGCGGCCTCGTACAGTCGCCCGTCCGCGGTCCCGAGTGCCACGGTCAGGATCAGCGCCGCATGGGGGAAACAGGCGAAGACCTGCGCCATGATGACACCCACGGGGCCGTAAAGCGGGTAGCCGAACAGCGCCCCGCGCAGCAGCCCCTGGTTGCCGAACAGCGTGATCAGCGCGAGGGCCGGCAGCAGCGAGGGAGCGAGCACCGGGATGAGCATCGCGGCGCGGAACAGGCCCTTCGCGGGCATGCGGCTGCGGGTGAGCGCATAGGCGTATCCGAAGGCAAGCGGGATCACGAGCAGGGTCGTGAGCGCGGCCGTCCAGACCGAATTCCACGCCGCGGTGAACAGCGCCGGCGTGGTCACGTAGGTCGCGAAATTCACCAGCCAGACGAAGTCGCCGGCCTGGTTCGAGAAGGCGCGGCTGAGCAGCACCGCCATTGGCAGCAGCAGCGTCAACGCCAGCGCGATCAGCGCCAGCCATTGCCCCGCGCGCATGATCCAGGCCGCGCGCGACAGGCGCGGACGCACGATCCGCTGTGCGGGGATCAGCGAGGCGGGAAGACTCGCACTAGGCATCCGTGGGGAAAACCATCAGCGCTTCGGGCGGCAGGGCCGCGGGGAGCGTGGCGCCGACCGCCGCGCCCAGGGACGCGACCATGCCCGCCGGCACATCGGCGTCGAGCCGCAGCCGCCCGACCTCGAGCGAGACGCGGCTGAGCGCGCCCATGAATTCGATGTGGGTGACGACGCCGGGCTGGTGGCGCATCGCGGCGGCCTCGGGGCCGATGCGCACATCTTCGGGGCGGATGAAGACCTCGACGCCTGTGCCATAGAGCAAATGGGCCAGGCCGCGCGCCTCCAGCCGCAGCCCGTCTGGCGTCACGAGCGTGTTGGCCGGCGTGTCGACCCTGGCAGCGAAATGCGCGGAGCGGCCGACGAAGCCCGCGACGAAGGGAGAGGCCGGGCGGCGGTAGATCTCCTCGGGCGTGCCGACCTGCTCGATGCGGCCTTGCGACATCACCACGATGCGGTCGGAGACGCTCATCGCCTCCTCCTGGTCGTGGGTGACCATGATGGTGGTGACACCCAGGCGCCGCTGCACGCTGCGCAGTTCCTGCCGCAGGTTGATGCGGACAATGGCGTCCAGTGCGGAGAGCGGTTCGTCAAGCAGCAGCAGGCCCGGCTCGTTCGCCAGTGCACGCGCGAGGGCGACGCGCTGCTGCTGGCCGCCCGAAAGCTGGGCCGGGTATTTCGCGGCCTGCTCGGGCAGGCCAACGGTGGTCAGCAGCTCGGCCACGCGGGCGGCGATGCGGGCGCGGTTCCAGCCAGGCCCGCGCAGGCCATAGCCGATATTGTCAGCGACGGAGAGGTTGGGAAAGAGCGCGTAGGACTGGAAGACGATGCCGAAGTCGCGCTGCTCCGGCGGAAGCCCGGTTATGTCCCTCCCGCCCTGCGTGATGGACCCCGTGGTCGGCGGATCCAGCCCCGCGATCGCGCGCAGCAGCGTGGTCTTCCCGCACCCTGAGGGGCCGAGGAACACCACGAACTCGCCTTGCGTGATGGAGAGGCTGACGCGGTGCAGGGCGGCAAAGGTGCCGAAGCTTTTCGCCACCTGCGCAATGACGAGGTAGGGCGGAGCGGCGAGCGCGGTGGGCGCGACTGCCTCCGCGCCGACGACGCCGGAATCCATCACCGCGGCGCCGACTTGCCGTCGAAGCGGGTGGCCCATTCGCGCAGGATGCGCTCGCGCTCATTGGCCATGGCGCGGATGTCCTGGCTCACCAGGCGCTGCTCAAATTCCGGCGGATAGCCGCGCACCGAGGCCTCGACGCCGGGCAGCGCGAGCAGCGCGTACCAGCGCCCATAGATCTGCATCGCGGGGCGGGAGACGGCGAAATCCGCGAGGCGCTGCGCCGCCTCGAGGTTGCGGGTGCCTCGCAGGATCGCGGTCGCCTCGAGGTCGTAGCCGACGCCGTCGGTGGGGATGATGATGTCGATCGGCGCGCCCTGGTTGCGCAGCGTCAGCGCGCGCATGTCGAAGCTGATGCCGATGCCGTATTCGCCGCGCGCGGCGTTGTTGCACGGCGCGGAACCGGAGTGGGTGTAGACCTGGATGTTCTCGTGCAGGCCAGTCATGTACTGCCAGGCCCGCGCCTCCCCCTGAGCGCCGATCCAGCCGGCGATGGTGAGGAAGCCGGTGCCCGAGGAGTTCGGGTTCGGCATCACGATCTGTCCGCGATAGGCGGGGTTAAGCAGGTCAGCCCAGGTGGACGGCCGCGGCAGGTTGCGCTGCGAGGCGACGGCGGTGTTGAAGCAGATGGCCGCCACGAAGGCGTCCATGCCCGTCCAGGTCATGGGCGAGCGGTCGGAGCGCATGGAGGGGCGCAGCGCCTCCGCACCGCGCGGAGTGTAGGCCTCCAGCATCTCCTGCGCTTCCATCTGCAGCAGGGAGAAGGCGGACACGCCCCAGATCACGTCGGCACGGGGATTGGTGCGCTCGGCCATCAGCCGCGCGGTGATGACGCCGGTGGAATCGCGCACCCAGGCAATCTCGATCGTGGGCACCGCGGCCTCGGCGGCGGCCTTGAGTGGGGCGAGCTGCTCCGTCTCCAGCGCGGTGTAGACAGTGAGGCGGGTCCGGGTCTGGGCCTCTGCCGTGGCGCAGGCACTGGTCAGGGCGAGTGCGAGAAGCGCGCGCTTGAGCATGGTGGTCCCTCCGTGGTGCGGAAGGGTTAGAGTGCTCGCGGCGTCGTGCGCGTGACAACCGCGTGGCGGTTCAGAGAAACGCCTCCGCCGCCGGAACTGCCCGATCTTTAGGCGGCTAGTGGATCGCCATGCCCTTCAACGCGACACATGCATCGTACGGCGCCTCGGACAGGTTCTCCGGATCCCACATGGAGCGGTCGGCGCCGAAGAAATCGCCGTCATAGACGTGGATGGCGGCGCTGATGCGGCCGAGCGGATTTACCACGGAATGGATGATGTCGCGGCCGAGCAAGGCCACGTCGCCGACGCCGAGCGCGGCGCCGCCGGCGACCTCGATCTGGTACTTCTCGGGATTGGGCAGCTTGCGCCAGAAGACGTTGTCCTCACGACCCGCATACATGCCGATGATGGCGGCGAGGCGGTGGTTATGCGCGAGCGTGACCTGCTGCGGCGCCCAGGCGATGTTCATACCGGTGAACTCTGCACTTTTGTGCAGGACCTGGATGCCAGCCTGTTCCGGCGCGCCGAGGCGGCGGACGATGCCGTTGGGGTCGCTGACGGCGCGGGCGACCACCTGCTTCATCGCCTGGCGCGAGCGCTCGTGAAGGGTTTGGCGGATCTCTTCGATGAAGCGATCGAGGTCGAACATCGGGCAGCCTCCGGCGATGCAGAAGGCGAACCTACACAAGGATGAAAGTCGGAAATACTAAAATCTCAGTCAAAAAGGGAAATTCCATCCCCTACTGGGTGTTCAGGTAGGAAGCTCTCCCGCGGCCATGCGCGCGTCGACGGTCCCGAGCGCCTCGGGCAGCGTCGCGATGGAGTCGATGACCAGGTGCGCGCCGCCGGCCAGGAGCTCGGCCGTGGCGCGGGCGCGGTGGGCGGCGACCTCGGCCTCTGGCAGGACGGCCAGATCCTCGGCGGAGAGGCCCACGATGTTGCCGGTGAGCGCGAGACCCACCGCCCAGCAGCCGGCGTTGCGCGCCTCGCCCAGGCCCGGGGGCGTGTCGTCGAACTTCACCACGGTGGCGGCCGGCCAGAGGCCCATGCGCGCCATGGCGAACCACATCTGCAGCGGCGCGGGGCGGCCCTCGGGCAGGTCGCCGGCGCAGACCATCACGTCGGGCACGAAGCCCTGCGCGGCGGCAAGGGGGGCGAGGCGGTCCATGATCGGGCGCGTGTAGCCAGTGGTCGAGCCGATGCGGATGCCCCGCGCCGCGCACCAGTCGAGCGCCGCGCGGGCGCCGGGGATCAGCGCGGCGTGGTCCTCGAC
>JAZKFA010000084.1:0-9539 GCA_040386655.1 Pseudomonadota bacterium | reverse complement strand
TTTTCGGCCCTGTTTCGCACGTGGTTGAGGACCTACGCCGTGATGCAACCAGGCGATGAAGTGCATGTGCGCGCCCCCGCCAAGCCGCCGGGGGCTGTTGCGCGGATCGAAAAAGAACGACCGCGTGGCCTGCCGCTCGCGGCTAGGGTTGTCGTGCTCATCCTCGCGGTTTCGATGCCTCTCCTGGCGCTCACTGCCGTGGCCGTCTGGAACCAGCATCGGGCCGATCGCGAACGTGCGGAAGCGGCGCTGGTGGCCCTTGCTCACGGCACCGCGCTCCTTGTTGATCGCGAGTTTGCCAACGCGGAGCGCGTACTGACGACCCTCGCCGCTTCTGGCGCCTTGGCAAATCGCGACTTCGATGCGTTCGAGATACAGATGCGCACGGTCGCCCATGCCGCCGCTGCGCAGACCATCAACCTCATCGCGCCGGACGGTGTGGTGATGCGCAGCACCGCGGTTCTGGCAGACCGGGGCACGGCGCCGGTTCGCGCCACCGGCCCCGCCCGGCAAGCCCTCGCGACAGGACGTACTGCGATCGGCAACCTGTTCGTGGCGCCGTTGAGCCATGCCGGCGCCGTCGGCATTGCTGTCCCGGTCCTGGTGCCCGGCGGCGAAGCTGGCTCGCCCCCGGCTTTCGTCCTCGGCTTTCTGTTGCAGCGGCAGAGGCTGCTGGCCGCCGTCACTGAGCAGCGATTGCCGCCGGGTGCAGTGGCCGCCGTCCTGGACCGTGAACACACCATCGTCGCACGCACCCACAGGGAGTCCGACACAGTCGGTGACAGGCCGCCGCCGGAGGTTGTCGCCGCCATGCAGAGCGGCGCCGCAATGGTCCCCTTCGCTTATTCGTGGCTCGAAGGCGCCCCGGTTGTCTCCGCCTATGCCCAGGCGCCGCAGACCGGCTATTGGGCCAAGCTGACCGTTCCTGTGGCAAGCTTCGAGGCTCCGCTGCGGGACGCATTGCGCCAAAGCGCGATGCTGGGCGGGGTTCTGCTGGCATTGAGCCTGCTGATCGGCCTGGCCATGGCGCGTCGGTTCGCCGCCTTGCTTCGCCAGATGGGCGACCCCGGCAGCGGGCCTCTGGTAGGCGCCCCTCCCGAGTTGAGTGACCTTGCCGACGCGCTTGCGGTGCGGATGGCCCGGTCCGAAGGGATAGCGACGGACCTGCGCGCACTGTTCGACGGCAGCCCGGTTGGCATGGTGAGGTCTGATGCCGGCGGCCGGGTCCTGGACGCCAATGATGCCTTTCTTCGCATGATCGGGATGACGCGGGCTGACCTGCTCGCCGGCCGTGTGCGCTGGGATGATCTCACCCCGCCTGAATTGATCGGCCGCGACGAAGCCGCGATCTCCGAGGCCATCCGCTTGGGCGGCTGCACGCCCTACCAGAAGGAGTACGTCCGCCCGGACGGCAGCCGCGTGCCAGTGCTGACATTCTTTGCCTTCACCGATGCCGAGACGGGAGCTGCGGCGGCCTTCGTTGTCGACCTCTCCGCCTGGTCGGTCACCGAAGCCGCCCTTGCCACGGCGCATGAGCAGATGCGGCTGGCGATCGGCGCCGCGCGCATGTTCTTCTGGGACTGGAACATCACCACTGGCGCGGTCGAGTGGTCTGAGGGGCTGGAAGAAGCCTGCGGCCTGCCGCCGGGCGGCTTCGGCGGCACAGCGGATGCATTCCGCAGCCTGATCCACCCGGACGACCTGCCACGGGTCGAGGCCGCACTCGGCCAGGCGCTAGCCAACGAGGCGCCCTACGACACCGAGTTCCGGATGCGCCGAACCGATGGCAGCTGGCGCTGGGTCTTGAGCCGCGGCACGGTGCAGCGCGACGGTACCGGCCGGCCGGTGCGCGTGGTGGGCATCGACTTTGACATCACCGCGCGCAAGGCGGCGGAAGCGGCGCGGCACCATGACGATGTGCGAGCACAGCTGGTGCAGGATGCCACGGGCCTCGCGGTCTGGGACTGGGACCTTGCTACCGGCATCACCAGCGGTTCCCCCGCCTATCGCAGGATCTATGGGCTGCCGCCGGACGCGCCGATGATCGACTTTGCGACCTGGCTTACGCGGGTGCACCCGGAGGACCGGGACCATGCCCGCGCGATCGTAGAGGCTGGGCTTGCCGGCGGCAGCTACGAGGACGAGTTCCGCATCCTGCGCCGTGACGGCGAGGTGCGCTGGCTCTCCGCACGGGCAACCACGCTGCACGATGCTGCCGGGCGCCCTGCCCGCTTTCTTGGCGTCAACATCGACATCACCGATCGTAAGCTCGCGGAACTGGCGCTGTCCGCCAGCCGTGCGAGCCTCCAACGGGCGGTGGACGAACTCGCCACCGTCTACGCCGCAGTGCCGGTGGGGCTTGGCATCGTCGATCGGGAGCTCCGCTTCCGCCATGTCAACGACGCCCTGGCCGAGATGAACGGCCAGTCGGCCGAGCTGCACGTCGGCCGTACCGTCGCCCAGGTGGTGCCGGATCTGTGGCCGGAGCTCGAGCCGATCTACCGCGCCGCCCTGAATGGCCAAAGCACCCGCGACCTGGCTCTCACCGGGCTCACAGCCGCGGACCCGCAAGAACGCCATTGGCGGGCCTCCTTCCAGCCCGCGCGGGATGTGGCCGGCAGCATCTGGGGCGTCGGCGTGGTGGTCCAGGACGTCACGGAACAGGAACGCGTTGCCGCTGAATTGTTCCTGAGCGAAGCACGGTTCCGCAGCCTCGCGGAGGCAGTTCCGGCATTCGTCTTCGTCACCGGCGCCGACGGCCGAACCAGCTACGTCAACGCGAATATGTGCGAGTTCGTCGGCCGTTCCGCCGACGCCCTGCTGGGCGAGGGCTGGGCCACGGTTCTCCACCATGACGACTGCGCGCGTGTGGTTGCCGCCTGGGAGCACGCCGTCGTTACTGGGACGCAGTTCGAGGCGGAGTACCGCTTCCTGCGCCATGACGGCGTGCCAAAGTGGTTCCTATGCCGTGGGGTGCCGAAGCGCGACGCCCGCGGACGGATCCTCCGTTGGGTCGGCACCTGCACGGATATCGACGCGCTGCGGCAGACACAGGCGGCGCTCGACCGGGCGGAGGAGCAGCTGGGCCTCGCCGTTGCCGGCGCCAGTATCGGCACCTGCTCGTGGGACCTTCGCACAAATCTGGTCAGTGCATCGCCGCGCATGTGCCAGCTCTATGGCCTGCCAGAAATGCCGGTGCTGGCGGGTGAGGTCTTCCTCGAGGCGGTTCATCCTGACGACCGGCCAGCGCTAGAGGCCGCGCTGTCCCACGCACTGTCAGAGCGGAGCGACTTCCGCGCCGATCACCGCATCCGGGGCCCAAATGGCAGCCTGAGCTGGCGTCGCTTGCACGGCCGTGCGGTTTACGGCGCCGACGGCGCGGCGCTGGCGATGCACGGCGTGGTGGTCGACATCGATGCCGAGAAGCAGGCCGCAGCCGCGCTGCAGATCGACAATGATCGGCTCGAGGCGCTGGTCTCCGACCGCACGCAGACGCTCGCTTTGGCCGCGTCCGAGCTGACCGCGGAGATGCGCCGCCGCGAGGACGCGCAGGGGGCGTTGATGGAGGCGCAGAAGCTGGAAGCGTTGGGCCAGCTCACCGGCGGGGTGGCGCATGACTTCAACAACGTCTTGGCCGTCGTCATGGGCAGCCTTCGGTTGATCCAGCGGCGGGCCAGCGGCAATGCGCAGATCGTTGAATTTACCAAGGCGGGGATGAGCGCAGCGGAGCGCGCGGCGGCATTGATCCGGCAGTTGATGGCGTTCGTGCGGCGCGAGGATCGAACTCCGGTGCCGGTGTCGCCCGCGGCGATGCTGCCCGCGGCGCACGATCTGCTGCGGCAGGCGGTCGGTGCCGGGATCCGGCTGGAACTGGAGACCGCTCCCGACACTTGGCCGGTGCTGGTGGATCCGCATCGAGCGGAGGTCGCGCTGCTCAACCTGGCGGCCAATGCGCGCGATGCCATGGCAGGCAGCGGTACCTTGTACCTCCGGGCGAGCAATACCACGCCGGATGATGGAGAGGAGTTGCCGCCCGGCATCGTCCCAGGCCGCGACTACGTGGTGTTTAGCCTGCGCGACACCGGCCCCGGCATGTCGCCGGAGGTCCTGGAGCGAGCAGCCGAAGCCTTCTTCACCACCAAGCCGCGGGGCCAGGGCACCGGGTTGGGCCTCGCCATGGTGCGCGGCTTCGTACAGGACGCATCCGGAGGCATGCGGATCACCAGTGCGCCGGGGGAGGGCACGCTGGTGGAGCTCTGGCTGCCGCGCGCACTTGACGAAGCAGTATCGCCTCCCCTCCTCGACGATCACGAGGACGCAGCCCTGCACGGCAACGCGACCATACTCCTTGTCGACGACGATCCAGGCGTTCGGCTTGTCACCGCCACCATGCTGCGCGACCTCGGCTACGAAGTCCTGGAGGCGGGCGGCGCCAGCGCGGCGATTATTCAAGCAATGGCCGCATCGCAGCTTGATCTCGTCATCACCGACATCACCATGCCGCGCGGCGACGGGCCGGGCTTTGTCGCCCACCTGCAAACCAAGCGTCCGGGTGTGCCGACGATCTATGTCTCGGGCTATGCCGACCGCTATCCGCTGGAGGTTGGCACCGTGCTGGCGAAGCCCTTCACCCCGTCACAGCTTGGCATCCGGGTGCTGCGCGCCCTCCGGCGCATCCGCCCACGGGACAGATTGCTGGCCCGCTTGCGGCGGCCGGAGCTTCGCGAAGCTTATGTCTCATGGCGGCGGCTGGTGGATGCCGGTGGCGGTTTGCTGCCGAGTCCGGAGGCATTTGACCTTTCCGCGCTGGGCGGCTCGGCACACGCCTTCCGAGTGGCGGTCGAGAGCACGGGAGGTGGTCCCATCTTCCGCTTTCTCACCTTGGGGACGGCACTCGCGCAACGCAGCGGTCGGCCCGCGGAAGAACAATCCGCAGCCGGCGACACCCAGGGGGACGAGGCGCTGGGTGGGCTTGCTGGTGTTTACGAACGCTGCGCTCGGTTCAGCGTGCCCAGCCATGACTACGCTCGCTATGGCCTCGGGGAAGACGGCGAACCCGTGACGTTCGAGCGCCTGATCCTGCCTCTGGCAGCTGAAGGTGCTGACCGGCCCACCGAGCTTGTCGGAATTGCCTACTTCGCCGGCAACATTTAACGGTTACCCATGAACGCAGCGCGTGTGCCGACATTCGATCAGCCCGACCTGGCCCTCGCCGTTGAATCGCTGCCGCCAGATGCTTTGGACACACTCGATTTCGGCGCCATCAGGCTTGATGACGGCGGCACCGTGCTGATTTACAACCTGACCGAGCGGCGGCTTTCCGGCTCGGGAGACCTGCCGCGCCTCGGCCTTGAGTTCTTTGCCACCGTTGCTCCCTGCATGAACCAGGCGGGCTTCCGTGGCCGGATCGATCGCGCGCTGGAGAGCGGCAAGCTCGACCTGGAATTTTCCTGGACGGGCGATTTCAGCGACCGCCTGCGCCAAATCACGGTTCGGGTGCAATCCGCCACCGGCGGAGGCTATTGGATATTCATGCGCCGCGAGGATGTCTGACGCCGGGCGCATGGCGCGTCCGGCGGTCTGAGCCAAACATCACCGTCGCGGCGCCAGCCGCACTCCGAGCAGACAGCAGGCCCGCGAAGAGCCTGATGAGTTCGACCCAGGCACAGCCAAGTGCCAAGTTCAGGTCCGACAATGCAGGACCCATTCGATCGGCGCGAGGTGCGGGTGATGTCAGCCGTGGTTGCGCCAAGCATCCGTAGGTCTGCACGCAGGCGCGAGGCGACGGTGGTGGGGCCATCGGTCACCCCGCGCCAGGCAAGTGCCAATGCATGCGTGAAGCATGCGAGTCGCTCTTCCGTTGGGAGGTAGTCTCCCAGTCGTCCGAAGAGCAATGCGCGGTGTTCGCAGGGCGTGACGCGAGCCTGCAATATTCGGGCAAATGCCTCAGGGCATCAGATCTTGCCGTGCCCTCGCGAGTGAAAACCGCGCCGACTGGGTGGAGATGGCACTAACCCCTTCGCTCGCGTTGACTGGCATCGGGCGCAACCCTCTCACCGCTCGTCATGGTCTAGGATGGCGCTGGTTATGCGGCGACGCTGCAGGACGCCCAGGATCGATCGATGGGTGCTTGGGTGAAGGCGGCGCGTCGTGGTGGCGTACCGACTGGCGTAGAACCGATGCAGCCCATCATCTAATTCGATTGCAATCCGCAGCCGGGGTATGGGGCCGGATGTGGGGGCCACGGCCTTCCTGGAAGCCTGATGCCATTATTGCGTAGGCTTCTGGCGTCCCGTACGGGATTCGAACCCGTGCTGCCAACGTGAAAGGCTGGTGTCCTAGGCCTCTAGACGAACGGGACAGTCTCAGACACGCAACCGCGGCGAACCGTGGTGCGCGCCGCTGCATACACAAGCCGTGCGGCAGCGCCTAGCCCCCTGGCGCATTCCTGTCTCTGACGAGGGGTGCGGAGGCGCTTCTCTCAGTCGGCGCGGATATTGCCGCGCCGGATCACCGCGCCCCACTTGTCCAGCTCCGCAGCGAGGAAGCGTCCGAAGCTCTCCCGCGTGTCGCCGCCCGGGATCGCGCCCTGATCATGCAGCAGACGCGCTATCCCCGGCTCGCGCAGCGCCTCGGCGGCGGCGCGGTGCAATGCGACCAGAATGGGCTCCGGCACGCGCGCAGGGGCGACCAGCCCGTGCCAGTTATTCGCATCCACACCCGGCAGGCCGAGCTCCGCCATGGTCGGCACGTCGGGCAGCCAGGGCAAACGCTGCTCCGTCCCTACCCCGAGCGGGCGCAGCGCGCCGGCGCGGATATGCGGCAGCAGGATTGGCAGGTCCGCGAAGCCCAGCTGCACCTCGTTCTGCAGCAGCGCGGTCGTCAGCGGCGCCCCTCCCCGGTAGGACACATGCGCGACGTCCAGGCCCGCCGCGTTGCGCAGCAATTCGCCCGCCAAATGCGGCATCGAACCCGACCCTGCAGAGCCATAGTTCAGCGCGCCCGGCCGCGCCTTCGCCGCCGCAATGAGGTCGGCAAGCGTGCGGAACGGGCTCGCCGCCGGCACCACCAGCGGCTCCGGCACCAGCACCGCAAGCGTGATGGGCGCGAGGTCGCGCAGCGGGTCATAGGTCGTGCCCCGATCCAGCCGCGGCGAAATGGCCAGCCCGCCCGCACTCCCAATCGCAAAGGTGTAGCCATCCGGCGCGGCCCGCGCCGCGACTTCCACGCCCGTCACCCCGCCCGCACCCGGCCGGTTCTCGACGATGATGGGCTGTCCCAGCGTCGCCCCCATGCGCGGCCCGATCAGGCGGGCGACGATGTCGCTCGGCCCACCGGCGGCAAACGGCACGATCAGCCGGATCGGCCGAGAAGGGTACACATCCTGCGCCCCCAGCGGCAGCGCCAGCAGCCCGATGAATGCCGCGGCCATCGCGTGCAAGGCGTTCATGTCATCCCTCCCGGAGTGCGGCTTCTGCGCGCCACCCATCGGTGCGAGTATCGCTCAAAACACACCAGGGAAACATGCCATGCGCATCGTGAAGGTCGAGAGCCACATCCACCGCACGCCCTTCACCTTCGGCGCGAGCGTGGCCGGCGCCGGCGGCAATCTGCATCTGCGCAACATGGATACGCTGCTGGTCCGCGTGGAGACCGATACCGGCCTGCATGGTTGGGGCGAGGGCTTCGGCTTCACCCTGGTCGACACGACGTGCGACGCCCTCGATCGCCTAGTCGCCCCCGCCTGCATCGGGGAGGATGCCCGCGACATCGCGGGCCTGGGGCACCGGCTGCAGCGCAGGCTGCACAATTTCGGCCGCAATGGCGCGGCGTCCTTCGCGATCGCGGCCATCGACATCGCGCTATGGGACATCGCGGCCAAGGCGGCGGGCAAGCCGCTGCATGCGCTGCTGGGCAGTGCGGCGCGCCGCAGCGTTCCCGCCTATGCCAGCCTCCTGCGCTACGGCAACCCCGACGACGTCGCGCGCAACACCCGCGCCGCGGTCGATGCCGGCTATCGCCGCGTCAAGCTGCACGAGGTCGATCTCGCCTGCATCCGCGCAGCACGCGCGGCCGCGCCGGCCGACATCCCTCTCATGCTCGACATCAACTGCGCCTGGAACTCCGTGGCCGAGGCGCGCGACTTCTGCGCCTCGGTCGCGGGGATGAACATCGCCTGGGTCGAGGAGCCGGTCTGGCCGCCGGAGGATTTCCCCGCCATCGCCGCCGTCCGCGCCGGCGGCCCCTGTCCCATCAGCGCCGGCGAATGCACGGGCTCCGTCGCCGAACTCGGCGCCATGATCGCGGCGGGCGCGGTCGACGTGGTACAGCCGAGCGTGAGCAAGCTGGGGCTGTCCGCGATGCTCGCGGTGGGGAAGATGGCGCGGGAGGCCGGCATCCGCATGGTGCCGCACTCGCCCTATTTTGGGCCTGGCCTGCTCGCGACGCTGCACTTGCTCGCCGCGACGGAGGCCGAGGAGCCGATCGAGGTATACTACGCCGATCTCGACAGCGCGCCGTATGCCGACGCACTCAACCCCATCGGCGGCACCATCGCGGTCCCGCCGGGCATCGGGCTGGGCCTGGAGCCGGTGCTCTGATCAGGCGATGGCGGGCAGGCGGTAGAAGCTCGACGCGCTGCGCCAGAACAGGTCCGCCTTCGCATCCTCGCTGGCCTCGGCCGCAAGCCGCTTGAAGGCGTTCCACCCCACCGCATAGCCAAAGCCGCCCTTGTCCACGGGGAAGTTGCTCTCGAACATGCACCTGCTGGTGCCGAACACATCGATGGCGGTCTCCATCCACGGCCGCCAGGCATCGGCGAGCATCTCGGAGGATGGCGCGATCTCGCCCTGCTCCAGCCCGAAGCCGGGCAGCCGCATCCCCAGGCCGCCGAGCTTCACCATCACGTTCGGGCAGGTGGCAAGCTCCACCATGTTCGCGCGCCAGGTCGCGAAATTCTCCGCACCCTTCCCGGCATAGGCGCCGATGCCGAGGATGCCGCCGCAATGGTCCAGCACGATCGGCGTCTCGGGGAAGGCGCGTGCCAGCGCGACCAGGCGGGGGATCTGGGGAAAGTACAGCCAGGCATCGTAGCTGAGCCCCAGCTCGCCCAGATGCCGGAAGCCGGCGCGGAAGCCCGCGCTGTCCAGCATGTCCTCGGCCGGGCGATAGGCGGGGTTGAGCAGGTCCGGGTCCGCATCCCAGGTCGCGATGTGGCGGATGCCCCGGAAGCGGTCGCCGCCGGCGCGGATATGCGCCTCCAGCACCGGGCGCACCGCGTCGCCCAGCCGCAAGTCGGCATGGCCCACGATGCCGGCATTCACCCTGATATCGCCGTAGACGCCGCTCGCGCACATCGCCGCCACGCCGTTGGCGAACTCCGTCTCGCCTACCGGACGGAAGGCCTCCGGCCCATCGGCGCGAAGCATGGCGCGGGCCTGGATGAAGACGGTCGCGCGCACGTCATGCCCGCTGTGCAGATCCGCGAGGAAGTCATCAAGCAGGTAGCGCCAGCCGGGCCGCTGCCACAGGTGATGGTG